>JBKOYM010000133.1:0-14880 GCA_046725375.1 Actinomycetota bacterium
AGAGACTCGCAGGGCCGACAGCCAACTGGGCCTGCGCCTGGTGCCGAGCGCCACCGAGGCCCAGATCGAGGCCGCCTCGAAGATCATCGATCCGGAGCTACATCGCAGCCGTTCCTCGATCGATGACCTCAAGCTGCCGGATCCACTGCGGCAACTGGCGCTCGACGTCTGGGAGCGGTTGGGAGCGTTGGTCGACGATCCCGTGGTCAACGATGACGATCCGCGCGCCGCGTCGCTCGACGAGCTGCGCGACCAGTACGTGCGCTACTACGAGGAATGTGAGGCGGTCGCGAGGTCGAGCATCCTTGCCGCCGAGTCGAATCCACGCCGCCGCAAGCACGGAGCAGCCAAGTCAGGCGTCAAACCGGCCGCCGTTCGACCGGCGGCCGGAGTCCCTCGCATGCGCCGGCTGCGGCGGAGGCCCAAGCGGTGACGAGAGGAGGCCGAGCTCATGGCCGCTAACCGGCTTGTCCGGTCGCTCCGGGACGGGCTGCGCCGCGGTGGCGCCACAGCGGAGGGCGACACCGAGCATCCAGCGGACCAGACGACGAACCTCGGACCGATCATGGACGCTGCCGTCGCTCGGGCCCGGCGACGCATGCAGCCCGCCGGAACCGACGCCGACTACGACCTCGCAGCGGAGCACTTCGACCTCGTGCACTTCCTGCTGCAAGCGCAGTTCCTGTTGTCTGCGCCCGACACCGACCCATTGCGGCACTTCCTCCGAAACGGGGCGAATGCCAAGGCGAGCCCCGAGATCAACTTCAACATGCGGTCCTACCTCGCGCGCTACCCGGAGCGGGCGGACGGCCCCGAGAAGAGTCCCTACGTCGAATGGCTCAAGCGGGGCAAGGCGGCCGGAGAGATTGCCGACCCCGCGCCCGGTTTGGAGAGGATGGCACCCGTCCTCGGCATGGCGCCGGGCGAGCTGGCCGAGACACTCGCCGGCCTCCGATCCGATGTTCAGGAACGCCTGCGCACGGGCACGCTCGGTGCGATGTTCGCCCGGGCGGCGGAGGTGGAGCCGCTGATCGCCGACACCTGGACCGAGACCACGCGGCCGACGATCCCGCCGCTGGTCGCACCCGACGTCGTCGACCAGGTCGTCGCCCTCCACACCTCCCAGCAGGCGGCTGGCTTCCGGCGCGCTCGGGTGGTGTTCGTGATCAAACGGGCGCGATGGGGCGGGGGACGCCGGATGGAGGGTCACCTCGCCCACGCCCTCAGCTCGTACGTCGACCCCAGTGACATGGTGGTCGTCTACACCGACGACAGTACGGAGGGTCCCGTCGATCGGTATCCCGACGGCGTTCGTCAGATCGACTTCGCCGGTCTCGTGGAGGATCTGTCGAAAGAGCAGGCACAGCATGCCTTGGCCACGCTGATCCGCTCGTTCCATGCCGACGTGGTGGTCAACATCAACTCGCGGCTGCTCTACGAGGCGATGGCGACGTACGGGGAGGCGTTCACCGAGTCCGAGCGCATCTTCTCCGTACTGTTCTGCAACGAGCAGACGGCGATGGGCAACTGGCTGGGCTTTCCGCTGCGGTTCTTCTACCGGACGTTCGACCTCGTCGAGGGAGTCATCACCGACAGCAACTTCCTGGCGGATTGGCTGCGGGACAGACACCAACTCGGCCAGGAGCATGCGAGCCGCCTCCATGTCTTCTCCGCCCCGGTCGACCCCGGCGTACCCGTCGTCTCCGCGCCACCGCCGGATCCGTCGCGGCGACCCCAGGTCTTCTGGGCCAGCAAATGGGACCGGCAAAAGCGAATCGACATCCTTCTCGAGGTTGCCCGTCGCATGCCCGACGTCGACTTCCGGATGTGGGGCGAGTCGGTCCTGACTCCGTCGCATCTCCATCAGGTGCCGGACAACATCCAGCTCAACGATGCTTACGGCCACATCTCCGAGCTCGATCTATCCGACGCCGACGTGTGGCTCTACACGTCCGGCTGGGACGGTGTCCCGAGCCAGCTGCTCGAGGTGGGCATGACCGGTCTCCCGATCGTCGGCAGTCTCGTCGGCGGCACCGGCGAGGTACTCGGCGATGACGACGCCTGGCCGGTGCACGATCCGGACGATCCGGATGCCTACGTGCGGGCGATCCGCGACGTACTGGCCGACCAGACGGCGGCCCGCCAACGGTCGCTGGCGCTGCGCGACCGACTGCTCCGCGAACGCGGCCGGCCGGAGTTCGCGGACCATGCCGCCAGCGTGTTGCTCGGCAAGCTCCGACAGGAGGGCGTCACCAGATGAGCACGGACCTCACTGCGGTCGTGACCGCCCACGACGGGACGGCGGTCTGCGGTCCGACCATGCGTGCTGCCGACCTCGCCGTCGACGCGGCGCGGCAGCGCGGGTACACGGTCGAGACCGTCATCGGCCTCGACGCGCCGACCGAGTCCACGTCGGCGTACTTCCACCAGCCGCTCTTCGACCATTGGCAGCGGCGCGTCGTCCAGGAGCGCGGCACTGTTCGCGACGCCGTCGCCGCCGAATCCGACGGGCGTTTCCTCGCCTTCCTCTCCGCCGACGACCTGTGCAGCGAAAACTGGCTGGCCAAGGGGGTCGCCGCCCTGGACGCGGCCGCCGGACGGGATGAGCGCGCCATCGCCCATCCCGAGCTCAGCGTGGTTTTCGACGGGCGAAAGGTGGTGCACGTCAACATCGACCAGGGGTCGCCACTGTTCACGTCGCACTATCTCTGCTTCCGCGATTACTACGACTCGCCGTGCATCGCGCCGCGGGGCGCACTGGAAACCCCGTACCGGGACGCCGAGTTCACCGTTGAGACCATGAGTACGGGCTGGCGACACGTCGTCGTGCCGGACACGATCATCTTCCAGCGCCGGCGCGAGCTTCCCTCGGACACCGAACGCGACGGCCGGTCGTCACTCGTACGTGCGCTGCCGGCGATATCGATCGACCGCATCCGCGACCTGGGCTCGGCTCGACGGTAGGCGCGTCAGCGGTCTTTGGCTCCATGCTCGGCGACCCGGCGCAACGGAGCATGCACCTGTTCGGGCAGCTCCAGCAGCGTGACGAAGTGGTCGAGCCGGTCGGGATCGAGGTGCTGGACTGTCGTGGTGTTGCCGGTCTTCCGGGGCATCCGGAACAGCTGCCCGCTTTCGTCGCCCAGGATCTCGCGCGCTACACGCTGGTTGGACTCCTCCCATCGCGCCATGAACCGGTCCAGGAGTGGAGCAGGCAGCGTCAAGGTCGGCCCTTTGGTGGCCTCGGCCAGACGGATGACTAGGGGCCGGTTGCGGGGCGGTAAGGCCGCCGCTGCCGCATCGTTCTCCGCTCGGACGATGTTGAGGATCCGCAGAAACTCCACGGCCTCTGCGTCCAGGCTCTCGTTGAGCGGCTCCTCGACCGGTTCGAGCTCGTCTGCCCGGAGATTGATGCCGGCGGCGTCGAGGAAGTCCTGGTAGAGCGAGCCGTCGACGAAACTGTCGCGCTCGAAGCGACGCACGACGAGCTCGTCCGGAGCCACGAGGTCCTTCCACGTACGCAGCCGGGCGAAATGGTCGTAGGTCTTAGAGAAGTCGACCTGTCGCATCCGCTCGGCCATCCGTCGAGTCTCCCCGACCTTCACCAGTTGCTGGTAGCGACTCACCAGGTGGTCGTCCTGCCGCCGCAGATAGACGACGAGCCGGAGGTTGCCAGCGATCCGGTGGGCGAATCGGCTCAGCCGCCGTAGCACCTCGTCCGGTGAGCCGTAGAGGGTTTCCTCCGACATCAGGACGCGGGACGGCCCGGACCTGTTGATCTCCGTGAACAGCCGGCGGCGGAACGCCTTGCGGAACGCCTCCGCCGAGGAGAAGCCCTCTCGGTCCCAGCCGGGAGTGTCAGCGAGTGCCTCTTTGGGCTGGACGAAAAGGCCGAGACGGCGGTGTCGCCTTCTCCCAGGCGTGAGTGGATAGAGGCAGCCGAGGTCGGCCAACCGGTTCCGGTTGCGGTGCAGGAATGCCTGGATCGATGACGTGCCGGTCTTGGCGGATCCAATGTGCAGAATAAGGTCCAGCGAACCCATCAGCGTTCCTTTGCCTCTCGCTCGGCCATCCGGCGCAACGGCGCATGCACCTGCTCCGGGAGCTCCAGCAAGGTGGCGTAATAGTCGAGGCGCTCGGGGTCGATATGCTGCTCGGCCGTGGTGTCGTCGGTCTTGCGAGGCATGCGGAACATCTCTCGGCCATCGCTCAGGTATCGCTGCGCCAGAGCCTGGTTGCCTTCTTCCCACCGGGCCATGAATCGGTCCAATGAGGCGGGTGGAAGCGTGAGGATCGGTCCTGTCGAGACCTCGGCGAGTCGCTTGACGTACGCTCTATTGTCAATCAATCCTACGCTGGCGTCCTCGTTCTCGACGCGATAGAGGTTGAGGAGCCGGAGGAACTCTACGGTCTCGGCGTCGAGGCTGACGTTGCGGCTCGGAGCCTGGATCATGTCGTCGGCCCGGGCATCGATGCCAGCCGCCTCGAGGAAGTCCTGGACGAGCGAGCCGTCAACAAAGTCCTCGGGCTCGAAGCGCCGTACTACAAACTCGTCCGGTTCGAGCTGCCGCTCCCACGTGCGTAGCCGGTTGTAATAGTCGTAGGTATCGGCGTGTTCCGGCTCGCCCGACCACTCGGTCAGCCGCCTGGTCTCACCGACCTTCACCACCTGCTGGTAGCGACTCACCAGGTGGTCGTCCTGCCGGCGCAGATAGACGACGAGCCGGAGGCTGCCGGCAATTCGGTCAACGAACTTGTGCAGCCGCCGGAGCGCCTCTGGTGGAGAGCCGTAGAGCGCCTCGTCGGAGAACATGACTCGCGACAGCCCCGACTCGTTGATCTCCCGGAGCAGCCGTCGACGAAACGACTTGCGGAACGCTTCGGGCGAGGAAGCGCCCTGCCGATGCCAGGCGATGAACGTGGGCAGCCTGTCGTCGGGCTGGATGAAAAGACCCAGGCGGACGTGCCGAGTCAGTCCCGGTGTGCGCGGATACAGATGCCCGAGATCGGCCAGCCGGTCCCGGTTGCGGTGCAGGAATGCTTGGATCGACGATGTGCCGGTCTTGCCCGAGCCGATGTGGAGCACCAGGTCCAGTGGGGTGCTCTGCATTTCGGTTGCCGTTGGCACAATGCCTGCCCTCGTCGACTCTTGGTGGCGGATACCCCGACAATGCCACGTCCGCGCGGCGCTATGCCGCCTGGTAGGCGTGTCAGCGGTCCTTGGCCTCGCGTTCGACGACCCGGCGCAACGGTGCGTGTACCTCGTCCGGCAGCTCCAGCAGGGTCAGGAAATGATCGAGGCGATCGGGATCGAGGTGCTGTTCGGTGGTGGTGTTGCCGGTCCTTCGAGGCATCCGGAACAGCTCCCCGTTGGCGTCACGTAGGTATCGCCGTGCTACGGCCCGGTTGGATTCGTCCCACTGCGCCATGAAGCTATCCAGGACGGGATTTGGCAGCGTCAGAACCGGCCCTCTGGCGCGCTCGGCCAGGCGCCTGGTCAGCTTCCAGTTATTGATCACGCCTGGCCTCGCCGCTTCGTTCTCGACGCGATAGAGGTTGTAGAGCCGCAGGAACTCCACAGTCTCAGCGTCGAGGCTGACGTTTCGGGTCGGGGGGTGGGTCATGTCCTCGGCGCGGGCGTTGATGTCTACGGCCTCGAAGAAGTCCTGGAAGAGTGAGCCGTCCACGAAGCTGTCCGGCTCGAAGCGGCGTACCACGAACGCGTCCGGTTCCAGCAGCCGCTCCCACGTCCGCAGCCGGTGGTAGTAGTCGTAGGTGTCGGCATGGTCCGGCTCGTTCGCCCACTCGCTCAGCCGCTTGATTTCACCGACCTTGACCACCTGCTGGTAGCGACTCACGAGATGGTCGTCCTGCCGGCGCAGATAGACCACCACCCGGAGGTTGTTGGCGAGCCGGCCGACAAACTCGCTCAACCGCCGCAGCGACCGCTTCGAGGAGGCGTAGAGCGCCTCGTCGGACAACAGGACGCGGGACAGGCCCGATCGCTCGATCTCCGCGAACAGCCGACGCCGGAAGGACTTGCGGAACCTGGCTGGATCGGAGTGCCTCTGGCGGTACCACTCGACGGTTTTCTCTAGCTCAGAGTCGGACTTGACGAAGAGGCTCAGCTGGGTATGCCGCGCGTTGCCCGGAGACTCGGGGAAAAGGTGGCCCAGCTCGGCCAGCCGCTCCCGGTTGTCGCGGAGGAAGTACTGGATGGACGACGTGCCGGTCTTGTTCGAACCGATGTGAAGGGCAAGGTCCAGCGGGATGCTCGGCGGTGCGGTTGCGGCAGGCACAGCTCGTCCCCTCGTCGACTGTCGGTCGGCGAACACCCCGTCGTCGCGACCAGGCGTCACCCGCAAGGTATCGTACGCACGATCGTCAGCCGAGACCGCGAAAGAGCACAGATGACAAACGTCCTGATCACCGGCGGCGCCGGCTTCATCGGCCGCCATCTGGCCGACTATCTGACCAGCCTGGGCGACGTCGCTGTCACCGTCATCGACAACGAGTCTCTCGGCGACAAGAGACACCTCGATCTCGACAAGGTCCGGTTCGTCGCCGGTGACCTCCGCAACCGAGAGTGGCTGCGGTCCGCGCTCGAAGGACAGGACATCGTCGTGCACCTAGCGGCCGACACCCGAGTGATCGAGAGCATCGCCGCCCCGACGCACAACTTCGAGTCCAACGTCGTCGGCAGCTTCAACCTTCTCGAGCTCTGTCGCGAGCTCGGCATCCGACGCGTCGTCGCCGCGTCCACCGGCGGGGCGATCCTGGGCGATGTCGAGCCGCCGGTGCACGAGCGGATGGCTCCGCAGCCCACGTCACCGTACGGCGCCTCGAAGCTGATGCTCGAGGGCTATCTGAGCGCGTACGCCAGTTCGTACGGCATGAGCACTTGCGCGCTGCGGTTCTCGAACGTCTACGGTCCGCGCTCGTTCCACAAGGGTTCGGTCGTCGCCCACTTCTACAAGCGGATCCTCGCCGGGGAGAAGCTGGTCGTCTACGGCGACGGCAGCCAGACTCGCGACTACCTCTACGTCGGCGACCTCGTCGAGGGGATCTGGGCCGCCGTGGAGAGCGATGCACAGGGCGCCTTCCAGCTGGGGAGCGGGGCGCCGACGACCGTCAACGAGCTCCTCGATCACATCCGCGTCGTGACGGGCCGCGAGCTCGACGTCGCGTACGAAGACTTCCGAGCCGGCGAGGTACGCGACACCTGGTGCCAGATCGACAAGGCGCGGGCG
The DNA here is from genome assembly GCA_046725375.1 of Actinomycetota bacterium. GTDB lineage: Bacteria > Actinomycetota > Actinomycetes > Propionibacteriales > Nocardioidaceae > DATFRX01. The sequence continues at coordinate 7,248 of JBKOYM010000133.1, forward strand.
GCCTTCGGGTTCGCGCCGGCGACGCCTCTGGAGGACGGCCTCCGGCACACCTGGGCGTGGTTCAGCGCCCGACCGACCGACCAGTCCGTCGAGCCCGCGAGGGGATGAGCCAGTGACGAGTCGACCGTGGCGGAGCTGGGCCGGCCGAATGCGCCGCCGGTCTCCGGGTCAGCGGCAGGCCGCGCCGGATAACCCTGAGTCCAATCCACCGGCACGGCGCCCCGGACGCGCGCCCGATGTCGGGTTGGAGACCACGAACCTCGGGCCGGTGATGGACGAGGCGGTGCTGCGTGCCAAGCGCCGGATGCGGATCGGAGCCAACCCCGACTACGACCTGCTGTACGAGAACTTCGACGTTCTGCACTACCTGCTGCAGTCGCCGAGCCTGCTCGACAGACCCGAGGTCGACCTCATCGAGCACTTCCTGGAGAACGGCCGCTCCGAGGGGCTCAGCCCGCACCCCGACTTCTCCATGACCGAGTACGTCGATCGCTATCCGCACAAGACATCGCCGCAGAAGGTGCGAAACCCCTTCCTGTACTGGCTCAAGCGCGGAAGAGCGGCCGGCGACATCGCCGATCCCGCCCCGCGCATCAACCGCATCGCCCCCGTCCTGGGGCTGCCACCGGAGGAGGTGGCCGACCTCATCGCCGAGCGGCGCCGCGATCTTCAGCAGCGGTTCCGCACCGGCAAGTTGGGTGAGGTCTTCGCCAAGGCCGCCGAGATCGAACCCCTGATCGGCGCCACCTGGACCGAGATCGCCAACCCCCACCTCATCCCGCTCAGCAGGCGGGTCGTGGTGGACGAGATCTGCGCCATCTACCAGGCCCACGAGGCGGTGGAGTTCCGGCCGGCGCGCGTCGTCCTCGTGGCCGACGGGACTGGGGCGGGCGACGGCCGCCGGATGGACGACGATCTCGCTCACGCGCTGGCGATCCAGATGGACCCCGACGAGATCGTGGTGATCGCCACCGACGTCAGCACCGAGGCCGAGGTCGGTCGCTATCCCGACGGGGTTCGCCAGATCGACTTCGCGCGGATGGCGAGGGACCTGCCGAGGGAGCGACGAGAGCACGCCCTCGTCATGCTGCTGCGAACCTTCCACGCCGACGCCATCGTCAACGTCGAGTCGAAGATGCTCTACGACGCGCTGCGAACGTACGCGCGCGCTCTGGCGGCTACGGAGCGGTTGTTCCTGTACTTCTCGGGCAACGAGCAGACCGCGATGGGCAACTGGTCCGGCCGGAGCCTCAGCCACTTCTACCGCACGTACGACTACGTCGCGGGTGTGATCGCTGACAGTGACGACCTCGTTCACGAGCTCACCGAGACCTACCGAGTCGGTAAGAACGACCGCGAGCGGCTACACGTCTTTCCGGCCGCTGAGCGCGGCGACACGGCGTTTGCGGCGCGGGCCGCGGAGGTGTTGCTCGTCGACGACGGGGCCGTGGAGGGCGACCGATGACCGACACCGACCTCTCGCTGATCGTGACCGCCCACGACGAGACCCTGGTCTGCGGGCCGACCATGGAGTCGGCGGATGTGGCGGTCGAGGCCGCGCGTGCCGCCGGTTACACCGTCCAGACGATCGTCGCCCTGGACAAGGCGACCGATGCCACGACGAGCTACTTCCACCAGCCCGACTTCGACCATTGGGAACGCTGGATCATGGACGAGGGCGACCTCGGACGGGTCCGCAACGCGCTGCTACCTCGGACCTCCGGACGGTTCATCGCCTTCCTGGATGCCGACGACCTGTTCAGCGAGAACTGGCTGTCCGACGGGCTCGACACCCTGACCGCGGCCAACGATCTAGGGGAGCACGTCATCGCGCACCCCGAGGTGAACGTCGTCTTCGACGCCAGCAATTATCTCTGGCAGAACGTCGACCAGGATTCACCGCTGTTCACGTCGCACTTCCTGTACGTGCGGAACTGCTACGACTCGCTGTGCCTGGCACCGCGCGAAGTGCACCTGGAGGTCCCCTACATCCACCTGGACCTTGACAAGGGCTTGGCCTATGAGGACTGGCAGTTCGCCATTGAGACCATGTCGAAGGGGTGGAAGCACGTCGTCGTCCCGAACACGATCATCTTCAAGCGGCGTCGCGACTTCTCCCTGGTCACCGAGAGCAGGGGCTCAAAGGGGATCGTGCGGTCCCTGCCCGAGATGGCGATCGACCGGATCCGCGACCTCGCCGGGCCAAGGGTCCGAGAGACTGCCTGATGACCACCACGGACCTGACCCTCATCGTGACCGCCCACGACGAGACTCTCGTCTGCGGTCCGACAATGGAGTCGGCCGACGTGGCGGTCGAGGCCGCTCGCGCGGCCGCATACACGGTTCAGACGATCGTCGCCCTGGACAAGGCGTCCGAGGCGACCACCAGCTACTTCCACCGGTCCGACTTCGACCACTGGGAACGCTGGACCATGGACGAGGGTGACCTCGGACGGGTCCGCAACGCCCTGGTGCCGCAGACGTCTGGACGTTTCATCGCCTTCCTGGACGCCGACGACCTGTTCAGCGAGAACTGGCTGGCAGACGGTCTCGCTGTCTTGGCGGCGGCCACAGACAAGGGTGAGCGTGTGATCGCGCACCCCGAGGTGAACATCGTTTTCGACGGCGCCCAATACCTACTCCAGACCATCGACCAGGACTCGCCGCTGTTCACGCCTCACTTCTTCTACGCCAACAACTGCTATGACTCGCTCTGCTTAACGCCTCGGGAAGCGCACCTCGAAGTGCCCTACGTCCGCCGCGACGTAGCCAACGGCCTGTCATACCAGGACTGGCAGTTCGCCATTGAGACCATGTCGAAGGGGTGGAAGCACGTCGTCGTCCCGGACACGATCATCTTCAAGCGGCGTCGCGACTTCTCTCTGGTGGTAGAGAGCCACCGTCGCAAATCGATCATCCGATCGCTGCCCGAGATGGCGATCGATCGGATCCGCGACCTGACCCAGCCGAGGGACCGCAGGTCGGCGCCCACTCAGTAGCCGTGGCTTCGAAGGTTCGAGTGGTTCGTCCGAACCATGACCACCACACCCACCGCCGCTACAATGCCTGGCATTCGAACTGATCGACCGTCTCGCACTGCTTCGGCAGACCACAAGCCCCTGGGCAACGAGACAACCCGTCACACAACTAGGGGAGCTTCGGCCTAGATCGACAGGAGTTTTGCATGACAATGTCGACGGCACCATGACGCCGCGTAGCGGCATGGGCCGCCGCTGGTGGACCGGCATCGCCATCCGCGTCTTCCCCTCGCTCAGACGCCTGGTCCAACAACGCGACGATCTGCAGCAGCGGGTCGCAGAGCTTCGCGTCCAGAGAGACGCGTTGAAGACGCGCAACATGAAACTGGCTGCGACCCAGCGAAGCTTGCGCCACGACGACCGCAGCGACCTGCAGTACCTGTTCATCGTGACCTACGGTCGCTCAGGCTCGACGCTTCTCCAAGGCATCCTGTCGTCGATCCCTGGCTATCTGATCCGCGGTGAGAACGGCGGTGCGGCGTACCACCTCTACAAGTTCCACACCACTGCGGAACACAGCCGCACATCCAGCCCAAAATGGAGGAGCTCGCGGAGCGCGTGGTTCGGCATCGGAGGCTACCCGACGCGCCTCGCGCTGAAGGAGCTGCGGGCGCTGCTGCTCGCGACGGTCATTCGGCCTGAGAAGGACTCCAGAGTCGTGGGATTCAAGGAGATCCGATGGCTCCAGAGCGACCTGGTCGAGTACGTCGACTTCTTGCGGGCGGTATTTCCGGGTGCCCGATTCGTGATCAACACGCGCAACCTTGAGGACGTTGTCGTCAGCAAGTGGTGGGCGACGAAGAGCGACGCCCGTGAGGTCCTCGCCGAGGCACAGGAACGGATGCTCGCGCTCAAGACGAGTCTCGGCGATGACGCCTACCACATTCACTACGATGACTATGTGCATGATCCGGGCAGATTGCGTGGTCTGTTCGACTGGCTCGGTGTGGAGTTCGATGAGTCCCGCGTCAAAGAGGTCATGAACGAGAAGCATTCTCACTGATGGGGGCGGATCCGCGAGCTGGCCCGACCTGGGCCCCGTGAGTCGGCTCCCGCTCAGTAGCTGTACAGCTCGAAGTCGGTCGCGTAGAGCTCCTCGACAGAGCCGCAACCGCAGGTCGATCATCCGATCGCTGCCCGAGATGGCGATCGACCAGATCCGCGAGTTGGCCGACCCTCGTCAGTACTCGTAGCCGAACGTGGCGATGTCGACGGCGAAGATCTCGCCGACGCGAGCACGTGTCGCGCTCGTGTAGTAGTCGTGGTAGTCGGTGTGCTTGCTCGGATTGGCCCTGGGCGGCTCGCCGGGCAGAGGCAAGTCGAATCTGGCGAAGATGGCCCGGATGTCAGCTGCAAGCGTCTCCGTCCTGCCAACGAAATCGGCTCGTCTGGTTCGACTCGTCAGCCATTTGACCTGCGGACGCCGGAAGACTTCCCATTCTTCGGGAGCCTTGGCGATGAAGGTGTCGAAGTCTGGCATCGCGGCGACCGCCCGTCGGAACTGCGTTTTCTCCAACCAGGCCGCGGCCCCGCTGCGGCCCGCCGCTGCCGCCGCCTGGTTATCCTGGATTCTCGACCACCAGGAGAGCATCCGAGCCCACGGGTTTCGTACGAATCCGAATGTCCAATAGCCTGCGGTTTCGGGTTGGCGCCTCAATATCCTCGGCAGGGTCTCATGCTGCCGCTGCCCTCCGTATGCCTGGCCGTCCGGGATGGCGTCCTGAAGCAGCCGGGTCACCGATGTGCCGCCGGTCTTCTGTATGTGAACGAACAGCAGCCGGCGGGAGTCGCAGATGAACACTCGCCGATGATAGCGAGGGACCTTTCCGCGGCTGGGACGTCAGTAGCCGTATAGCTCGAAGTCGGTCGCGTAGAGCTGCTCGACTCGCCGGACCAGGTCGGGCCGGCCGTCGTACACGCTGTCGGCCGTCGTGTGCCTTGACGCGTTGCGTACCTCGAACGGCACGTGCGGAAGTCCGGCCGCCTCGCGGATGTGCTCGAGATCGGCCGCGAAGGTTTCCAGCCGGCCGATGTGGTCATAGGTGACTAGCGGGTGCATGAGGTTGATGTGCTGCGGTCGCCAGTGCGAGTTCATCTCGCTGACGGGATCTTGCTGCTCCACGATGCTCAGAAACTGCTCGAAGGAGACGATGGTGTCCGGGCTCGGGTTCAGTCCGAGTGCCGCTGGCATCTTTTGACGCCATTTTAGCTTATGGACCATCTTGTCCCAGTAAACTGACTCGAAGCGGCGCAACGGGTGTCGCACGAAGGTGAAGCGGTAGGCCTCGCCTGACAACATCCGTACGACTGTCGAACGGCCGACGTCGCCAATCTTTGGGAGACGGTGTTCCCGGTGGACGTCCCCGAACTCGAAGTCGTACTCGCCAGTGTGGAGCCGGTCGAGCCACACCAGAATCGTCGAGCAGCCGGCTTTTGGGTTCTTCACGTAGATGATCCCGTGCTCCGGAACGGGCCGCAGGTATCGAACCATGTTGCGGCCCTGGAAGTACTGCCGCATCGATCGCCACGAAACGGCGCCGTCCGGAGTAGCCGGCGCCGGTCCGGCACGCTCGGCCATCGGTCAGGTCCGTTCGGTCACCGCCGCCGCGGCGGCGTCCGGCTCGGTCACCCCTGCCTTCGCGGCCGCGGCGTCTTCGCTCCATACCGAGACGCACGGAATCTTGGACCGGTCGCAGTGGGCACCGTACTTCTTGGTGATCTCGGTGACCTCCTCCATCAGGCCCTCGCTCAAGGTGATCGGGGTAAGGCCGAGGTGCAGGAAGCGGTCGTTGACGACGTGCAGGTCGTTTTCGTCGGCTTCGTTGCGCGGGTTCGGCAGGTTGGCGATCTTCACGCCGGTGCGGTCCGAGATCATCTTGGCGAGATCGCGAATCCGGTGGGTCTCGGTCATCTGGTTGAAGATGTGGACCCGGTCTTCGCGCTTCGGTGGGTTCTCCATGGCCAGCTGGATGCACCGGACGGTGTCCTGGATGTGGATGAAGGCCCGGGTCTGCCCGCCGGTGCCGTGCACGGTGAGCGGATAGTCGATCCCGGCCTGCATCAGGAACCGGTTGAGGACCGTGCCGTAGTCGCCGTCGTAGTCGAACCGGTTGATCAGCCGCTCGTCGAGGCGGGTCTCCTTGGTCTGCGTACCCCACACGATGCCCTGGTGGAGATCGGTGACCCGGACGTGGTCGTTCTTGTTGTAGTACGCGAACAGCAACTGGTCCTGGGTCTTCGTCAGGTGGTAGATGCTGCCCGGATTGGCGGGGTAGAGGATCTCCTGGTCGACCAGGTTGCCGTCGCCAGTCTCCACCTTGACGGCCAGGTAGCCCTCGGGGATCTTCATGCCGGCGGTGCCGTAGCCGTAGACGCCCATCGTGCCGAGATGCAGGACGTGGATGTCGAGACCGCTCTCGACCACCGCCGCTAGCACGTTGTTGGTGGCGTTGAGGTTGTTGTCGACGGTGTAGCGCTTGTGCCAGCTGCTCTTCATCGAGTACGGCGCGGCACGCTGCTCGGCGAAGTGCACCAGCGCGTCCGGCTGCCAGTCCTCGAACAGGTCGAGCAGCCGCTGGTAGTTGACGGCCACGTCGATGTTGTAGAAGGGGATCTCCTTGCCGGACGTCTCGGTCCATGCGCGGAGCCGCTCGCCCATGGGCCTGATCGGGGTGAGCGAGGAGACCTCGAGCTCGATATCGATCTTGCGCCGGGACAGGTTGTCCACGATCGCCACGTCGTGTCCCTGCGCGGACAGGTGCAGCGCCGTGGGCCAGCCGCAAAAGCCGTCGCCGCCCAGAATGAGTACCCGCATAGTCTTCCCTCCATGGTCGGTCGAGACGGCAATCGATGGCTCCGGCTCGGTGACCCTTAGCTGTTCAGTATCGTCTGCGCTCTCGATCGACGCATCGGCGGCCGCTGTGCTGGTCCGCTGCATCCGCCCCGTCTTGGGGTCGAAGTGAACACCACATTCCTTGACGGCGTCCAACTCCCACCACCAGCGACCGGCACGGGGATCCTCGCCCGGCGCGATCGCCCGGGTGCACGGCGCGCAGCCGATGCTGGTGTATCCCTTGTCATGGAGCTTGTTGTAGGGCACCCGGTGGTCGTGGATGTAGGCCCACACCTGCTCGGTGGTCCAGTCAAGCATGGGATTGAACTTGTGCACGCCGTAGTCGTCGTCCCACGCGCTCACGATCAGGTCACGACGGGTCACCGACTGCTCTCGGCGAAGACCGGTGAGCCAGGCGCGCTTGCCGGTCAGGATCCGCCGCAGCGGGGCCACCTTGCGCACGTTGCAGCAGCCGTGACGAAGCTCGACGGCGTCGTAGAAGCCATTCTGACCGTGCTCAGCCGTCCAGGCCGCGACCTCGCCGGCGTCCGGGGTGATCATCTGGATGATTGGCCCATAACGCTGGTGGACGCTGTGCGCCACGGCGTGGGTTTCCTCCGGGAGCCGACCGGTGTCGATGCTGAAGATGCCGATGTCGAACTCGTGCTTCGCGATCAGGTCGGTCATGACCATGCTCTCGGGGCCGAACGCGTTGGCCAGGACCGCCGGTCGATAATCTCTCGATACGGTCTCTAACACCGCC
>JBKOYM010000195.1:0-23447 GCA_046725375.1 Actinomycetota bacterium
GACCAGCGCGGTGAGCAACACCACCGTCGCGAGGCTGACCAGCTCCTCGAGCCGGGCCGACAGCTCGACCCGATCGCCCAGCAGCGGTCCGGCCAGCCGGAAGGCGTAGGTGCCGGTGCCGAGTACGAGGGTGGCAACGACCAGCGTCATCGAGGTGCTCATGCGGCCATCCGTTCCGGCTCGCGCGGCCGACTCGATCGCAGCCCCACGACCATGCCGAGCAGGCCGAGAAGCACTGGCAATCCCGCCGGCAGGAACGGCGTCGCCGCGAGTGCGACGACCGCTCCGGCGGCCGCGGCCCGGCGGATCGACGCGGTACGCAGCGACGGCAGGACCAGGGCGAGCAGGACCGCGGGGAACGCGGCGTCGAGTCCCAGGGCATCGGTGTCGCTGATCGCGGCGCCGCCGACGGCTCCGATCACGACACCGAGGTTCCAGCAGATCATCAGGCCCACGCCGCAGACCCAGTACGCCAACCGCCGCTGAACGGGATCGCGTTGGGCCAGGGCGAACGCGACCGACTCGTCGATCATCAGGTGACTTCCGACCAGTCGATGCCACCCGCGCCCGACCACGTCGCCAACGGTGAAGCCGAACGGGATGTGCCGCAGGTTGATCAGCAGGCTGGCCGCGACCGCGGCGACCGGATTGCCGCCGGAGGCCACCAGCCCGACGAACATGAACTGGGCGGCGCCGGCGAAGACGACCACCGACAGCAGCATCGGCAACCACAGCGGCAGGCCTGCTCCCACGGCGATGGCACCGAACGATGCGCCGACGAGGCCATCGGCGAGGCAGACCAACCCGATGTCCCGGGCGACGTTACGGTCGAGGGTTCGCCATATCGAACGCATCGCCTTCTATACTGAACGAGACGGCATCGTTCGTCAAACCGAACGGATCGACCGCTGGAGCGAACCCGAGATGCCCAAGCCCGACCCCCGCACTGGCGCCCCGCTCGAGGTCATCGCGGCCTCGCTGCAAGCCGAGCGCCGCCGGGCCGGGTTGTCCCTCGCCGAGGTGGCCCGCCGGGCCGGCATCGCCAAATCGACGCTGTCGCAGCTGGAGTCCGGCACCGGCAACCCGAGCATCGAGACCCTCTGGGCGCTGGGCGTCGCGCTCGACGTGCCGTTCGCCCGGCTCGTCGACCCGCCGCGTCCTCGCGTCCAGGTGATCCGCTACGGCGAAGGGCCGGCCGTCGCGTCGGAGCAGGCCGACTACATCGCGACCCTGCTCGCGTCGTCGCCACCGGGAGCCCGGCGTGACATCTACCTGCTGACGATCCAGCCCGGCGCGCCCCGCAAGTCGGAGCCGCACATGCCGGGCGTCGTCGAGCACACCGTCCTCTGCAGCGGACGCGCCCTGGTCGGCGTCGCCAGTGATCCGGTCGAGCTGGCGCCCGGCGACTACATCGCGTACCCGGGCGACCAACCGCACGTCTTCGAGGCGTTCGAGCCCGACACGGTCGCGGTGCTGGTGTCCGAGCACGTGTAGCGGCGCCGAGGGCGTACGCCGGGCGGGCATCCGGGCCGAGTATTGGCGTGAGATACAGGTGGCGGGCGCGCGTCGACCTGTATTTCACGCCAATACTCGGGTCCAACCGGACGCGAGCCGCCGCGATACTGGTGCCGTGAGCACCGACGGCGCCCGAATCGAGATCAACTACTGCACGCAATGTCGATGGCTGCTGCGTGCCGCCTGGATGGCCCAGGAGCTGCTGACGACGTTCGAGTCCGACCTGGCCGAAGTGGCGCTGATCCCGGGCACCGGCGGCATCTTCGAAGTGCGCGTCGACGGCCAGACGGTCTGGTCGCGTAGGGCCGACGGCGGGTTCCCCGAGCCGAAGGAGCTCAAGCAACGGGTACGCGACCGGGTCGCACCCGGCCGCAGTCTGGGCCACGCCGACCGCTGACGCGCCGGGGCCCTACGGTAAGGCGCATGCGCGCGATCGCCTATCAGGAGTACGGCGGATTCCGATCGACTCGAACTGACCGACCTTCCCGATCCGAAGGTGGGTCCCGACTTCGTGCTCGTCCGGGTACGAGCGGCCGGAGTCAACCCGGTCGACTGGAAGCTCCGCGAGGGCTACGCCGACAGTGTCCACGACGTCTACTTCCCCGTCGTACCCGGCTGGGACGTCGCCGGTGTCGTCGAGACGGTCGGACCGGCGGTGACCGAGTTCGAGCCGGGTGACGAGGTGATCGGGTACGTGCGACGCGACGAGGTCCGCCGCGGCACGTACGCGGAGCTCACGCCCGCGCCGATCCGCTCGCTCGCGACGAAGCCCGCGTCGGCGAGCTGGCCCGAAGCCGGAGGGCTGCCACTGGTCGGCCTCACCGCGCTCCAGGCGTTGCTCGCCGGTCGGGTCGGCGACGGCGACACCGTGCTGATCCACGCCGCATCCGGCGGAGTCGGTCACCTAGCCGTCCAGATCGCGCGGATCCTCGGAGCGACCAAGGTGATCGGGACCGCGAGCCCAGCCAACCACGCGTTCCTGTCCGAGCTCGGCGCCGAGCCGGTCGAGTACGGCACGGGCCTCGCCGAGCGGTTGCGCGAACTCGCCCCGGACGGGATCGACGCCGCTTGTGACTTCGTAGGCGGCGACGCCGTGGAGGTCTCGCGGTCGGTCGTGTCCGATCCCCACCGGATCGTGTCGATCACGAACGCGGCCGGCGTCAAGGAGGTCGGCGGCCGCTACGTCTTCGTCCGACCCAACGCCGAGCAGCTGGGCCGGCTCGCCGGGTGGTACGACGAAGGCCGGCTGCGTGCGCATGTCGACCGGACGTTTCCGCTGGCCGAGGCGGCCGCGGCGCAGGATCTCGTACGTGAGGGACACGTGCGGGGGAAGGTCGTCGTCGAGATCTAGGCATACTCCCGCGCGTAGGCCGGCTGCAGTTCGTCGGCCCGGTCGAACAACGCGAACCGATCGACCCGACGACCGCCGAGCAGCGCGTCGAGCGCCTCGAACGTGGCGTGCCACCCAGCCCCGGCGCCGGCCGTCAACGCGCGGTCGTCGACCACGTGGGTAAAGCGCAGCAGACACCCGCCGTAGATCGGCTCCAGCTCCCATCGCAGCAGCTCCGCGTCCCACGTGTACTCCAGGAGCCGAGGCGGATCGACGGACGTCACCTCGCCGTACAGGGTCATGTCCTCGTCGGAGACGCCGTGTCGCGTTCTCGACTCGGGCACCAGGTCGAACCGAAGCTTCGCGCCGACCGTCGGGTCGATGTCGACCGATGCGGGAAACCAGGCCCGCAGCTGATCCCGCTCCGTGATGGCCCGCCATACCTTCGACACCGGATGCAGCAGGCGACGCTCGAAGCGCAGCTCGAATCGGCCGTCGTCGCGGGCGTGCAGGGTCCCGTACACGAGCTCACGCGACCTGGTCGGCATACCGCTTGCGGAGCAGCTCGACCCGATCGTCCGGCCACGGCCGCTCAATGTCGTGCATGCCGGCGATGAACCGCTCCAGATGGGCCTGCCAAGCTGCGAGCAGCGACGCCTGGCGATCGGCGAGATCAGACGGCACGGTCTGGGTGAGGACGATGCGCCCCGCGTACCTGCGGCCACTGACCGTCCATCGGACCTCACCGACCGAGGTACCGTCGTGCCGCCACTCGTACACGAGGTCCCGGCCCGGCTCGATTGCGGTGACGGCGCCGGCGTCGACCACCGGCGGAGTCGCCGCCGCAGGAGCCGGGCCGCCCATCTCGGGTGCGCCGGCCGCCGTCAGGGCCGCCCACACCTCATCCGGGGTCTGGATCACGACCCGCTCGAACCGCAGGACCGAGCCGTCGGCGTCCTCGACGACCTCGCCCTCGGCCAGGCCGAACTCCTCGATGTACTCCTCGTTGCGGGCGAACCAGTCGGCCATCGACCCGTCGTCGGTCGATGCGCCGTCCGCCGACTCGCCGGCGAGCCAGGCCAGCAGCATCTCGAGACAGGCGTCCCAGCCTGCGGCGTGCTGCGCGGCGAACCGCTCGTCGCCCCAGGTGTCGCCACCCGACAGCGCGTGACTGAACAGCAGCCGACAGCCGTCACCGTCCGGCACCAGCTCGAATCGCAGGAGGTCGCCGCCCCAACTGAACGCGAACACCGTCGGCGGATCGACTTCGACCACCTCACCGCTCGACTCGCCGATGTCGGCGTCGTCCTCGGCGAAGTGAACCGGCGCTCCCGGCCGGAGGTCCATCTCCACTCGGGCCGGGAACCAATGCGCGAGCTCGGCCGGCTCGGTCACGGCCCGCCATACCTTCTCGGGCGGATGGGCGAGCCGGCGCTCGAAGCGCAGCACCGCCCGTCCCTGGTCGAACTGCCTGGTCGCGAGAGGTGCGGTCATCGCGGGTCATCCTCCGTCGGTTCGTCTGACATGATGTCGAGGTGACGCTCGAGGGCGTCGAGACGGTCCTCCCACATCCAGCGGTACGGCGTGAGCCAGGCGTCCATCTCGGCCAGCGGCTCGGGACGCAGCTCGTACCACCGGCGCTGGGCATCGCGCCGTACCGTCACGAGCCCGGCCTCGCGGAGCACCCGCAGGTGCTTCGACGTACCCGGCTGCGACAGGCCCAGCGCCTCGGTGAGGTCTCCGACCAACCGCGGCTGCTCACGCAACAGATCGAGGATCCGGCGCCGGGTCGGCTCCGCGAGCGCGTGGAACGTTGCCGTCATGGGACCGAACATACTCCTTGGGTTATATAACCGCAAGCGCATGGTCCGGCTTGAGCGACACCAGGAACCCGCACCCGTCACGTACCTCAAGGTCGCTGACAGCCAACGACGCCCGTACGGACCGCGAATTGCCGTGGTGGATAACCGCGTCCGCGTCGGACCGGACGCCTAGAGTTCAGGACGTGGCATTGCAGACCTCACCGGAGTCGCCGGCGGCGGTCCGCCAGATCGCGCAGGCGCTGGGGGGCTGGATCGCCCGACTCGGCTGGGTGTGGATCGAGGGCCAGATCTCGCAGCTCAACCTTCGTCAGGGCATGGTCTTCCTCACCTTGCGTGACTGCGACGCCGACATCTCGCTGCAGGTCACCTGTCCGCGCCGGACCATCGACGCGAGTCCGGTCCCGGTTACCGAGGGCGCCCGGGTGGTGGTCCATGCCCGGCCGACGTTCTATGACAAGCGCGGCACGCTGAGCCTGCGGGTCGACGAGATCCGCCCGGTCGGTGTCGGCGAGCTGCTGGCCCGGCTCGAGCAGCGTCGCCGACTACTCGCGGCCGAGGGCCTCTTCGACCCGGCGCTCAAGCGACGACCGCCGTTCTTGCCCCACACGATCGGCCTGATCACCGGGCGTGGCTCGGCCGCCGAGCGCGACGTACTGCAAAACGCACGCAACCGCTGGCCCGGCGTCCGGTTCCGCATTCGCTACGCGACCGTGCAAGGCAATCGCGCGGCCGCCGAGGTGATTCACGCGCTTCGCGACCTCGACGACGATCCCGAGGTCGACGTCGTCATCATCGCGAGGGGCGGCGGTTCGGTGGAGGATCTGTTGCCGTTCTCCGACGAGGCGCTGATCCGCGCGATCGCGAAGGCGACGACCGTGATCGTGAGCGCGATCGGCCACGAGCCGGACAACCCGATCATCGACCTGGTGGCCGACGTCCGGGCGTCCACCCCGACCGACGCCGCCAAGCGAGTCGTGCCCGATGTTGCCGAGGAGTATCAGCGGATCCAGCACCTGCGGGAGCGGGCCTGGCGGCACACCCGGATCTATGTCGACCGCGAGACGCATGTGCTCGACCAACTCCGCAGCCGGCCGGCCCTGGCGGCGCCGGTGGCGCAGCTCGAGGAGCGGCGGGCCGCGGTCGTCGAGCTGCGTGACCGGTCCCGACGGAGCCTGTCGCATCGGCTCGACCGGGCCGGCGACGACGTCGGCCACCAGTTGGCCCGGATCCGGGCGCTGTCACCACTGGCGACGATGCGGCGCGGTTACGCCGTCGTTCGAGATGCCGACGGCCATGTGGTGTCATCGGCCCACGCCGTTGCGGTCGGCGACGTCGTCGACATCCGGCTGGCCGACGGCGCGGTGGAGGCCACCGCCGAGGCGGTCACACGTGAGAGCGAGGAGACACGTGACTGAGCATGAGCAGGTCGACCCCGTCGACGAGCTGTCCTACGAGGCGGCCCGCGACGAGTTGGTCGAGGTCGTTCGCCGCTTGGAGGTCGGTGGCACGTCGCTCGAGGAGTCGCTGACCCTGTGGGAGCGCGGCGAGCGACTGGCCGCCGTCTGCCAGCGCTGGCTCGACGGCGCCCGAGCCCGACTCGAGGCCGCGACCGGCCGCGACTCGGCCGGCGACACCGACGACGCCGACTGAGCGACCGCTCGATGGACGCCCCGGACGCCGCAACGCTGACGGCCGCCCAAGCCGGCGATGAGACCGCGTTCGAGCAGCTCGTCGCGCGGCACCGTCCTGAGCTGCAAGCGCACTGCTACCGGATGCTGGGGTCGATGCCCGACGCCGAGGACGCCACCCAGGAGACTCTGATCGCGGCCTGGCGTGGCATCGCCGGCTTCGAGCGGCGCAGCTCGCTGCGGAGCTGGCTCTATCGCATCGCGACCAACTGTTGCCTGCGGCAGCTGAAGCGCCGGCCGCCGCGGATGCTGTCGTGGGACCACGGCTCGGCCCGCTCCCCGCTCGATGACCTCGGCGCGCCGGTGACCGGTCCGATCTGGCTGGAGCCGTGGCCCGGCGATGCGCCGTCGGCGGCGTCCGACGATCCGGCGACGGCGTACGACCGCCGCGAAAGCGTCGAGCTGGCCTACGTCGCGGCCCTGCAGCATCTACCGGCCACGCAGCGAGCCGTACTCATCCTTCGCGACGTGCTGGCGTTTTCGGCCGCCGAGACGGCTGAGGCTCTCGACACGTCTGTGGCGTCGGTCAACAGCGCGCTGCAGAGGGCCCGGGCGACCCTCGCAGACCGAACGCCGCGGCGCACCCAGCGTGCCGAGCGCGCCGCCCTCCGGGCCGACGGACCCGGCAGCGAGCGCGACCTGATCGATTCCTTCGTCTCGGCGTGGGAACGATCCGACGTCCCGGCGCTGGTCGAGTTGCTCACCGAAGACGTCCGGTTCACGATGCCGCCGCTGCCCGCTTGGTTCGACGGCATCGACGACGTGGCCGGCTTCATGACGCATCGGATGTTCGAGACGCCGTGGCGGCTGGTCCCGATCACCGCCAATGACCAGCCCGCGTTCGGCTGCTACCAGTGGGTCGACGATGTGTTCCAGCTCGGCGCGGTCAACATCCTCAGCCTGCGAGACGGTCGGATCGACTGGATCGCGGCATTCGTCGACCCCGCGGTCGTGGCCCGATTCGGACTGCCGGCGACGTACCCAGAAGCCTGACTCGACAATCTTCGACGAGACCGATGAGTTCGGCACGGCCGATGTCTCTTAACCGACGACAACGCCACCTACCCGGAAGGATCCGGTCATGCGCAAGCTCATCGTCTGCAACATCATGTCGCTCGACGGCTACTACGAAGGCCCCGGCAAGGACGTCATGGCGATGCCCATGGACATGGCGTTCGACCCGTACTACCTCCAACTGATGGAAGCGGCCGACACGCTGCTGCTCGGGCGCACGTCGTACGAAGGCTTCATCGGCTTCTGGCCGCCGCTGGCCGATCAGCCGGACGCACCCGCCGTCCAACAGGGCATCGGGCGGCTCCACCAGACGCTGCACAAGGTCGTGGTCTCGGACAGCCTGACACGCGACGGCATCACCGCCTGGGCCGACACCACCGAAGTGGTCGGGCGGGCCGACATCGCCGGTCGCCTCGCCGAGCTCAAGGGCCGGCCGGGGCGCGACATCCTGACCTTCGGCAGCCGCGAGATGTGGAGCGTGCTGGCCGCCGACGGACTGGTCGACGAGCTGCATCTGCTGGTGGGCGCCGGTGTGCTGGCCGACGGCACCCGCCTCTTCGACCGACCGCTGTCGGGGATCAAGCTCCTCGAGGCGCGGGCGATCGACGACTCCGACGGAACACTCCTGCGCTACGCCCTCGTCTAGCCCGAGTGTTCGGCGGGCCGGAGGCGCTGGACGTACGACTCCAGCGTGTCCTGGGACGCCGAGCCGGTCACGAGGGTCGTGACTCCGCCGGAGCGCCGGACGAGGGTCGTCTCCCCGCGGCTCTCGTCGCGACGCAGCTGCCAGTCCGTCCCGTCGATCTGGACCGGCGCCACCGGCTCGGTGCCCTCGGCCGCCTCGTCGACGAGCGTGTCGACGTCGACCGTGGACTGCTCGAGCCCGACGTACTGCTCGTCCGACGTGACGACGCCGAGATGCCACGACCACTCCTCCCCGGGCGTGTAGCGCACGCTGGTGGCGCGCCATCCGTCCGGCAGCCGCGGCGGCGCCAGCAGCGGGTAGTTCGCGTCGTCGCGGGCGGCCTCGGCGGCGGTCGCGTACTCGACCGAGCGGTTCGGCGGCGCCGGGTCCTCGGTCAACACCGCTTGGTAGAGGGCGACGGCGCCGATGATCGCGACCAGGACCACGAGCGATCGGATCACGTCGGCCCACCGCCACGACATGCCGGACCGCGACGGCCGACCCGACGGGGCTTGGCTCATGAGGGCATTCTGGTCAACCTAGAGCGGTGGACGAACACCGGGAGGTCTACCGCGCGATCGACCTCGCCCTGCGGATGGGCGAAGTCGTCATGGCGAGCGGTGCCGGCGCCTCCGACGTCGCGGCGACCATGCTCGCGGTCACGAGCGCATGCGGACTGCGTGGTTGCACGATCGCGGTGAACTTCACGACGCTGTCGGTGTCGTACCAAGAAACGCCGGATGCGCCGCCCGAAACACACCAGCGTGTCGTGCAATATCGGGGGTACGACTACGCCCAGCTCACCGAGGTCGACCACCTCGTACGCGACCTCACCGCCGGCCGAATCGACCGGACCGAGGCCAGCCACCGACTCAACGAGGTTGGGTCGGGGCGGCGGCCGCATCCGCGTTGGGCGGTGATCGGCTCGAGCGGAGTCCTCGCCGCCGGTGCGGCCTTCATGCTCGGTGGCGGCGCCCTCCTCGTCATGGTGACCTTCGTCACCACGGTCTGCATCGACGTCTGCGGTCGGCAGTTGGCCCGCCGCCGGATCCCGATCTTCTATCAGCAGGTGGTCGGCGCCTTGATCGCCACGGCGGTCGCGCTCGCCCTTCACGGCCTCGACGCGCCGGTCGAGCCGCAACTCCTCGTCGCTTCCTGCATCATCCTGCTGCTGTCCGGGCTAGCCCTGGTGGGTGCGGTTCAAGACGCCTTGACCAGTCACTTCGTGACCGCGTCGGCGCGCATGTTCGAAGTGCTGTTGCTCACCGGTGGCATCATCGCCGGCATCGGAATCGGCCTGACATTCGGCAACAAGCTCGGGCTCGAGATCAACGTCAACACGACAGGCACCACCTGGTCCGACCTCCCGACAACCCTGCTCGGCGCCTCGATCGTCGCGGTCGCCTTCGCGTACGGCACGTACACGCCACTGCGAGCGATGATCCCGATCGGTGTGACCGGCTTGCTCGGCCAGGCGGTCTATCAGTCCGGCATCCAATGGGAGATCGGGCCGGCCCTGTCGTCCGGTGCAGCGGCGCTGGTCATCGGCGTCGTGAGCTACAGCCTCGCGGGCCGGGTACGGGTGCCGCCGCTGGTCGTCATCGTCGCCGGGATCGTGCCGCTGCTGCCCGGCCTCACGATCTACCAGGGCATGCTGCAGTTGCTCAACTCCAGCGACGTCCTCGGCACACTCGGACTCAGCACGCTGCTGTCGGCCGTCAGCATCGGGGTCGCGCTGGCCTCCGGCGTGATCCTCGGCGAGTACGTCGCGCAGCCGCTCAAACGCGAGGCTCGCCGTCTCGAGACCCGGCTGGCCGGACCGCGCCTGGTCGGTCCGCTGCGTCCCCTCGCCAATCGCCAGACTCGCCGAGCGGCCCGCCGGTCGAACCGCGTCGAACGGAATCGACTGAACACGGACGACCCGCAAGGGCGGACCGCGTCCGGAGACAGCTGACCGTATGTGCAGCTAGGCTGAGCGGTATGTCATCCGAATCCGCGGAGGCCTACCGCCTCGCCGACGCCGCCGAGTTGCTCGGCGTCAGCGACGACACCGTGCGTCGATGGGCCGACCAGGGCCGATTCACCCCGACCCGAACGACCGCCGGTGCCCTGGCGATCGAGGGCCGTGACCTGGCGCGGCTCGCAACCGAACACGCTCACCTCCCCTCCACCGGCGGCGGGCCGCGCCAGATGAGCGCCCGCAACCGGATGCGCGGCATCGTCACGTCGGTCACCAAGGACACCGTGATGGCGCAAGTGGAGATGTGCTGCGGGCCGTACCGGATCGTCTCGCTGATGAGTCGCGAGGCCGCCGACGACCTTCGGCTCGAGCCCGGTCGGGTGGCCATCGCCAGCGTCAAGTCCACCAACGTCGTCGTGGAGGTACCCACATGAGCCGATCGTCGGCCTGCGCGGGCTCCCGCCCCACGGGGAGGACCCATTTTGCGCGACACGCCGGGCGGATCGCGCGATTTGGGTCCTGCCAGCGGCGGGCTGCCACGGTTGCGGCCGTTGCCGTACTCGGGCTGTGGCTCGCGTCATGCAGCGGCTCCGCCGACGACCGAACCGAGCTGACGGTGCTGGCGGCGTCATCGCTGACGACGGCGTTCGACGAACTCGAGCAGACCTACGAGGACGAGCATCCAGACGTCGACGTCAGGCTGTCCTACGACTCATCGGCCATCCTCGTCGAACAGGTCAACTCGGGCGCGCCGGCCGACGTACTCGCCACGGCCGATACCGAGACCATGGCGGGCGCCGTCGACGCCGGCTCCATCGACGGTGACCCGACGATCTTCGCCCGCAACACGATGCTGATCGCCACACCACCCGGCAATCCCGCGGGCATCCAGGACGTCACCGACCTCGCCGACGCCACGGTCGCAATCTGCGTACCCGAGGCGCCGTGTGGCGCGGCGACGCAGGAGCTGTTCGAGCTCAACAACCTCGACATCGAGCCCGCGACCGAGGAAGACAACGTGTCGTCGGTGCTCACCAAGGTGACCAGCGGCGAGGTCGACGCCGGCATCGTCTACGTCACCGACGCGCAGGCCGCCGGCGACGACGTCGACACCGTCGAGATCGCCCACTCCGACCAGGTGATCAACGACGACCCGATCGCGATCGTCGCCAGCTCCGACCACACCGACGAAGCCCAGGACTGGATCGACCTCGTCCTGTCGTCCGACGGCCAGCAGACCTTGGCCGACCTCGGGTTCCGTACGGTGCCATCCGGCTGATGTGGCGGCTCGCGCGGCGTCCGCGTACGGCCTCGGGCCGGCGTCCGCGTACGGCCTCGGGCCGGCGTCCGCGTACGGCCTCGGGCCGGCGTCGGCGTACGGCCTCCGGCGCCGCGGTCGGGCCGGTGCCTGC
This sequence comes from Actinomycetota bacterium, assembly GCA_046725375.1. Lineage (GTDB taxonomy): Bacteria > Actinomycetota > Actinomycetes > Propionibacteriales > Nocardioidaceae > DATFRX01. The sequence goes on from JBKOYM010000195.1 coordinate 11,428, forward strand.
CCTCATAGTCATCCCGGCCGCGTGCGCGCTGGCGCTGTTGGTGCTTCCGCTGATCGGCCTGCTCGCCCGGGCCCCCTGGACCGATCTCACCGAGCGACTGACGAGCGAAGGCGTCACGACCGCGCTACGGCTGAGCCTGGCGACCGCGACGGTCTCGATGCTGGTGTGCTTGGTGCTCGGCGTCCCGCTGGCCTGGCTCCTGGCCCGGTCGAACTTCCGCGGCCGTCGCATCGTCAGAGCCCTCGTGACCGTCCCGCTGGTGCTCCCTCCCGTGGTCGGCGGGATCGCGCTGCTCGCGACCTTCGGCCGAACCGGCATCGCGGGCGAGCCGCTGTTCGACGCGTTCGGCTGGCAGGTGACCTTCACGACCACCGCTGTCGTCGTGGCCCAGTCGTTCGTCGCGCTTCCGTTCCTGGTGCTGGCGGTCGAGGGCGCGCTGCGATCGGCGGACGCTCGTTATGACGAGGTAGCCGCGAGCCTCGGCGCGAGTCGATGGTGGACGTTGGTCCGTGTGACCCTGCCGCTCGCCGGGCCCGGCATCGCCAGCGGTGCGGTGCTGTCCTGGGCGCGGGCGCTCGGCGAGTTCGGCGCGACGATCACCTTCGCCGGCAGCCTCGAGGGCGAGACCCGGACCATGCCCCTGGAGGTCTACAAGACGTATCAGACCGACGCGCCCGGGGCGGTCGTCGTCAGCTTGATGCTCCTCGTGGTCAGCATTTGTGTGCTGGCCGCGCTGCGCGAACGCTGGCTGGGCGGGGTGGCCGCGTGAGTACGCCCGGCCCGGTCCCTGCAGCCGACTGTTGCCGCGAAGTTGCACGTCCAAGGCGTCCCAATCAGCAGTCTGCCGGCAACAGTCGAGTGACTCCGACTCCAGACGGGGCGATCCCGTGAGTCCGGCCGGGCTTGACGCCGACGTGGTCGCGCGTCGCGGCACGTTCGAGGTGCGGGCCGATCTCCAGGCGGCACCGGGTCAGGTCGTGGCGCTGCTCGGGCCGAACGGCGCCGGCAAGTCGACCGTGCTGCGCGTCCTCAGCGGATTGTCGCCATTGTCGCAGGGCTACGTCCGGCTCGACGGCGACGTGTTGGACGACGCCGTTTCAGGAGTACGCGTCCCCGTCGCGGCGCGCGGGATCGGGACCGTCTTCCAGGACGGGCTGCTCTTTCCGCATCTGTCGGTGCTCGACAACGTCGCGTTCGGGCCACGGCATGCGGATCGGCACGGGGCCGGCCGGTCCGGTGGCCGCGATCGGGGCGGCCGTCGGTCTCGCCGCGCCGCCCGTGCCGTCGCGGCTGAGTGGCTCGACCGCACCGAGCTGAGCGAGTACGCCGATCGCAAGCCGGCGGCGCTCTCGGGCGGCCAGCGGCAGCGGGTCGCGATCACCCGTGCCCTCGCGGCCGATCCTCGACTCCTGCTGCTGGACGAACCGCTGGCGGCTCTCGACGCGTCGGCCAGCGTGTCCGTACGGAGCTTCCTGCGGCGCCATCTCACCGAGGTGCGCGCCCCGACCGTCCTCGTCACGCACCAAGCGATCGACGCGTTGGTGCTGGCCGACGAGGTGGTCGTGATCGAGGACGGCACGGTCGCGCAGCGTGGCAGTCCGGGCGATGTCGCCCGTAGACCGCGGAGCAGTCACGTTGCCGCGTTGATGGGGTTGAACCTGCTCCGCGGTCGGGCCGATGGCGCCGTCGTGCGCCTCCACGACGACACCGTCCTCGTCCCGACGACACCGGCGAGAGGGGACGTGTACGCCAGCTTCCGGCCCACGGCTGTCACGCTGCACACGTCCCGACCGCATGCGAGCGCCCGCAATACCTGGCCCGGCCGCGTCGACGGCATCGTGCCGCATGGCGATGTGCTGCGGCTGCATCTCGCCGGGCCGGTCCCGCTCCTGGCCGATGTCACGCCCGCGGCGCTTGCCGATCTGGGCGTCCGCGAGGGCGATCGAGTGTGGGCCGCGGTCAAGGCGACCGAGGTCGACGTCTATCCCGCATGAGTCGGCCGCCGGGCCGGTGAGGTCGAGAAGCGGATCCAGGTGTCTGGCGGACGACCCTCGACCGGCTCGTCGTCCTCGATCGTCCAGGCATCGCCCGCGACGTCGGTCGCCACATGGGACCAAAAGCGCTCGACGCCCGGGTTATAGCGCTGGAAGCCGATCTGCCACCGGCCGTCGTACGTCGCGATCGCCAGTCGGGCCGCCTCCCGTCCCGCTCCGGTCCTCCGCAACGCCCGTACGACGAAGAAGTCGCAGATCGCCATGGCGCCGTCGTCCATGCGCCTCGTCATGACGAATCCGGCGAGACCGCCGGCCGCCGTGATCAGCCAGGCTCGACCTTCGGGATCGGTACCGATGCGGAACTCGTCGAGCCGACGATTGTTGAAGGTGCCGTCGGCGTTGGGCAGCAGCCCGTACGCCTCGGACAGATCGTGGCGGTAGAGCTGCCCGAGGTTTTCGAGGACGGCTCGGTCGGAGCGGTCGGCCGGGACGAGCGCAACCGGAGCGGACGGAGGTCGAGGCGGTCGCGGCGACACATCGGTAGTCACGCGGGCAGTCTGCCAGCGACGAGGGTCGGCCGCTGGACGCCGTACAGATTATCTGACTAGGGTCAGAGGATGGCGACGGATCAAGTGGCGCAGGTGCGTCGGTTCAACCGACTCGTTACCCAACGCGTCGGGGCGCTCGACGACCACTACCTCGCGCGCGACCGGCCGCTCGGCGAGGCGCGGCTGCTGTGGGAGATCGGCGCGGACGGGTGCGACGTCCGCGCGCTGCGCTCCCGACTCGGCCTCGACTCCGGCTATCTCAGTCGGCTGCTTCGCTCGTTGGAGTCGGCCGGGCTGGTGACGGTCGAGCCGGGCGCCCGCGACAAGCGAGTACGAACGGCCCGACTGACCCCGACCGGTGCGGCGGAGCGGGCCGTACTCGATAAACGCAGCGACGAGCTGGCGGCGTCGTTTCTCGACCCGCTCGACGAATCGCAGCAGCGGCAGCTGGTGGCGGCGATGGCGACGGTAGCCCGGCTGCTCACCGCCGGAGCCGTGACGTTCGCGGTCACCGATCCTTCGACACCCGCTGCCCAGCACTGCCTGCGCGAATACTTCGCCGAGCTCGATCGGCGCTTCGACGTCGGATTCGATCCGGGCCGGAGCACGATCCCCGACTCTGCGGCGTTCACTGCCCCGACCGGGGTGCTGGTCGTGGCGTCGCTGTGGTCGGAGCCGCTCGGTTGCGGCGGGCTGCTCTGGGAAGGGGATCGCTCGGCATACATCAAGCGGATGTGGATCGACCCGTCGGCACGTGGCCTCGGCGTCGGCCGCCGCCTGCTGTCCGAGCTCGAGACGCAGGCCGCGCGCCACGGGTGCGGGACCGCCCGGCTCGAGACCAACGACACGCTGACTGAGGCGATCGCGCTGTATCGGTCGGCGGGCTACGTCGAGGTCGAGCCGTTCAACGACGAGCCGTACGCCCATCACTGGTTCGCGAAGCGACTCGAATCGGGCGACTCCGCCTAATACGGTCGGATCGCGGGCCGACTGGGGAGGATTGCGCCAATCGCGGGTTGGCGCGGGGGACCCCTACGACGAACCTATTGGCGCAGGGGACCCCCGCGCCAACCCACCCGGGTACCATCCACCCAAGCCCCCGCCGTCGAAGGGTTCGAACGATGACACAGAGCCCGACTACACCGCCCCACAGCATCCCGGCCGATCTCAAACCCGACAGCCAGGCGCCCGATCGCAACCTCGCCCTCGACCTCGTACGAGTCACCGAAGCCGCTGCGATGGCGGCCGGCCGCTGGGTCGGACGCGGCGACAAGAACGGTGCCGACGGAGTTGCCGTCAACGCCATGCGCGCGCTGATCAACACCGTCCAGATGAAGGGCACCGTCGTGATCGGCGAGGGTGAGAAGGACAACGCCCCGATGCTCTTCAACGGCGAAGCGGTCGGCGACGGCACCGGCCCCGAGTGCGACGTCGCGGTCGACCCGATCGACGGTACGACGCTCACCGCCAAGGGCATGAACAACGCGATCGCCGTTCTCGCGGTCTCGCCGCGCGGCAGCATGTACGACCCGTCCGCCGTCTTCTACATGGACAAGCTGGTCGCCGGTCCGGAGGTCGCCGACGTCGTCGACATCCGGCTGGCCGTCGCCGAAAACATCGAACGGGTCGCCGCCGCCAAGCACTCCCACGCCGAAGACGTCACGGTCTGCGTACTCGACCGCCCGCGTCACGAGGGCCTGGTCGAGGAGATCCGCAGCACCGGCGCTCGGATCAAGTTCATCACCGACGGCGACGTCGCGGGCGCCATCATGGCGGCCCGACCGGACACCGGCATCGACCTGCTCATGGGCATCGGCGGCACGCCCGAGGGCATCATCGCCGCCTGCGCCATGAAGTGTCTCGGCGGTGTCATCCAGGGTCGGCTCTGGCCGCGCGACGACGACGAACGCCAGAAGGCCGTCGATGCCGGCCACGACCTCGATCGCATACTCGTGACCGACGAGCTCGTGATGGGCGACGACTGCTTCTTCGTCGCAACGGGCATCACCGACGGCGAGCTGATGCGGGGCGTGCGCTATCGATCCGGCGGCTGCAAGACCCACTCCCTCGTGATGCGATCCCGCAGCGGGACGATTCGCGAGATCATCAGCGACCACCAGCTCAGCAAGCTCGCGGCGTACGCCACCGTCGACTTCGAGCGCTAGATGCCCGGAGTCCTGGTCGTCGGCGAAGCGGTGGTCGACATCACGCACGCGCCCGGACGCGCCGCCACCGAACTGCCCGGCGGCTCCCCCACGAACGTCGCCGTCGGACTCGCCCGACTCGGCATTCCGACGACCCTGGCCGCTCACGTCGGCGAGGACGCACCCGGCCAGTCGATCCGACGGCACCTGGCCGACAGCGGAGTACGCCTCGAAGCGGTCGGTCCGGCCGGGCCGACCGCGACCGCGACGGCGCGGCTCGACGAGACGGGCGCCGCGACCTACGAGTTCGACCTGCGCTGGGATCCGGCCGAGTTGCCCGACCCCGACCCGTACGCGCTGGTCCACACCGGGTCGATCGGGTCCTGGATGGCCCCCGGCGCCGCAGCTGTGGCCGATCTCGTGGCGAGGGCACGGGCGGCCGGTGTGCCAGTGAGCTTCGATCCCAACGTACGGCCGGCGCTCGCGCCCGATCTCGAGTCGGTGCGACAACGCGTACGCGCGCTCACGACCGCCGCCACGATCGTCAAGCTCAGCGACGAAGACGCCGCCACTCTCGACGGTGACCCCGACGCGGTCGTCGACGACCTGGCCTCGCTCGGCCCGTCCCTGGTCGCGATGACCCGCGGATCCGCCGGGTCGGAGCTGCGCAGCGGCCCGACGCGGGTCGACGTCGCCGCCGGTCCGGTCACGGTGGCCGACACGATCGGGGCCGGCGACGCCTGGATGGCGGGACTGCTCTTCGGCGTCGTGAGCGAGGCCTGGCAGTCGCGTGCCGAGTACTCCGCAGCCGAACTCGACTGGCTCGGCCGACTGGCCGGCACGACCGCGGCGATCACCTGCTCCCGGCCAGGGGCGGACCCGCCGTGGCGGCACGAGCTCCCCGCCTTGGGAGCCCCCGCCTAGGTCCGCGCTTCGACTTCCGTGATCGAGCGGAGTCGTCGCCTACTCTTAGTACACAAGAGGGATCCGTCCGACCGTCTCGCAGGAGGTTGTATGGCCGAGTGCATGGCACAACTGCCGAGCGGGATCGAGATCTGTTACGAGACGTTCGGAGACCCCGACGACCCGGCGCTGCTCCTCATCATGGGGCTCGGCGGCCCGATGACATGGTGGAGTGTCGATCTGTGCTCGCGGCTCGCCGACCGTGGATTCTTCGTGATCCGCTTCGACAATCGCGACGTCGGCCGATCGAGCCGCATCGTCCCCCTGCATCGTGCGTCGCGACGTACGGCCGTCACGACCTGGCTCGGTGTGCGACGGCGAGCCGAGTACGCCCTGGCCGACCTGGCAGACGACGCCTTCGGCCTACTCGACCACCTCGACGTGGGGCGGGCGCATGTCTTCGGCGTCTCGATGGGCGGCATGATCGCGCAGACGATGGCGATCGCCCGGCCGTCGCGGGTCGCGTCGCTGGTGTCGATGATGTCGACGACCGGGCGACGCAGCGTCGGCTGGCAGGATCCACGGCTGTTCCCGCTGCTGTTGTCGCCGACGCCGCGGAGCCGCGACGAATACGTCGCCCGAGCCCACAAGGTCTCGGAGGCGATCGGCTCGCCGGGTTACCCGGTAGACACCGAAGAGACCCGTATTCGGGCCGAGGAGACCTGGGACCGCGGCTACCACGCGGCCGGCGTCTTGCGGCAGACGCTCGCGGTGATCACTCAACCGGATCGAACGCCGGCGCTGCGCGAGCTCGACATGCCGACCTGTGTGATCCACGGCCTCGCGGACCGCATGGTCCACAGCTCGGGTGGGCGCGCCACGGCAGCTGCGGTCCGCGGGGCCGAGTTGGTCCTGATCCCCCGGATGGCTCACGACATGCCGGTGCCGTTGTACGACACGTTCGTCGATGCGGTGGCGCGCACGGCTACGCGAGCCACCCGCCGCGTTGATCGGTCACTTGTGCTCCGACGATCAGCCGACTCACTACGGAACGATGATCGCAACGGTGCGGATCGTCGCGGCACAAGTGACGGATCAACGCGGGTGCGCTGGGGCTAGTGCCAAAAGCTCGCTCAGTGCCTCGGACAGGTAGTCGACGAGGTGCCAGACGTCGGGCACCATCTCGCGACAGGCGATCACGCCGAAGTCGAGCGCGCCGTCGTAGCTGAACAGCGTGATGTTGAGTCCGCCGGTCAGGTCGGTCACCGCCGAGACTGGATGAATGCCACGCACCCGCGCCCCCGCGACGTACAGCGGCAGCTGCGGCCCAGGCACGTTGGAGACGAACAGGTTGAACGGCGGCCCCGGCATCGTGACCAGCCGGAACAGCGATCGCGACGCGAGTCCGGACAGCGCCGTCGGAATGGCCGCTGACAGGTCCGACAGGATCGTGGCGGGCACCGCGTCGAAGTGCTCCTTCGCCTCGACCATCGCGTCGACGACGGCGTGCAGCCGATCGCCCGGGTCCGCGACATCGGTCGGCAGGTGCGCGAGCATCACCGAGATCTGGTTGCCGAGCGCGCCACCATGGCCCGGACCGCTATTCGAAGCTGTGCCGCGAATCGAGACCGGCACCGCCGCCACCAACGGAATCGGCGGCAGCGCGTCATGGTCGAGCAGCCAGCGACGCAACGCCGACGTGGTCATCGCCATCACGACGTCGTTGACCGTGAGTCCGAACGCGTTCTTGACCCGCTTCACGTCGTCGAGCGGGACCGAGCCGTACGAGAACCGCCGGTGCGCCGTGATCGGCCCGTTGAACGGCGTGCGCGGCACCGTCAGGTCGCGCTCGTCGGATCGGCGGGCCGCGCCACCGGGCAGCATCGCTACGGCCGAGTCCGCGATGTCGCTGACCCGGCGTACACCGGGGACGTTTTTGACGCCGGGCAGGTCGGCCAGATGCGGCAGCGACCGCGGCAGCGTACGAAGCATCCGGCCGGAGCGGACCACCGACGACGCGACCCCGTGGGCGGCGAGCGTCAGCGGGTCGGGCACGCGGCTTGCGGTCCAGTCGTCGTCCGGCGGCTCGACTGCCCGCGGCTCGACCGTCACGTCGAGGATCGTCGCCAGTATCGCGGCGCCGGACAGGCCGTCGATCGCGGCATGGTGGACCTTGGCGTAGAGCGCGACGAGCCCGTCCTCGACGCCGTGGATGAGGTAGGCCTCCCACAGCGGCCGGCTGCGGTCGAGGGGCCGGGCGTGGATCCGCGACACCTGCTCGCCGAGCTGCTCCGCGCTACCCGGCGGCGGCAACGCAACCTCGCGCAGGTGATATTCGAGGTCGAAGTCGGGGTCGTGGATCCAGTACGGGTTGCCCAAGCCGAGCGGGACCTCGACCAGGCGCTCGTGCAGCGGCGGCGCGAGATGCAATCGGGCCTCGTAGAGCGCCCGAAGCCCGTCAAGGGTCAGCTCACCGTCCGGCGCCGTCGACGGGTCGAGCAGGATGAGGCCACCGACATGACCGGTGGTCGTCGCCGACTCCACGTGCAAGAACTGGGCGTCCAGCGAGCTGAGCTGCTTCACGGCCTCTCCTCGACTCGGCGTGTCTACGTACACTACGGGCCGTCCAAGCGTCTCGGCACGGCAAGTCGGGCGGGCGACGCCGGCCGTAATACGGTCGCGGCATGACCCACGAAACGCTGGCGCGAGCCACGACGCCGCGTGGCGAGGTCGTGCTGCGTCGCGACGAGGCGGGGGTCCTGGAGCTGCGGGTCAACGGCGTCTTCGTCATGGACACGGCCCGTGTCGCGACCGAGGAGGCGCTGGCCGCTGTCGTTCTCGACCGGCTGGCCGACCCGGGTCGGGTCGTCGTCGGCGGACTCGGCCTCGGGTTCACCGTGCGCCGGCTGCTGGCCGACCAACGAGTACGCGAGATCGTCGTCGCCGAGATCGAGCCGCCGGTTGCCGAATGGATGCGGGACGGCACGGTGCCGCACGGGCCGGCGATCATGAGCGACTCGCGGCTGAGGCTGGCGGTCGCCGATGTACGCGAGGTCCTCGCGGCCGAACCGGCAGACAGGTTCGACGCCATCCTGCTCGACGTCGACAACGGCCCCGACGGCCTCGTTCACGACGCCAACGCCGCGGTCTACGACTCGGCGTTTCTCGACACGTGTGCGAGCCGGCTGCGTCCGGGCGGCTGGCTCGGCATCTGGTCGGCGACCGCGTCGACCGCGCTGGAGTCCGCGCTGCGCGACGCCATCGGTCCCTGCGAACGGGTGCCGTACGCGGTCGATCTCGACGGTCGATCCGAGGAGTACGCGGTGTACGTGGCGTGCACCTCGCCACAGCGCTCGCCGGCCCGGGTCGCTAGCCTTCCCGACATGAGCGAAGACGACACCGCCAGCCACCGCATCGAACGCGACACCATGGGAGAGGTCAAGGTCCCGGCGAACGCGCTCTGGCGGGCCCAGACCCAGCGGGCGGTCGAAAACTTCCCGATCTCCGGCATCCGCCTGGAGCGCGATCACATTTGGGCGCTGGCCCAGGTGAAGGGCGCCGCCGCCCAGGCCAACGCGGAGCTCGGCGTGCTGCCGCAAGACATCGCCGACGCGATCCGCGAGTCGGCCCGTGAGGTCGCCGACGGAGCCTACGACGACCACTTCCCGATCGACGTGTTCCAGACCGGGTCTGGCACGTCGTCGAACATGAACACCAACGAGGTCCTGGCGTCGCTCGCCACCCAGCGGCTCGGTCGCGACGTCCACCCCAACGACCACGTCAACGCCAGCCAGTCGAGCAACGACGTCTTCCCGACCTCGATCCACATCGCGGCGACCGCGGCGGTGACCCGGGAACTCATTCCCGCGCTGGTGCACCTGTCCGACGCGCTCGGCCGGAAGGCGACCGAGTTCGAGTCGGTGGTGAAGTCCGGGCGTACGCATCTCATGGACGCCACGCCGGTCACGCTCGGACAGGAGTTCGGCGGGTACGCGACGCAAGTCCGCCGGGGCATCGCCCGCGTCGAGTCGGCGCTCCCCCGGGTATCCGAGCTACCCCTGGGCGGCACCGCCGTCGGCACCGGCATCAACACGCCGCCGGCGTTCGCCGGTCGGGTCATCGAGATCCTCGGCCACGACACCGGCCTGGCGCTGACCGAGGCGGCCGACCACTTCGAGGCGCAGGGAGCACGCGACGGCCTGGTCGAGCTGTCCGGCCAGCTCCGTACGATCGCGGTCGGCCTGACGAAGATCTGCAACGACGTCCGGTGGATGGGTTCCGGACCGACCACCGGACTCGCCGAGATCGTGCTGCCCGATCTACAGCCGGGCTCGAGCATCATGCCGGGCAAGGTCAACCCCGTCCTCGCCGAGGCCACGCTCATGGTCTGCGCCCAGGTCATCGGCAACGACGTCACGATCACGACCGCCGGCGCGTCGGGCAACTTCGAGCTCAACGTCATGATGCCGGTCATGGCGCACTGCCTGCTCGAGTCGATCCGGCTGCTCGCCAACGCGTCGCGGCTGTTCGCCGACCGCTGCATCGAGGGCATCACCGCCAACGTCGAGCAGGCCCGGTCGTACGCGGAGTCCTCCCCGTCGATCGTGACGCCGCTCAACCGGCTGATCGGCTACGAGGCCGCGGCCAAGATCGCCAAGCAGGCGGTGGCCGAGGGCAGGACGATCCGCGAGGTCGTGATCGACCAGGGCTACGTCGCCCGCGGCGACCTGACCGAGGAGCAGCTCGACAAGGCGCTCGACGTCATGCGCATGACCCGGCCCTAGCGGCGGCGCCCGCTGTCGGTCATCGTCGGTTTCCCATGAGGTCTTGGTAAACCGCACTCATCATGGGTCACAAACCATGGTCGGTGCAATTTCCCATGAGGTCATGGGAAATCAACGGCGCCTACTCGACCCGGCGCGCGAGATGGTAGCCGGCACGCTGAAACACGGTCTCGTACGTCGCGTCAGGATGCAGCGTCATCGCCTGCTCGGCCGCGTCCGGTGGCTCCGACCCCCATGCCGGCCCGTCGATGAGCACGTAGTCCGGCGTCACCGACCGATTGTCGCTGCCGATCCAGTACGCCGTGTGGCCGTCGGCGGCCCGGGTCAGCATGCCGAGGTCGGTCTCGACCGACGCCCCGGCCGGGATCAGGTCCATCACCTGCTCGGCCGCGACCGCTCGTGTGCCCGACTCGTACGTCTCGGGCCGCACCAAGTCGCGAAACGGAAACTGCAGGCACAAGACGAGCCCGATCGCTGTCACGACCGCCGGAACGTGCACCGCGTACGCCCGAAGCCATGCCGATCTCGCGTCCCGGGCCCGGCGTACCCCGTCGATCAGGGCGACGAACAGGATCGGCATCAGCGTCATCGAGTAGTGCCAGTCGGTCCCCCAGTACGCCGGGTTGTCGCTGAGAAACCGCCAGCAAACCGTCGGCACCGCCGCGAGCGCGAACGGCGACCGCAACGCCAGCAGCCCGGTGATCGCGAGCAGCAGGACGAGCGTCTCGACCTTCACCGCTGGCGAGACGAGCTGCTCCGGTAGCGACAACATGCGCTCGACCACCCCGGTCGCGCCGTCGCCCGAACCGTAGTTGCCCCAAAACTCCGAGCTCCCGTCGGAATTGGCCAACGGGATGAAGACAAAGACCGACATCGCGAAGCCGACCAGCCCGCCGATCGCCATACCGACGCCCCACCGCCGGGCGCCGGTCACTGCGAGCGCCGCGCCGATCGCCGCGATCGTCAGACCCATGTCCTCCTTCACCAGGAGCAGCGGTGCCGACCAGATCGCGACCCGCCCCCAGTCGCGGTCGAGGTAAGCCGCGCCCGCGAGCGCCAGCAACGGCATCGCGAGACAGACCTCGTGGAAGTCGAAGTTGACCCCGCTCTGGATGCCCCACGACAGGCCGTAGGCGACCCCGATCGCGATACCGGACGCCCTGCCGAGATGGCGGATCGCGGCCCGAGCGATGACGGCGACCGAGATCGCCACCAGCAGCGCCTGGCCGATCATCAGCGTGTTCGGTCCAGGGAACAGCCGGTAGATCGGCGCGAACACCACGAGCGCCGGGCTGAAGTGCAGGCCGAGCAGGTTGTAGCCGGGCTCCTTGACGTCGATGATCGGGGCCCCGAGGTGCGCGAAGCCGTCCACCGCCTGCATGAAGATCGCGGTGTCCCACGACATCGACGCGTTGCGGTGCACGCGCGCGATCGACACGGTCGCGTAGACGATGCCGAAGCCCAGCGCCAGCACGTACGGCGCCCACCGGGTCCAGTCGGCCCGACGCCACCACGGCGCGGCCGACTCCTCGGTCGACTGTCCCGTCGGTTCGGTCGCCGCCTCCACCAGCTCCCGCTCGACCCCTACCACGCGCCCCATCCTCTCAGGCGCCGATCCGTGCGTTTCGTCCTGCCGATCCGTGAGCT
>JBKOYM010000086.1:0-34043 GCA_046725375.1 Actinomycetota bacterium
GTCATCCACAGATCTGTCGAGGGCGATTCGACCGGGTTGTCGCGTGATTTGCCTGATTCGTACGGGCAGACTCTGTCCAATAATTTCCATAAAATGGACATGTCGTGCACAGGGTGTATTGCGTCGTCCACAGGTAGTCCACAGGGTTATACACAGGCGTGGATTGACGGGACGGGAGCCGCCACCTACGGTCAGCGCTGAAGGCCTCCGGCTCGCCGTGAGCGTCCACAAGGGGAAGGTGGGTCGCTTCTCCGGCGAGTTGGAGGCCCCTCGGTTACGCCGTGTCGTCGCAGTCGCGGCGCAGCGGTGACGTAGGGTGTCGGCGAGACCCGCTGGTACGGGTCACGGCGGGGCTTCCCCCGGTTTCTTCCCGCCTGCAAGTATCGGCGCGTTCCTCCGGGTGGAGCGAGCGTCGTCACGAGATGGCAAGGAGAACGCGATGGCGGAGACGTACAGTGGTGAGTACTACTGCGTCAAGTGCAAAGACAAGCGCCAGGCGACCGGTGAGGTGCAGGTGAACGCCAAGGGCACCCGGATGGCCAAGGCCAAGTGCCCGGTGTGCGGCACTAACCTCAACCGCATCCTCGGGAAGGCCTGACGCCGACCATCAAACGTACGACGGCGGTGCCCCGGCTGGGCTGGGGCACCGCCCTCGTACGTCCGGAGCCGACGCCTGTGGATATCCCCGGCGGCGTACGCCGCGAGCCTGGCAGGCTTTCGCCACCCCTTCCAGTCTGGAGACCGAATGCGTCCCGTGCTCCGCCCAGGCTCGCCGTTGTTACGACGCGACTCCACCCATCTTCAGCTCGGCACGGAGCCCGGTCATGCGCTCGTCCTGGACGAAGCCGCCCCGCTGGCCGCGTTGCTCAGTGCCCTCGACGGTGTCCGGACCGCCGACGACCCCGACCTCGACGGCTCCCTCGTCGAGGCCCTGCATGCGGCCGGCGTGGTCGTCGACTCCGAGGTCTGGCGGGCCGAGGCCGGTCTAGAAAGCGAGGCGGCGCACCTGCTCGCCCGCGGCCTTGACGCCGACTCGACCCGCCGGCAGATCGCCAGCCGGAGGCGGGCCGAGGTACGGATCGTCGGCGACGACCCGCTCGCCGGGTCGGTAGCCGCCCTGCTCGAGGCGTCCGGCGTCGGCACGATCAGCACCGGCTCGACACCGACGGCCCAATCCGATCTCGTCATCGTCGCGGTCGAGGGTGAAGCGGGCCGCGACCTCGCCGACGAGTGTTTGCGGGCCGACGTCGCCCACCTCGTCACCGCGACCCGCGACGGCTGCGGCGTGGTCGGCCCACTCGTGCTACCCGGCCAAACCGCGTGCCTGCGCTGCCTCGACATCGAGCGCAGTGCCGTCGACACCGCGTGGCCGGCCATCGTCGCCCAGCTCCCGCGACCCTTGTCGACGCCGGCGCGCTCGCTCGTGCGGGCCGTATCGGCCGTACTCGACGCGGCGACGGCCGTCGTCACCGTACGCGACGCGCTGGCTCAGCTCGCCGGCGACACCGCCCTCACTCACAACGCCACGCTGCGAATCGGTCCCGACCTGTCGCAGCTGCGACGCTATCGGTGGTCGCTGCAGCCGCGATGCGGATGTGCGCTCCTGGGTTGACGTCGGCCGTCCTCGGTTAGGGCTTGCTCCGCGGCCCGGCCAGAATGGTGGCGTGACCCATCCCGATGAGTCCGCGCCGCTCCCCCGCAAGGCGGTCGCCCGCACCGCGCGTCTGGCCACGCTTCCGCTGGGCTTTGCGGGCCGGGCCGCCTCCGGTCTCGGCCGCCGGCTGGCCGGCGTTCCCACCGACCGCGTCGTCACCGACGTCCAGGCCCGGACCGCCGAGCAGGTGTTCAAGGTGCTCGGCGAGCTCAAGGGCGGCGCGATGAAGTTCGGCCAGGCGCTGAGCGTGTTCGAGGCGGCCCTGCCCGACGAGCTGGCCGCCCCGTACCGCGCCACGCTCACCCAGCTCCAAGACTCCGCTCCCCCGATGGACACCGGCACCGTGCACCGCATGCTCGCCCGCGAGTTCGGTCCCCGCTGGCGCGATCAGCTGGTGCAGCTCGACGACGACCCGGCCGCGGCGGCGTCGATCGGCCAGGTGCATCGGGGCCGCTGGCACGACGGCCGCGAGGTGGCCGTCAAGGTGCAGTATCCCGGCGCCGGTGACGCCCTCCGCTCCGACCTCCGGCAGATCGCCCGCCTGTCCCGGTTGTTGGGGCCAGTGCTTCCCGGGATCGAGGTCAAGCCCCTTGTCGAGGAGCTGCAGAGCCGGGTCATCGAGGAGCTCGACTATGACCTGGAGGCCGACGCCCAGCGCACCTTCGCCGCGGCGTACGCCGACGACCCCGACGTCGAGGTGCCTGACGTCGTCGCGCACACCAGGCGTGTCCTCGTCAGCACGTGGCTTGACAGCAAGGGCTCGCTGGCCCGCCTGATCGCCGAGGGCGACCGCGACGACCGCGACCACTACGGCGAGCTGTACGCCCGGTTCTTGTTCAATGGTCCGCGCCGCACCGGCCTGCTACACGCCGACCCGCACCCCGGCAACTTCCGGATGCTCGGCGACGGGCGCCTGGGCGTGGTCGACTACGGATCGGTGGCCAGGCTCGCCGAAGGCCAGCTCCCCGAACCGATCGGGCGGCTGCTGCGGCGCGCGGTCGAGGACGACTACGAGGCCGTCATCGAGGGACTCCGCGACGAAGGCTTCATCAAGGCCGGCATCGACATTCCCGTCGAGGTGCTACGCGACTACCTGGGGCCGTTCGTCGAACCGGCCCAGCATGACACCTTCCGGTTCAGCCGGGCCTGGATGCGCCGGCAGGCCGCCCGGCTGAACGATCCCCGCAAACCGGCCTTCACCACGGCCGTCCGCATCAATCTGCCGCCTTCGTACCTCCTCATCCACAGGGTCTGGATCGGCGGCATCGGGGTGCTCAGCCAACTCGAGGCCGAAGCCCCATTTCGGGCAATCTGCGAAGATGCCCTGCCTGGATTCGCCAACAACTGAGCAAGGCGGACTAAAGTGGCACCGCGTGTCTCGCACGTCGGGCAGGAGGAGGTACGCGATGGGGTTGACGCGACGGGTTCACCTACACATCGGCGCGCCCAAGACCGGGACGACCTTCCTTCAGTCGGTGCTCTGGCAATACCGCCGCACCTGGCCCGAGTACGACGTCGCCTACCCGATCGACAGCTCGGACGAGATGTTCCACGCGACGCTCGACGTTCGCGGGCTGCCATGGGGTGGTGTCGACCATCCGGAGTTGGCCGGGTCGTGGGACCGCCTGTGCGACCGGGTGGGAGGCGTCGACTCCCACGTCGTGCTGTCGCAGGAGCTGCTCGCCGGTGCCGACAAGGCGCAGGTGCCGCGCATCGTGGAGTCGTTCGGTGATCACGAGGTCCATGTGATCTATACGCTCCGGTCGCTCGCGGCCATGTTGCGCTCGGACTGGCAGGAGCAGGTCAAGCATCGCCACACCGCCGACTGGCCCGAGTACCTTCGGCAGGTTTTCGAGGAGCCGGACCGCTCCCACTTCGGGCAATGGTTCTGGTGCCACCACGATGCTCCAGCGGTGCTGGCCAGGTGGGCGACGGCGCTGCCGGCCGAGCGCATTCACGTTGTCGTCACGACGCCGGCCGCGCCCCGGCGCAAGCTGTGGACCGATTTCGCCGGGCTGATCGGACTCCCGACCGATCTCGAGCTGGTCAGCAACCGCGACCTCAACGTGTCACTTGGCCGGACCGCGACCCGACTCCTGGCCGGGGTCAACGAGCGGGTGGCCGATCGCTTCGACGATGAGCGCTACGGCGACGTCGTCGGGCAGGTCCTCACCAACCAGATTCTCCCGGCCGCGGTCAACCGCGATCCGCTGAACTTCCCGGCGGATTTGGCGGCGACGATCCGGTCTCGCGGCCAAGACATCGCGACGCTGCTGCGTGACGGTCCGTACAACGTGGTAGGCGACCCGGAGTTGCTGGTCGACGACGTGCCGAGCATCAAGGCGACATCGACCGGCGCCGGCGCCCGCAGCGTCGCCCTCGCCGCCGACGTCGTGACGCCGCTGCTGATCCAGATCGGCACCCAGGCCGACGAGATCTCCGGCCTGCGCGACGTGGTCAATCGGCTGAGCTCCGAGGTCGAGCAGCTACAGCGGGTCAAACCTGACACGGCTGGCCCGTTCCGCCGGTATGTCCGACGGATTTCGGAGGATCATCAGTCGGTGATGTGGGCGCGTCGCCAGTGGTGGCACGCGGTCGAGTGGGTGCGGGCCCGGCGATCCGCAGGCTGACGACCGGATCCGGTCACCACCACTCGTTGTCGAGCCGGCCCTCGATGCCACGGACATGGTCGCGGGCACATTGCTCGCAGTAGACCAACTCCCTGCCGTTTTCGACCGACGTCGCCCACGTCAACGGCAGGCCGTCGCCGGGAGCGGTCCGTCCACAGAAGGCACACGAGTACGTCACGGCTCCATAATGCCGCCGCCCCACTGGGACGACTGATCGTGCGCGACACTCCAGGCGTGTCTCGTCAAACCGGTCCTCTCAGTGGGGCGGAGACATAGCAGTGGCCCCGGCCCACCCGAGGGTGAGCCGGGGCCGCCGTTTCCGTCAGACCGACTGGGGCCCACGACGGGGTTTCGTCGCCGAGCGCCTCAGAGGGCCCGTGCCAAGTGGAGCTTCGCGGCGTGCGCCGCCCGCTCCGCCTGGCGGGCGAGCCGCTGCGCACGGGCCAAGTGACGGCCGCGACGCTCGGCTCGCGCCTTGTCGAGGCGCTCGCGACTATGCGCTCGCGCCAGGTCTTCGTACATGAGATTCATGGCGATGCTCCTGATCTGAGTCTTCGTACTGTCTGTGTTCATGTGAGTGATTTCCTGCTTTCGAGCGACGGCTAGGCCGCCTCGTTCTTTCGCGGACGGCCGCGTGGGCGCTTGCGAGGGATCACGACTCCCTGCAAGAACAGCTCACCGCCCCAGACGCCCCAGGGCTCGCGCCGCTCGAGAGCACCGGCGAGGCACTCGGCCCGGACCGGGCATTCCCGGCACAGACCCTTGGCCAACTCCACGTCGGCGGGGGACTCGGCGAACCACAGCTCGGCATCATTCGACCGGCAAGGCAGCTGCTCATCGTCCACCGCTTCGAGCGTGGTGCTCGTGAACGGATCGAGGACGCTGATGGTCATCTGTCACCTCCTTGTGACTGTCGATCTGACGGCCGGGGCCGGTTGGCCCCGGGAAACTCGGGGTTTTCCAGATACAAAAAGGCCGCGGAATCCGGTGTGGGATTCCGCGGCCTGGAGGTGCCGGCTGAATAAGGCTGTCAAACCGGTGGACTCCAGGCTCGGTCTCCCACGTGGAAGGCCTGCATGGTCGGGACGTACGTCGGGCGCACACCGAGCGCATCATTGGCGTCGACGGACACACTGGTCCCGTCGATCCGGTGGGCTGCGGCCGCGCACGTCACGCCGCCTGGCAGCGAGGCGCCAATGAGGACACGCAGACGCACCGCAGCAGACGGCGAAATCTTGGTCTTGGAAATCATCACTGGCACCTCCTTCGTAATGAGCGTCTCGGCATCGATGCCTTACGGGCCGATGCCGAGATGCTACGCCCCCTCAGATGAGGCGCGCAAACCTTTTTCCCCTGACGGGTCAACTTCGCCGATCTTTTCGGTCTGACCAGCGCAGATCGCGATGACATCCGCCCCGTACTTGTCGAGCTTAGCGTGGCCGACGCCGGGCACGCGGATCAGTGATGCCGGGTCGGCGGGAAGGGTCTCGGCGATCGCCGTCAGCGTCGCGTCGGTGAAGACGCAGTATGCCGGAAGCCGCTGGGCGCTGGCCTGCTCGGTGCGCCACGACCGAAGCCGTTCGTACAGTTCCTCGTCGTACGTGGCCGGACACGCGTCGCACCGACCGATCTTGCGCTCGGCTGCCCCGTTCAGGGGCCGACCGCAGCTGCGACACCGGCGTACCTGCTTCGGCGTTCGCGACGCCCGCTCGGCACGGCCTCGGGACCCCGCGTCGACGGGGTCGGCCGGCCGAATGCCGTCGAGGAACCGGGTCGGGCCCCGACTGCCTCGCGCCCCCGGCGACCGCGCCGCCGACCAGGACACGTGCAACCCGTCACGGGCCCGCGTCACCCCCACGTAGAACAGCCGCCGCTCCTCTTGGATCGCCGCCGGTGTCTGGGCATAGACGAACGGCATCGTGCCCTCGTGCATGCCGACGAGGAACACGTGACCCCACTCGAGCCCCTTGGCCGCGTGCAACGTCGCGAGCGTGACTCCGTCGGCAACCGGGGCGTGCTGCGCTTGGGTTCGCCGCTCCAGCTCGGTGACGAGCCCGGTCAGATCGGCGGCGTCCACCGCATCGGCATGCTCCTCGGCCAACCCGACGAGCGCCTGCAACGACTCCCATCGGTCGCGCTGCGCGCCACTGCCCGACGGTGCTTCGGCCGTCCATCCCATCGTCGACAGCACCGCGCGTACGTCGGCGACGAGATCACCGCTGGCCTCGCCAGCGCGAGCCGCGCCTCGAAGCAGCGTGATCGCCTGCCGTACCTCGGGCCGGTCGAAGAACCGCTCGACGCCGCGGACGACGTATCCGATGCCACGCGCCGCCAACGCCTCCTCGTAGGCCTCCGACTGTGCGTTGACCCGAAACAGCACCGCGATGTCGCGCAGCGGCGTCCCCCTGTCGCGCAGCGCGGCGATGGCGCCGGCGACCGCCTCGGCCTCCTCGACCTCGTGGGCATAGCCGGCGCAGCGGACGGGGACACCGGAGGTACGTTGCGCCTGCAGCACGACCGCGTCGGAGCGACGCCGACCGCCGTGCGCCACCCGGTTGGCAGCGCCGATCACCTCGGGTGTGGAGCGGTAGTTGCGGACCAGCTCGATGCGCCTGGTGCCCTCGCGCCGCGCGGCGAAGTCGGTGAGGAAATCGGCCGACGCCCCGGCGAAGGAGTAGATCGTCTGCATCGGATCGCCGACGACGCAGAGGTCGTCGCGGCCGCCGAGCCACAGGTCGAGCAGCGCCACCTGGATCGGGCTGACGTCCTGGAACTCGTCGACGACGAACCAGCGGTATTGCCGGCGCACGGTGGCCGCGACCCGCTCGTCGTCGGTGAGGAGCGCCGCCGCGCAGAGCAGCACGTCTTCCATGTCGATGCGGTCGCGGTCACGCTTGACGGCCTCGTACGCGGCGAACACCCGTCCGATCGTCGCGTGGTCGAGACCGGCCGGATCGCGTCCCTCGGTGGCCGCGAGTGTCGGGTAGGTCTCTGGCGTGACATTGCTGACCTTGGCCCACTCGATCTCGCCGGCGATGTCGCGCAACTGCGAGCTGTCGGTCGACAGCCGGCATCGCGACGCGGCCTCGGCGAGCATCGACAGCTTGGAGACGACGAGCTCGGGCAGCTCACCACCATAGACCTGCGGCCAGAAGTAGCGGGCCTGCCGCAGGGCGGCCGAGTGAAAGGTTCGCACCTGCACGCTGTCGGTGCCGAGCTCGCGAAGCCGGCCACGCATCTCACCGGCTGCCCGGGTCGTGAACGTTACGGCCAGCACCTGCGCTGGCGTGTAGACGCCCGACGCCACTCCGTAGGCGACCCGATGCGTGATCGCGCGGGTCTTGCCGGTACCGGCCCCGGCGACGACGCACACCGGCCCGCGCAGTGCCGTCGCGACCTCGCGCTGCTCAGGGTCGAGGGCCTCGAGCAGCTGGTCGGGATCAGCGGTCACGGAGCCTCCTCGCTAGGAATAGCCGCGACTGGTTGAATGTTGCACTGAAACGGCGCGACTCCCTGAACACTTTAGGTCGCCGAGAGGACAACAATGCCCGAGCGTCCACAGCTCACGATGTACTCCACGTCATGGTGTGGCTATTGCCATCGGCTCGCCGGTCAACTCGATCGCGAAGGCATCGAGTACTCGGTCATCGACATCGAGACCGAGCCCAATGCGGCATCGATCGTCGAGCAGGTCAACGCGGGCAACCGTACGGTGCCGACGCTGGTCTTCCCTGACGGCTCGGCGTTGACGAATCCCTCCGTACGCGAGGTCAAGGCCAAGCTCTCCTGAGGCGTGTGACCCTGAGGCGTCACCAGCGCCCCGGCAGTTCGTCGCCGTGCCAGCTCTCGATGAGCCAGCGCGAGATCGACACGACACCGGGGAGCATGACCTCCCGGTTGGTTGTGAGCTCGGTGAGCTCCTCGCGGGTAAACCATCGGGCGTCGGACATCTCCCGCCCGTCGACCTCGATCTCGGTGGTCGCGGCCCTCGCGAAGAAACCGAGCATTAGGCTCGACGGAAACGGCCACGGCTGGCTGCCGGCGTACGTCACGTCGGCGAGCGTGACGCCGACCTCTTCGTGCACCTCCCGACGGACCGCGTCTTCGAGCGACTCCCCCGGCTCCACGAATCCCGCCAGGGTCGAGTAGCGGCCCTCCTTCCAGGACGGTTGGTGGCCGAGCAACGCGCGGTCGTGGTCGTCGGTGACGAGCATGATCACCGCCGGGTCGGTACGCGGGAAGTGCATCGCCTGGCAGCTCGGACAGCGCCGTACGTGGCCGGCCTCAGCGACCTCGGTCGGCTCGCCGCACCGAGCGCAGCGCGGATGGGTCCGATGCCAGTTGGCCAGGCCGAGGGCGTGCACCATCAGGCCGCCGTCGGCAGCGTCAAGAGCGACTCCGGCCTGGCGTACCGGCGTGGGGTCGAGGTCGTCGGCGATCTCGTCGGCGAAGACCGCGAGGTACGTCCGGCCGTCGACCGTCCCGAGTACGGCCCGCTCCCCCGCAGGCGCGTCGCCGGGCGCCAGCAGGCGCAGCCGATCGCCGTCCGTCGCGACCACGCCGTCGCCGACGACGATGACGCACGGGTCGGTGCGGGTCCATTGGGCCGCCGCCCATTCGGCATCGGTGCGTTGGCGACCCAACCGATCGTGCCCGCTTCGAGCGAAGTGGAAGGGCGTCGGGGTGCGGCGATCCGAGGCGGTCACGCCTGTCAGCGTAAGGGGCGGCCGGTCCGGCGTGAGTTCCGACTTAGGGTCGGTGTACGCCGGGCCACACCGACCCTGAGTCGGAACTCACGCGGTGACCCGCACCGGTAGGGGGCGCTCTAGGCTGCCCGATCGTGAGTACGCATATCGAGGCCCAGCCCGGCCAGATCGCACCGCGTGTCCTGTTCCCCGGCGACCCGCTCCGAGCCGAGTGGATCGCCGAGACCTACCTAGACGACGCCCGGTGTTACTCACGGGTGCGCAACATGCTCGGCTTCACCGGCACCTATCGGGGTCGGCCGGTCAGCGTCCAGGGGTCCGGCATGGGCCAGCCGTCGCTCGCGATCTACGCCAATGAGCTGTTTCGCGAGTACGGCGTGCAGCAACTGGTCCGGGTCGGATCGTGCGGCGCGCTGGCCGAGTCGCTACGGTTGCGCGACATCGTGCTGGCGATGAGCGCCGCCACCGACTCGTCGATGAACCGGCTACGGTTCCACGGCCTCGACTACGCTCCGACCGCCGACTTCTGGCTGCTCCGGGCGGCCCACGACGCGGCGGCATCGCGCGCGATCAAACCGGCCGTCGGCCAGATCCTGTCGACCGACGCTTTTTACAACCCGCGACCGGAGCTGGTGGACCTGTTGGCCGAGTACGGCGTGCTCGCGATCGAGATGGAGGCCAACGCCCTGTACACGCTCGCCGCGTCGTACGGTCGCCGGGCCCTCGCGATCTGCACCGTCTCGGATCACATCGGCTCCGGGGAGTCGCTGTCGGCCGCCGATCGGGAGCGGTCGTTGGGCGACATGGTGGAGATCGCGCTGGAGGCGATGGTGGACGTGACGCTCCCCGAGCTCACGCCAACCTGAGGCGGACGTGCATGAGCCCGCGTACGCCACCATCGAGACGTGAGAAATGCACCACGGCTGACGCTCGGGTGGTGCACCTGTCACGTCTCGATGTGGATTGTGGATGACGACCGACGGCGCCTGAGTGTTCCGGGCAGGATGGTGCGATGCCGCCGGCCAGGCCGATCCCCACCGAGCTGATGAGCCGACCGTTCCGGCGTACAGAGGCCGAGGCGCTCGGGCTGTCTCGCCGGGTACTCCAGGGTCGGCGGTTCGTACGGCTTTTCGACGACGTCTACGCGGTCATCGAGATCGCCGAGGATCTGCTCGTACGCGCCAAGGCCGTGCAACTCGCCAACGCCGACGCCGCGCTCAGTCACGACTCCGCCGCCCAGCATTACGGCCTGCCCATGCCACTTCGGATCGGTTCTCATGTGACCGTTCCGCGGGCACGACTGCGTTCGATCACGCCCGTTCGAGCCGATGGGGGGGTCGTCGTTCACGAGACGAGGCAACCCCAGGCGAGCGTCCACGACGATTGGCTGACGACAATCCCGGCACGGACGTTCACCGACCTCGCGACGACCTTCGGGCTCGTGAATCTCGTCGCCGCCGGTGATGCGCTCGTCCGGAAATCTCTCGCGACGCCGGAGTCCTTGATCGACGCGGCCCAAGGCACCCATCGGAGAGGCGCTCGATTGGCACGCCAGGCGTCCGGACTGGTCCGGCCGCGGGTCGACTCGGCGACCGAGACGCGACTGCGACTGCTGGTGGTGCTCGCCGGGCTGCCCGAGCCCGAGACGGGTCTCGACGTCTTCGATCGGCATGGCGCGTGGATCGCCCGGCCGGACCTCAGCTACCCGAAGTTTCGGATCGCGATCGAGTACGACGGGCGTCACCACGCCGAGTCGGACCGGCAGTGGGCCAAGGACATCGGGCGGCGCGAGCACTACGACCGGGCCGGATGGCGGGTCATCGTGGTCACCGCCAAGCATCTGTACCAGCAGCCCGGGCCGACCCTGATGCGGATCCTGGACGCGCTGCATGAGCGGGGCCATCCCGACGCGCCGGCAAATGCCGAGCCCCGGCTGGCACGCGTACTTCTGACCCATCGCCCCATTGAGACGTGAGAAATGCACCACGTACGCACCGGCTGTGGTGCATCTGTCACGTCTCGATGCCGGTGACGAGGCGCTCCAACTCCGCCCGATCGGCCAGCCCCTCCGGACGGACGACGTCGCGTGACCGTACGTAGTAAAACGCCGCGCCGACTCGCTCCAGGGCCAGATCGTGCATCTCCGCCCACGCCAGTCGGTAGATCGCCAACTGCAGCGGGTCGGCGTCGTGGCTGCGGTTGGTCTTCCAGTCGATCACGTCGAAGCCTTCGGCGGTCTCGTACACGGCGTCGATGCGACCGCGTACGACCTGGCCGCCGAGCAGCAACGCGAACGGTGCCTCGACCGCATACGGCGCCCGCTCTCCGAACGGCCCGGCCCGGAATGCCTCGATCAGGGCCGCGAGATCGGCGTCGTCGTCGATGTCGGAGTCGGCACGGCCCGGCAGATCGGCCGGGTCCCACAGGCTCTGCTGCCCGAAATGGGCCTCGACCCAGGCGTGGAACCGGGTGCCGAAGCGGGCCGCCGCCGAAGGCCGTCGGGGCATCGGCCGAGCCAGCTCGCGGGCCAGCCGATCCGGGTCGTCGCGCAGCCGCTGTACCGCCGTCGCCGACAACGCACTCGGCAGGTCGACCTCGATCCGATCGGCGCTCGCGGCGGCGGCCTCAGCCAGGAGGGGTTCGATCTCGTCGTCGATGCGGTCCAGGGCCGCCGCGACCGCCTCGTCTCGGGGCGAGAGCCGACTCCGATCGGCGCGGCTGGCCGGGCCGGCATTGGCACTGGGGTCCCCTGCGCCAAACCTATTGGCGCAGGGGACCCCCACGCCAACATCCCCCGCCTGCATCGCCGACTGCATCGCCGCCCGCACCGCATCCGCCGCCCGCCGCCGCCGCTCGAGTCGCTCCTCGTCGAGTCGTCCGGGAAAGGCGGCGGCCGGCCGGCCCGCGACCATCGGATTGGCCGCGCCCTCAGCGGGCGGATCGGCCATCGGTACCGGCGGCCGTTCGACATGGGCCGCGATCTGGCGCCACAACGGCGACGGTCCGCGCGGCCGGGTCTGGATCCGGCCCCACCAGTGGGCGCTGCCGATCAGCATCTCCTTGGCCCGCGTGACGCCGACATACCCGAGGCGTCGCTCCTCCAGCAGCGCGACCTCTCGACTCTCCTCGGCGTACGCCCGGAAGCCGACCGTGTCCCACGACCGCACCTTCGGCTGCGACTCGGCGTCGCCACGCAACGGCCCGGGCACCTCCGACGGCACCCACGGCCAGCGCGGCCGCCCCTGCGACGACGGAAACACTCCTTCGCACAGGAACGGCAGGGCGACCACGCGCCACTCGAGGCCCTTGGCCATGTGGACCGTGAGGAGCTTGACCGAGTCGGTCGCGGTCGGCGACGCCAGCTCGATGCCTCGGTTGAACTCGACCTCGGCGTCGAGGTACGCGAGCAGGGCCGGCAGCGAGGCCCGTGGCTCGCGGGCGACGAAGTCGGCGACGGTTTCGACCAGCAGGGCGAGGTTGTCGCGGGCCTGCTCGGCCTGCGGCCCTTGTGCGGCGGCGAGCTCGATGTCGAGGCCGATGGTGTCGATGACCCGCCGGGTGAGTTCGACCAGCGGCTCGCCGGCATGCCGTCGCAGCATGGTCAGCTCGGCCGCGAGCGCGGCGAACCGTTGCCGCGCAGCCTCGGAGTACGCCAGGTCGCCCGGGTCGGCGAGCGCCTCAGACAGCGACAGGATCTCGGTCGGGTCGACGCCACTGACCGCCGCGTCCAGCGACTCCTCCAGGCCCTCGCGCTCCTCCCGGGCGGCGTGGGCGAGCTGCCCCGCGCGGCGGCCGAGCAGAGCCAGATCGCGGACCCCGATCCGCCAGCGCGGGCCGGTCAGCAGCCGCAGTACGGCGGCGTTGGCGGTGAGGTCGGAAACCGCCCGTAGCGTCGCGACGACGTCGGACACCTCGGGCTGGATCAGGAGCCCCGACAGGCCGACGACCTCGACCGGGATGCCGCGCCCGCGCAGCGCCGTCGACAGCTCGGCGATCTCCTGCCGGTCGCGCACCAGGACGGCGATGTCGGACCACGGGATCGGTTGGCCGTCGTCGTCGGCGAGCTCGTCGGGGAGCCGCCGCACCTGATCGGCCACCCAGTCGATCTCGTCGACGACCGTGTCGTGCAGCGCCAACCGGATCCGGCCAGCCGGCGCCGAGTCGCGAGGGCTGAGCGCCTCGGCCCCTTCGTGTACGGCATACAGGTGACTCGCGACATCGTTGGCCGCGTCCAGCACGCGTACGGCGCAACGCCGGTTGACACTGAGGTGATGCCGTACGGCGGGCCCTCCGTCGGACCGCGGGAAGTGCCTCGGAAAGTCGTCGATGTTGTCGACCGACGCACCCCGCCAGCCGTAGATGCCCTGACAGGGGTCGCCGACCGCCGTCACCGGATGGCCGAGCCCAGAGCCGCCGTCCGGCCCGCTGTAGAGGCCCTGCAGCATCCGGCGCTGCGACACCGACGTGTCCTGGTATTCGTCGAGGAGCACGACCCGATAGCGATCGCGCTCCAGCATCGAGACCTCGGGACACTCGATCGCGAGCCGCGCACCCTGCGCCATCTGGTCGGCGAACTCGATCACCCCGGCGTCCGCCTTCGCGGCCCGATAGGCGACGACGAGGTCGAGCAGTTGGTCTCGCGCCCGGCTGGCATTGACCGCGCGGACCACGTCCTTGAGCGGGCGATGATGCTCCAACGACTTGCGGAGGTCGTCGTCGAACGTACGCGCGGCTTCGACATCGACGAGATGGTCGAGCAGTTGATTGTCGAGCTCGATGACGTCGCGTACGAGGGTGGACAGGTGCGAGGGCAGGTCCGGCAGCAGCCCGGGATAGCCCGCGACTGCCCGGGCGGCGAGCTGAAAACGCGTCGCGTCCTCGACCAGACGTAGGTCGGGCTCGAACCCCAGCCGGAGACCGTGCTCGACGATCAGCCCGCCGGCGTACGCATGGTAGGTCGATACGGTCGGCTCGCCGTCCTCGTCGAGCAGATCGGGCTGCTCGGCGGCCCGGGTGAGCTGGCGCAACGCGGACCGTACCCGGGCACCCAGCTCGGCGGCGGCCTTGTTGGTGAACGTCAGACCGAGCACCTGTCCCGCGGCGACCTGGCCGGTGCCGACGAGCCAGACGACCCGCGCCGTCATCACCGCGGTCTTGCCCGAGCCGGCCCCGGCCACCACGACGGTCGGCTCCATCGGCGCGGTGATCGCCTCGAGCTGCTCGGCGCTGAACGGCACCCGCATGACATCGCAGAGGTGCTCCTCGTCGCGCAGCAATGGCTCGGGCAGCACCAGTTGCCCAGCCATCTCGGGTCGCCTAGCCATCGTCGGGCTCCGCTGCCGGGGACGGCTCCAACGCCGGCGTCGACAGGATGCTGGCGCCGTCGGGCTGTGCCGGGCAGCTGGATCGGAACTCGCACCAGCCGCAATGTCCGCCCGGCGTCGCGCCGAAGTCTTCGGCCCGGATCGCGTCGACCGCGTCGGCCAGCTGTGTCTGCGCGGGCGAGCCCACTCCGGGTGGGTCCTGGCGCTGCACCCGTACGCCGCCGCGGACCTCCTGACGCAGATGGACCAGCTCGGCCCCACCCGGCTCGGCCCCGTCGCCGGCCAGCTCGTCGGCGGCGCCGTGGCGGACCGCGAGCTGATACATCCCGAGCTGCGGATGCTCGGGCAGGTCGATGTCGCGCGGAGCCTTCTTGCCGGTCTTGAGGTCGACCACGACGATCCTGCCCTCGCCGTCGCGCTCGACCCGGTCCATCGAGCCGCGGAGTACGGCGGTGTCGTCGCCGACAGGTACCTCGACCTCGAACCCGTGCTCGGCGGCCAGCACCTCGCGACCCCACCCGGCCCGATGCCAGTCGAGCAGGCGCCCGAGCGCGGCCTCGGCCTCGGCCCGCTCCGCAGCCGCCTGCCACGGCGCCGCGAAGGCGAGCTGCGGCCAGACCCGGTCGAGATGGTCCAGCAGCGCCGGAAGCTCGGGCTCGACGTCGCCGTCGACCAGCGCCGCGGCCAAGGCATGGACGACGTTGCCGAACCCCTGTGCGGTCGTATTGGCCGTCTGCCCACCCGCCTCGCGGGCCAGGAACCAACGCAGTCGGCAGTTGGTCAGCGCATCGACCGCGCTACCCGACAGCCGCACCGGCTGATCGATCGGGCGTACGGGTGGCTCCGCTTCGGTCGGATCGGCCAGGCCCCACCACTGATCGGGGTCGGCGGCGGGGAGCAGTCGACCGGCCGATCCCTCCGCCAGCGCGAGCCGCGCGATCCGCCCGGCGATCTCGGCCCGCAACGCCGGGTCGTCGGTCTGCTCGATGAGGGCCCGCAGCTCGCCGAGCAGACCACGCAGCGAGAGCGGTCGCGCCGGCCGCCCGACCGGCGACCCGACCGAGATCTCGAGGTCGTCGAGAAACCGGGACGGCTGCTCACCGTCGTCCTGCGGACTCGCGACCGCGGTCACCACGAGGCGCTCCCGCGCTCGGGTCAACGCGACGTAAAACAGCCGGCGCTCCTCGGCCAGCAGCTCGAGGCTGGTCGGGGCCGGGCGCAATCCGTGCGAACCGAGTCGATCGGCGGCGAGCAGCGATCCGCGATGCCGCAGGTCGGGCCACAGTCGCTCCTGTACGCCGGCGACGACGACCAGCCGCCACTCGAGCCCCTTGGACCGATGCGCCGTGAGCAGGCGCACGACGTCGCCTCGCACCGGTCGCTCGGCCAGCGTCTGCGCCGGAATCTGCTGCGCGTCGATCTCGGAGAGCAGCGCCCGAAGGCCACGGCGCTGCTGACGCTCCTCGGCCCGCGCAGCAAGATCGAACAACGCACACACCGCGTCGAGGTCGCGATGCGCCGCCCGGGCGGCCGGTCCGCCCGCATCGATGGCTGCCCGAAGCCGACGCGGCCACGCCGAGCCGGACCACACCTCCCACAGGGCCGACTCCGATGGCGCACCAGCGGCGAGTTGCTCTCGGGCCCGGGCCAACAGCTCGGCCAGCGACGCCGCTCGTTTCGCGTCGCCGCCCTCGGTGGTCGCGAGCCCCAGCGGATCCGCGATCGCCTCGGCCACCAAGAGGACGGATGGCCGCGGCGCCGGCCGTCCATCGGAATCGGTCGTCGCCTCTCGGTCGGCCTGCCGGAGCCGGCGGGCGAGCCGTCGGACGCCGCCCGGATCGAGTCCGCACAGCGGCGACAACAGCAGTTGCTCGGCCACGTCGGGATGGATGAGGGTCGGGCTGTCGCGCTCGGCGTCGGTGAGTCGGTCGCGTCCGGTGTCGGGATCGATGTCTGCGCGATGCAGCAGGTCGGCGACCCGTAGCGCCGAGATCAGCACCTGGACGGCCGTCTCGCTGCGCAGCGGCAGTTCGTCGCCGGCGACCTCGGCGGGCACGTCGGCCGCCGCGAGCGCTCGCCGCAGCCTCGGGATGGATCGCACGCCCGAACGCACGAGCACCGCCATCTGCGACCACGGGATCCCCTCGTCGAGATGCGCCCGTCGCAGGAGATCGGCGATCCGCTCTGCCTCGGCGGTCGCTGTCGTGTACGTCTGCACCTCGATCCGGCCGTCACCGTACGGCGGGTCGACGACCCGAGGGCGGCGGAACCGCTCGTACGTCGCTCGATCGACACTGCCCGGGATCGCCAATCGGTCGACGACGCGCCGCGAGACGTCGTAGATCGCCCGCCCGAATCGTCGGGTCGCATCCAACGCGATCACCGGCGCCGGCGCTCCGGATGCGGTCGGGAAGTCGCGAGGAAAGCGCAGGAGCGCCCGTACGTCGGCGCCGCGGAATCCGTAGATCGACTGATCCGGGTCGCCGACCGCAATCACGTCGCGGCCATCGCCCGCGAGCGCACGCAGCAGCGCCACCTGCGCCGGATCGGTGTCTTGGTACTCGTCGACGACCACGCACCGGAAGCGATGGCGCAGCTCGGATTGGTGCGCCGGGTCGGACGCGATCAGCCCGGCCCGGTGGATCAGTTCGGCGTAGTCGACGAACCCCTGGGCGTCGAGGACCTCGAGGTATTCGTCGAAGACCTCACCGGCGGCCTCCCACTCGGGCCGGCCTTCCGATCGACCGGCCGCCGCCAGGTCGACCGGATCCCAGCCGTGCGCCCGCGCCTGGGCGAACAGCGCCTGCATCTCGTGGGCCAGGCCGCGTGTTCGAATGGCCGGAACCAGCGTCTCCGGCCAGCGCACCGTGCCCATGTCGCGGCTGCCGACGAGCAGTTCGCGCAGCCGGACGTCCTGCTCGGGTGCGCTCAGCAGGGAGATCGGGTCGGTGAAGAGATCGGCCGGCGCGTACTGCCGCACCAACCCATAACAGAACGAGTGAAACGTCGCCGCGGTCGGCAGGATGCCGGTGCGACCGAGCCGGGCCGTGATGCGCGTCCGCAGCTCCTCAGCCGCCTTCCGGCTGAACGTGAGGACAAGGACCTGGTCGGGTCGAAGCCCGCGTCGCTCGATCCGGTCGACGACGGTCTCGACGAGAGTGGTCGTCTTGCCGGTGCCGGGTCCGGCGAGGACCAAGAGGGGCCCTGCCGGATGCCCGACAACGGCTCGCTGCGCGGCTTCGAGCTCCGGCGCGTCTACCGGCGCCGCTCCGCCTCGGCGGAGCACATACGAGACCGGCATGAGTCCATCACATCAGACTCCGCCGACGGCGGGAGCTTGCCACGCAACGGCGGCGGCCCGATGCCTGTACCGCACACAGACACCGGGCCGCCCCCGAGCTTAAAGGGGCGGAGCCGATCAGACGAGCGGTGCGAACGGCTCCGTGCCAGGTACGACGGTGAGGCCAGGCACGCCGTGGTTGCTGGCGTACGCGACCTCGTTGCCGAGGTCACCGACGCCGTTGGCTCCCACCAGCGGCGCCAACTGGACGGTCGACAGCACGCCCAGCGCGCGGCCGTTGGCGTCCATGAAGCCGCTGCCAGAGTCACCCGGGATGCCTGGCGTCACCGTGTAGACACTGTGCGACCAGTGGTTGCCCTCGTCGCCGATCGACAGCCCCGTCTTGGGCGACAACGCCGCCACGCCGCCCCGCAGCGACGAGTTTCCGTAGCTGTAGACCCGGTCGCCGGCAGCAGTGCCGTTGGCGTGGAGTCCGACGGGTCCGCCCCAGAACGGCACCGTTGGGTTCACGTCGTTGACGAAGGCATGGTCGACCTTGACCAGAGCCAGGTCGTTGTAGGCGCACGAGTTGGCGTTGTGATCGCCCGACCTCTGCATCGCGAGCCACGAGGAGTACGCCAGCTCACCGGTGCCGACCTGATCACCCCCGGACGCGAGGCTGCCGCCGCGGGCGAACCTCACCTTGGTGCCGAGCGGGAGGGACCTGGTGTTGCACCCGTTGGTGTCGGTCGCGGCGCCGGTGCCAGCACAATGGGCGGCGTAGCCGACGTAGACCGTGCCAGCGGCGTCGGTGAAGACGAAGTTGGCGGTGCATTGGGCACCCTGCGTGTACATCTGGACGCCGGGGGTGATGGCCGCACTGGCGGCCGGCGCCCATGTCCGCGCGGCGGACGACGTCGCGGCGGGCACCCCGACAACCGAACTCTGCGCGCCGAAGGTCGTGGCGGCGGCTAACGCCAGCCCCACCGCCGATAGTCGGGTGGACGTAAAGCGCATCACTGAGTCCCTCCTGGGGTCAGGGGTCATCCAGCCCAACGACCGACGCGGGACCGAGTTATGCCTTTGTACGCAAGGTGTTTGAGCACCACGTCAGGTCGTCACAGTACGTCCGAAATGCGCAATCAGCCGCATGGCTGACGGATCTTGAGGGATTGGGGTAGCCATGGCATCCCCAATCCCTCAAGATCCGTCGACGGCCGGCTCCCATGCGGCCCGCCGCATGTCGACGCGGAGCTCGCCCTCGATCCGGTCGCGCACCAGCGGAGTCCCCTCGCCGAGATAGCGCTCTCGCGCCCGATGCCGATGCGACTCGGGCAGCGTGCCGTCGGCGCGGACGACCCGCCACCACGGCACGCCGCCGCCGTACTCCGCCATCACGCGGCCGACCTGCCTCGGTCCGCCAACGCCGACCACCTCGGCAATCGCGCCGTAGGCCATCACCCGGCCGACCGGAATCGACTCGACGACCCGCAGGACGGACTCGACGTACTCCTCGTAGTCGTCGATCGGCATCCGCCGACGGTAGCGACTCAGTACGCGGGCTGCGACGGATCGACCTGGTTGACCCATGCCGACACGCCGCCACCGACATGGACCGCGTCGGCGAAGCCGGCTCCCTTGGCGATCGCGAGCACCTCTGCCGAGCGACCACCCACCTTGCAGTAGAAGACCGACGGCTTGTCGCTCGGCAGCTTGGCCAGCGCCTCGCCGGTCTGGAAGTCGCCCTTGGGGATCAGCACGGAGCCCGGGATCAGGTTGATCTCGCGCTCGTTGGGCTCGCGGACGTCGATCAGCTCGAAGTCGCGCGTCCCCTCGTCGCGCTCCTTGAGCCACTCCTCAAGCTGCAGCACCGAGATGGTCGAGTCGACGACCGCCTCGGCCGCCTCGTCGGTGATGGCGCCGCAGAAGTCCTCGTAGTCGATCAGCTCGGTCACCGTCGGGTTGTCGCCGCAGATCGCGCAGTTGGGGTCCTTGCGGACCGCGAGGGTGCGGTAGCTCATCTCGAGGGCGTCGTAGAGCATCAGCTTGCCGAGCAGCGGCTCGCCGATGCCGGTCAGCAGCTTGATCGCCTCGGTGACCTGGACCGACCCGATCGACGCGCACAGCACGCCGAGCACGCCACCCTCGGCGCACGACGGCACCATGCCGGGCGGCGGCGGCTCCGGATAGAGGCAGCGGTAGCAGGGGCCGTGCTCGGCCCAGAACACGCTGGCCTGGCCGTCGAACCGGTAGATCGAGCCCCAGACGTACGGTTTGCCGAGCAGGACACAGGCGTCGTTGACCATGTAGCGGGTCGCGAAGTTGTCGGTGCCGTCGACGATCAGGTCGTACTGCTCGAAGATCCCCAGGACGTTGTCGTTGTCGAGCCGCTCGTCGTGGACGACCACGTTCACGTACGGGTTGACCTCGGCGATGCTGGACTTGGCGGACTCGGCCTTCGACCGGCCGATGTCGCTTTGG
Organism: Actinomycetota bacterium; assembly: GCA_046725375.1. Taxonomy (GTDB): domain Bacteria; phylum Actinomycetota; class Actinomycetes; order Propionibacteriales; family Nocardioidaceae; genus DATFRX01. Next base: position 20,076 of record JBKOYM010000086.1, read on the forward strand.
CCGTGAATGATCTGGCGCTGCAGGTTGGACTCGTCGACGGTGTCGAAGTCGACGACGCCGAGGGTGCCGACGCCGGCCGCGGCGAGATACATCAGCGCGGGACTGCCGAGCCCGCCGGCGCCGATCACCAGGACGCGGGCGTTCTTGAGGCGCTTCTGACCGTACATGCCCACGTCCGGAATGATCAGGTGGCGGCTGTAACGGCGAACTTCGTCGAGCGTGAGCTCGGGGGCGGGTTCGACCAGGGGTGGCAGCGACACGGTTACTCTCCGCAATCGGATGGATCGACGTCATCTCCAACGCTAGGCGCCGCCGCCGATGTTCCCGTTGCCGGCCCAAGGGGCGGACGCCGCAGCGATCCTCGACCCGCGAATTCTTCGAACCGGCCGGTAGGATGCACCGGTCCCCGAATCACAACAGATTGCGCCTGGTCCGTGACTGAAACTCCCCCAGCCGAGCGTGCTCGCGGAGCACGGCTGCCGCGTAGCGCGCGCCGCGCCCAACTGCTCGACGCGGCGCTCGAGGTGTTCGTGGCACGGGGATACCACGCCGCCGCGATGGACGAGATCGCCGAGCGTGCGGGCGTCTCGAAACCCGTGCTCTATCAGCACTTTCCCGGCAAGCTCGAGCTCTACCTCGCCTTGCTGGATCACTCCTGCGACACCGTGATGGCGGCCGTCCGCCGGGCACTGGCGTCCACCGAGGACAACAAGGAGCGCGTCGAGGCGACGATGGAGGCGTTTTACGCCTACGTCTCGGGTGAGCGAGCCGCGTTTCGTCTGGTCTTCGAGTCCGACCTCACCAACGAGCCGGCCGTACGCGAGCGGGTGGACCGGGTCACCAACGAGTCCGCGGCTCTGATCGCCGAGGTGATCCACGACGACACCGGGCTGCCGCCCGAGGCGTCGGAGCTCCTCGCGGTCAGTCTGGTCGGCATGGCGCATGTCAGCGCGCGGTACTGGGTCGGCATCCCAGAGTCGAAGCTGGATCGCGACGCCGCGGTGGGACTGGTCAGTGGACTCGCATGGCGCGGGATCAGTGGATATCCACGGACCGATACACCACACAGCGGAGGGATAGGCTCGACGTGAATCGGCACCTGCGGCGAGGAGGCCCGGTGGAGGTCAAGATCGGCGTACTGCACGCCAGCCGTGAACTCGTCTTCGAGTCGTCGGAGAGTCGCGACGACATCCTTGCGATGGTGCACAAGGCCATCGGGGACGGGGACTTGATCGAACTCATGGACTCGAAGGGACGCACGATCGTCGTGCCGCCCGATCGACTCGCCTATGTCGAGATCGGAGACGAAGAACCACGTCGTACCGGCTTCGTCAGCTAGTCTGAGCTACGTCCGATACAAATCGGGAGGTCATACGGTGACCATCGGCGGAATCATCAGTGCCCTCATCATCGGTCTGATTCTCGGCGCGATCGGCCGGGCGATCGCACCCGGCAAGCAGGACATTCCGATCTGGCTGACCATCGTGGTCGGCGTTCTCGCCTCTCTGATCGGCACCCTCATCGTCGGACCACTGCGGGATACCAGCGGCTGGTTCGACTGGACCGAGCTCATCGCCCAGGTGGTGCTCGCGGTCATCGGGGTCATGATCGCCGCCTCGATGTACGGCAGCCGCAAGTCCAGATCCTGACGCCCGGCTAGGCCGAAAGTCCGAGCTTGGCCATCCGCTCGGCGTGGTTCTCGGTCAGCCGGGCAAACATCCGGCCGATCGCCGCGAGATCGAGTCCCGGCCGGTCCACGCCTCCGGCAAGCAGCGCCGACAACCCGTCTCGCTCGGCGACGACGAGCTGCGCTTGGCTCAGTGCCTCACCGACGAGCCGTCGCCCCCACAGGGCGAGCCGCCCACCGACGACCGGGTTCTCGGCGATCGCCGTGCGTACCCGCTCGACGGCGAACTCGCTGTAGCCGGTGTCGCTGAGCGTATGGAGGATCAGCTCCCGGCTGTCCGCGTCGACATAGGCCGCCACTTCGCGATAGAAGTCGGCGGCCAGACCGTCGCCGACGTACGCCTTGACCAGCCCCTCGAGCCAGTCGGCCGGGGCCGTGTGCTCGTGGAACCGATTGAAGCTCTCGACGAACGGCGCCATCGCCTCGGCCGGATCGGCGCCCAGTGCCTCGAGCCGGTCGCGCAGCGCCGCGAAGTGGCCGAACTCCGCGCTCGCCATGGCCGCCAGCGCCGCCTTGTCGGTCACCGTCGGGGCCAGTTTGGCGTCTTCGGCGAGCCGTTCGAACGCGGTCAGTTCGCCGTAAGCAAGCGCACCGAGCAGGTCGACAATGCCGATCCGGTAGGTCGGATCTTGCAGCGCCAGAGGGGCGTCGTCGTCGGCCATGCAACGCAGCCTACGGCGGATCGATAGACTGGGCGAGATACTGCGGGGGTACTCGCCTTCAGGCGGGCACGTGAATCGAGGAATACTCTGACCACCTTTCATCAGCTTGGCGTCCTGCCCGAGATAGCCGACGCGCTCAGCGACGTCGACATCGTCGACGCATTCCCGATCCAGGAGATGGCGCTGCCCATCGCGCTGCTGGGCACCGACATGATCGGCCAGGCCCGCACCGGCACCGGCAAGACGCTCGCCTTCGGCATCCCCGTCCTGCAGCGCATCGTGGCGCCACACGACCCCGACTACGAGGAGCTGGCCGGCCCCGACAAGCCCCAGGCGCTGATCGTGGCGCCGACGAGAGAGTTGGCGATTCAGGTCGCCGGTGACCTGTCGATCGCCGGCAAGCGGCGCGAGGTACGCAACCTCACCGTTTACGGCGGTGTCGCGTACGAGCCGCAGCTGGCCGCGTTGGAGGCCGGCGTCGACATCGTGGTCGGGACGCCTGGCCGATTGCTCGACCTCGCCGATCGCCGCGTTCTCGACCTGAGCCACATCAAGGTCCTGGTCCTCGACGAGGCCGACAAGATGCTCGACCTCGGGTTCTTGCCCGACGTGGAGCGGCTCCTCTCGATGACTCCGGAGCTGCGCCAGACGATGCTGTTCTCGGCCACGATGCCGTCGGCGATCGTCTCGCTGGCGCGTACTCACCTTCGGCATCCGGTCAACATCCGTGCCGAGTCGACCAGCGAGCAGCAGACCGTTCCGGCGACGGCGCAGTTCATCTATCGAGCCCACCAGTCTGACAAGCCCGAGATCGTCGCGCGGATCCTGCAGGCCGAGAGCAGTGGCCGCACGATCGTGTTCACGCGGACCAAGCGCCAGGCCCAGCGGCTCGCCGACGAGCTCAAGGAGCGCGGCTTCCCGACCTCGCCCCTGCACGGCGACATGGCCCAAGACGCTCGGGAGCGGGCCCTCAAGCGCTTCCGCAACGGCCGGGTGCAGGTGCTGGTCGCCACCGACGTCGCCGCCCGCGGGATCGACGTCGAGGCGGTCACGCACGTCATCAACTACGAGTGCCCCGACGACGAGAAGACCTACCTGCACCGAATCGGTCGGACCGGCCGGGCCGGTGCGTCCGGCGTCGCGGTCACCCTGGTCGACTGGGCCGATGTGACCCGATGGAAGGTCATCAACAACGCACTCGACCTGCCGTTCGAGGAGGCGACCGAGACGTACTCGACGTCGGAGCACCTCTACCGCGACCTGGGCATCCCGTCCGGGGTCAAGGGCCGCCTCGCGGAGCCGAAGCCTAAGCCGGAGCCGGGCGACAAGGCACCGCCATCGAAGCCGGGCAAGAACGGGGTCGACAAGGGCTCCGACCGGCCGCGCCGACGTCGCAAGCGCCGCCGTACTCGCGCCGGTCAGCCGGTCAACGAGTCGTCCAGCGCCGGCTGATCGGTCGACTCCCCCTAAGCGAGCACCCGCACGGCCGTGCCGATGTCGGCGAAATCCCACATCGCCCTGGCGTCGGACGGCCGCTGCCGGATGCAGCCGTGCGAATGCGGCGTACCGAGCTGGCGGAACGACTGCACCGGATCGCCGTCGACGTCCTCCGGGATGTCGTGGAAGCCGATCGCGGCGTTGTCACCCTCAGCGAATCGGACCATGAAGTCCATCGTGCTCAGCTGGTCGAACGCGACCGCGTGAAGCGATCGCGAGTAGACCCGGTACGAGCCGGGGTCCAGATTGTCGTAGACGCTGCCCGAGACGAGGTAGCTGCGCCGCACCGAACCGTTGGCGCCGACCAGCCAAACCCGCTGTTCCGACATGTCGTAGATCACGCGTCGCCCGTGCCCCGAGTGGCGTGGCGCCTCCGTTGGATCGCCGTGCTCGAGGCGGGCCGGCTTGGCGTCGCGCCGTGAGTCGGCGGCCCTCTCTCCGGGGTTCGAGCCGGATGGGTCGGTCGCCGCCGAAGGGGGAACCTGCGACCGGACGGGCACCGAGGGTGTTGCCGTCGCCGACGGAGTGGCCGTCGACGGTTCGCGCGCCGACGGTGACAGCGCCACCGCCGGATCGTCGGATGCGTCCTCGGACTCGATCGCGTCGCCCTTGGTCGATCCCTCGGCCGGATCCTCGCTACCGCGATAGGGCACCAATCCGGCGGCCGCTCCCGCCGCGGCGATGGTGAGGACCAGCGAACCCATCAGCATCACGATGCGTCCGTAGCGCGCCCGCGTACGCGTGTGCCGCGCCCCTCTCTGGTCCACGCCGACATCGTACGGGTCGACGCCAGAGTTTCACGTGAGGCCATCGCCCTAATCCATCGCCCGAAGCCGAGTCGCGAGGTCGCGATAGGCCTGCGCTCCCGAATGTGACCGCGCCGTGGCAAGAATCGACCGCCCGATGGCTGGCGCTTCGGCGAACCGGATCGTCTTCGGGATCGGCGGCTGGAGCACCGGTAGCTCGTAGGCCGACTCGATCGCGTCGAGGACCGCTTGCGCGTGCTTGGTGCGCCGGTCGTACAGCGTCGGCAGCACACCGAGGATGGTGAGCTTCTGGTTGGTGTAGCGGCGTACGTCATGAATGGTGTCGAGCAGCTGGCCGACCCCACGATGCGACAGTGTCTCGCACTGCAGCGGGATCAGCGTCTCGTCGGCGGCCGACAGCGCCGCGACCGTGAGGAAGCCGAGCGACGGCGGACAGTCGAGGAAGATCCAGTCGTAGTCGGTTGCTACGTCCTCGAGTCCGGAGCGGACGATGTGCTCGCGGCCGGGGCGCGTGAGCAACGTCGACTCGTCGCCGGCCAGCTCGATCGTCGCCGGAAGCAGGTCGGGCCCGTCGTCCGTGGTGACGATGACGTCCCGAGCCGGACGCTCTCGAAGCAATACCTCATGAACCGAGACCTCGAGGTCCTCCGGGTCGATGCCGAGCGAAAACGTGAGACACGCCTGCGGATCGAGGTCGACCAGGAGCACGCGCTGGCCCTGCTGAAACAGTGCGGCACCCAACGTCGCCACCGTGGTCGTCTTGGCGACGCCACCCTTTTGATTGGCGACCGCGATGGTCCGGGTCATCTGGTCATTGTGCCGGACTCTGGTCACTGGCCCTTGCCGCCGCGGAGGCGGTCCGGGATGCTGAGGCGATGCCCGAGACCGTCCTGATCACCGGAGCGACCGCCGGAATCGGCCACGCGTTCGCCACTGAACTCGCGCGCCGAGGCCACGACCTGGTCATCGTGGCCCGCGACACCGAGCGGTTGAAGTCCGTGGCGAAGCAACTGGCCGACAAGTACGGCGTCGATGTCCGTACCCGTACCGCCGATCTCTCGACGACCGCCGGCATCAAGCGGGTCGCGAAGGACCTCGACGACGACAGCCGCCCGATCGGCTTTCTGGTCAACAACGCCGGGTCGGCGAACCGCAAGCCGTTCGCCGACAACCCGATCGCCGACGAGGAGGCGGTGCTCAACGTCATGGTGCGGGCTCCGATGCACCTCACGCACGCGGCGATCAACGCCATGCGACGGCGCCGGCGGGGCCGGATCGTCAACGTCTCGAGCGTCGCCGCCTTCACACCGCGCGGCACGTACGGAGCGCACAAGGCCTGGATCGTCAGCTTCAGCCGGTGGGCCAACATCGCGTACGCCGATCAGGGCATCCGGGTGATGGCGCTGTGCCCCGGTTTCGTGCGGACGGAGTTTCACCAGCGGATGAACGCGCGCACCGACAACATCCCGGACTGGATGTGGCTGGACGCCTCCGAACTCGTCCGGCTCGGGCTCGCCGATCTCGACCGGGGCGTGGCCGTGTCGATCCCGACGCTGCGCTACAAGGCGATCGCGACCCTGTCCCGCATCACTCCCCCAGGCCTGGTCGCCCGGATCGCCCGGCTGGGCCGCTGACGCAGCACTGGGAGGACCGTTTTCGCGACGACACGCTGGCGTGTCGCGCAAGAACGGTCCTCCCAGGCATCCGACGTTTGTGTCCTACCCCTGAGGGGTATAAAGTAACTCGAACAGTAGTGTTCGAGTTATGGAGTACGCTATGAGCCATCACGCACCGCAGGCCGACCCGACGTCGGCATCCTCGCCGACCCGCACTCGCCATCGGTGGTTGGTGCTCGTCCTCGTGTGCCTCGCGCAATTCATGCTGATCGTCGACGTCACCGTCGTGCAGGTGGCGCTGCCGACGATCGGCGACGAGCTGGGGTTGGACCGCGACTCGCTGACCTGGGTTGTGACGACCTACACCCTCTGCTTCGGCGGACTGATGGTCTTCGGTGGCCGACTGGCCGACGCGTTCGGCGCCCGGCGGATGCTGCTGCTCGGACTCGGCCTGTTCACGCTTGCCTCGCTGGCGTCGGGGCTCGCCGACTCGGGCGGCCTGCTCATCACGGGCCGAGGCGCTCAAGGCATCGGGGCCGCCCTGATGTCGCCGGCCGCCCTGTCGATCCTGACCTCGACGTTCGACGGCGCCGATCGTCGACGGGCGCTCGGTGTGTGGGCGGCGATTGGCGGCACCGGTGCGGCGCTGGGCGTACTCGTCGGCGGCATGCTGACCTCGGGGCCGGGCTGGGAGTGGGTGTTCTTCGTCAACGTGCCGGTGGGCCTCGCGATCCTGGCCACGCTGCCGGCGGTGGTCGGGCCGATCGCCGTTCGCGCCGATCGTGGCCGGCTCGACGTCGCCGGCGCCCTGACCGTGACGGCCGCGACGGCGCTGCTGCTCTACGCGATCGTCGAGGCCGCCGACCGGGGATGGGGCGACGCCGCGACGCTGGTACCGATCGCGGTCGCCGTCGCCGGGTACGTCGGATTCGTGGTCATCGAACGTACGGTCGCCAACCCGCTCATGCGCGCCCGTACGCTGGCCCGCCGACCCGTGGTGTCGGGAACCTTCCTGATGCTGCTCGCGAGCGGCCTCATGCTCGGGCTGTTCTTCGTCTCGTCGCTCTATGTCCAGCACGTTCTCGGGCTCAGCGCTCTCGAGACCGGCCTGCTCTTCCTCCCGATCGCCGTGGCCATCACGCTCGGCGCGCAGGTCGGCGTCCATCTGCTCGGTCGCGTGGGCGGCCGGCCGGTCGCCGTGGCGGGGTTCCTCTTGGTCGCGATCGGAGCCGGTCTGTTGACCCGCATCTCGGTGGACGGCAGCGCGTACGCCGACGTACTGCCCGGGTTCGCGATCGCCGCCTTCGGGATCGGCCCGATCTTCGTGACGGCGACGACCACGACGCTGGCGAACGTGCCGCATCAGGAGTCCGGTGTCGCCTCGGGCGTTATCAACACCTTCCACGAGCTCGGCGGCTCCCTCGGCGTCGCGGTGGCGTCGACCGTCGCCGCCGGCAGCATCGCGACACGGATCGAAAGCGTCGAGGGCTTCGCCGACGCCTTCACGGTGTGGGCAGGCACGGCCGGGATTGCCGCAATGGTCGCCGCCGGACTCGTGCCGGCCGGCAAGCCCGAGGGCATCGGTGGTCACGGCCATTAAGCTGCGACCGTGACGGCTCAGGCGGGACCGAAACGACGGGCCGACGCGCGGCGCAACATCGCAGCGATCGTCGAGGCCGCCCGGTCGGCGTTCGCCTCTAACCCCCAGGTGAGCATGAGCGAGATCGCCCGGTCGGCGGGTGTCGGCCGGGTCACGCTCTACAGCCACTTCCCGTCACGCGAGGAGCTGCTGGAAGCCGTCGTCGAGCAGGTTTTGTTGGAGACGTACGCCACGCTCGACGGCCTCTCGCTCGACACCGGCCCGGCCGACGAGGCGCTCCGCCGGATGGTCCAGGCGTCGTGGCGGCATCTCGCCGAGTCGCGCCGGATCCGGACGGCCGCCCTGGCCGAGCTCGGTCCGCAGCGACTGCACAAGCGCCACATGACCCGCGACGCTTGGCCGGAGCGGCTGATCAAGCGAGGACGGGCCGAAGGGGTCTTCCGCACCGACCTGCCGTCGAACTGGCTCGTCGCGACCTTCTACGGTCTGATGCACACCGCGGCGGACGAAGTCGACGCCGGCCGACTCGACCCGGACGAAGCCCCGGCGCTCCTCGAGGCCACGCTGCTGCCGGTACTGGCGAGGCGGTAGGCCACTCCCCCACTGGGAGAACCTTTTTGCGGGACACGCCGGGCGTGTTTCGCAACAACAGTCCGCTCAGTGGCGTGGGGCTGGCGCCGCTCAGCCGAGGTCGACGATCGCGGCTACCGGACCGCCGCCGTCCGGGCCCTGATGGGCCGCCGAGACCGAAACGAACACGGCCGGATCGCCGGTCACCGACGCGGCGACGCCGCCGACGCACGCCTTGATCTGGCGGTGCCAGTGCACGTCGGAGTCGTCGAGCATGGCATTGCGCCGCCCCCGTACCTCGCCGTCCTGGCTCGCCTCGCACTTGAGGAACACGTTGACGAGCCCGCCTTGCAGGTCCGACGGGTGTGGCCGCTCGGGCAGGTCGAGCCCCGCGTCCCGGATCGCCGCCCAGATGCCGTCGGCGTCGAGAGCGTCGCGCATGACCGCGTGCCCGATGCGATAGCGGCCGCCGACGCCGCGTGCATTGCCGACCACGACCACCTGCGCCCGATCGAGCTCGACGCCGGACGAGCACGACGCCACCGACGAATACAGCCCGCGGTTGTGCATGACGTCCTCGTCCGGCGGCATCTCGATCTCGCCCAGCGCTACCGCGATACCGAGCGCCGTGCAACCGTTGGACAGGTCCATCGACTCATGGGTGTGCTCGGTCCACACCGTCTGCCCTCGGCTCTTGGCGTCGCGGATCGTGTGGATCGTGAGCAGTGGCGTCTTGGTCTGGACGTAGTGCACGTCGGCCGGATCGGTGATGCCGGCCTCGGCCATCGCGGCCCGAACGCCGTCGGCGACCTTCGTGATCATGCCGGCCCGGCCGATCTCCTCGGGCAGCAGCGGCTCGCTCATCGCGTAGCCGACGGTGAGCCGCGGCTCGTCGGTCGCCGGCGCCGACGCCTCTGGCAGGGTCGCGAACACCGTCGCATGCGGGCTGATCACGCCGTCGGTGCCACCGGACCACACGATCGGCACCTGCTTGACCTCGTCCTCCGACCGGTCCCCTTTCGCCACGAGTACCTCGCGAAACGCCCGGTCGGCGATGATCCGGGTGTAGTCGTTGACGCCGCCGTTGCCCTCGGTCTTGCCGATGATCGCGATGACACGGTCGGCGTCCATCACGCCGTCGTCGATGAGCCGCTCGAGCTCGCTGGCGTCGGCGACCGAGTGGATCGGGATCTTGCGTACTTCGATGGCCGAGGGCATCGCCGCGGTTACCTTTCGTCGGGTACGACGACGGTACCGGCCTTGGCGTCCACGGCCTCGGCGATCCGGCCCAGCGACGTGATCGCCGCCGGCCGGCCCGTACGCTCGACGAACCGGCAGGCGGCCTCGACCTTCGGCCCCATCGACCCGCTGGCGAATTGTCCCTCGGCGGCGAGCTTGCGCAACTCGGTCACGCCGACCTTGCCGAGCGACCGGGCCTGCGGCGTCTCCCACCCGACGACCGCCGCGTCGACGTCGGTGGCGATCACGAGCCGGTCGGCCCGCAGTTGCTCGGCGAGCAGGGCGGCCGTGAGGTCCTTGTCGACGACCGCCTCGACGCCGACGTAGCCCTGCTCGTCGTCGTACGCGGTCGGGATGCCGCCGCCTCCCGAGCAGACGACGACCCAACTGTCGTCGAGCAGCGACGTGGCCGCCGCCACATCGAGGCAGGCTCGCGGCTCCGGCGACGCGACGACCCGCCGCCAGCCGCGTACGCCCCGGTCGACCCAGTGCTGACCGTGCTCGATCATCGTCTGCGCCTCGTCGTACGGCAGGTAGCGCCCGATCGGCTTGGTCGGGTGCATGAACGCGGGATCGTCTCTATCGACGAGCGTTCGCGAGACCAGCGTCGCCGACCGGGTCGGCGAGCCGCGCGTCGCCAGGGCCCGGTCCAGCGCGTCGAGGGCGAGCATGCCGATGGTGGCCTGGGTCTGGGCGCCGCACCAATCCAGCGGCACCGGGGGCACGATGTCGGCCGCGAGCTCGTTCTTGAGCAGCAGGTTGCCGACCTGGGGGCCGTTGCCATGGGTGAGCACGACCCCATATCCGTCGACGACGAGGTCGGCGACGGTCTCCATGGCGGCGGCGATCGCCGCCCGCTGATCCTCCGGGCCGGCCTGCCCGTCCGGACCGGTCATGGCGTTGCCACCGAGTGCGATGAGCAGTCTCATGTGGGCGAGGCTAGACGCCGACCGCGCCCGATTCCGAGCGGGTCGGCCGATGAGTTCGCGGCGGCCGTCTGGTCTATCCCTATGTACACCGATCGAAGGAGCTCCATGTCCAACGCCGACGTCGTCCGCAGTCTGATACAGAGCTACCTAGACCAGAATCGGCAAGCCGCGGAGCGAATCGTCGCCGACGACTTCGTCTTCACCAGCCCGCAGGACGACCACATCGACCGGGCGACGTTCTTCGAGCGATGCTTCCCGGCCACGACGCAGTTGGCGACCCAGCGGCTTCTCGAGATCGCGACCACCGGCGACGACGGGGTGTTCGTGCTCTACGAGTACGACTCGATCACCGACGGCCGGCGCTATCGCAACACGGAGTTTCATACGGTGCGCGACGGCCAGGTCGCCGAGATCCAGGTGTTCTTCGGCGGCCGGGTCTAGCTGAGTGACTCCACGCCGATTGCGTGCTGCCCGTGAGCGCACGGCGCCCGATCTGTCGACCTTGTGCCAGCCTCCCTCCACTTTGCGCGCTGCATACCTGACATGTCGAGCGTCAGACCGCGCGTAGAGGAGGGAGGCGAGCATGATTCGGACAAACCGACCCCGCCGTCGGTACCCCGGAATCACCCGTCCGGTCGCGTCGCCCGTCACGTGCCAGCGGCGCGGCGGCTCCTCGACTGCGCGCGTCGAGCAGCTGTCGGGCCAGTGGCACCGAGAACGCCAGGCCGCCGAGTGCAGCGGCAACGGCCCAGCTGAGGTCCGTCAGCGCCGTAGGCCGCCGCCAGATCGGCCGACTCAGCCGTCAGCGCGAGGGCGGCGACCGCGAACGCGGTGAACCGGGTCAGAGCTCGCGCCGGCGCCGACGCAGCAGGCGCCGCTCGGCCTCGTTGCCGGTTCGCTCGATCGCCGCGTCGTACGCAGCCGCCGCCTCTGTACGGCGGCCGATCCGACCGAGCAGATCGGCCCGGATCGCATGGAAGAGGTAATAGCCGTCGAGGTCGAGATCGTCGACCAGATCGAGTGCGACCGCCGGGCCCTGGACCTCGGCGACGGCGACCGCGCGGTTGAGGGCGACGATCGGCGTCGGCGCCAGCGCGAGGAGCTGATCGTAGAGCGTTATGATCTGGCGCCAGTCGGTCGCCTCGACGGTCGCCGCGTCGCTGTGGACCGCATTGATCGCCGCCTGGATCTGGTACGGGCCGGGCCGATCGCGCCGCAGGCACCGGCGTACCAGAGCCTGTCCCTCCTCGATGAGATAGCGGTCCCAGCGGGAGCGATCCTGGTCGGCGAGCAGGACGAGGTCACCGCCGACGCTGGTGCGCGCCGAACGCCGCGACTCGGACAGCAGCATCAGCGCCAGCAGGCCGAGCGGCTCGGGCTCGTCCGGCATCAGGTCGACCAGCAGCCGACCAAGCCGGATCGCCTCGGCGCCGAGGTCGGCCCGGTCGAGCCGATCGCCGGCGCTCGCGGTGTGGCCCTCGTTGTAGATGAGGTAGACGACCGACAAGACGGCCTCCAGCCGATCCGGCAGGTCGGCCTCGCGCGGCACGCGGTACGGGATGCGCGCGTCCCGGATCTTGCCCTTCGCCCGAACGATTCGCTGAGCCATCGTCGGCTCCGACACGAGAAACGCCCGGGCGATCTCGGCCGTATCGAGCCCGCCGAGCAGTCGCAGCGTCAACGCGACCCGCGCCGCCGGCGACAGCGCCGGGTGACAGCAGGTGAAGATCAGCCGCAATCGATCGTCGCGCACCGGGCCCACCTCCGTCGGTTCGGCTTCCGCGTGCAGCAGGGCGGCCTGCGCCTGCCGGTCGTCGCGGGTCGCCTCTCGCCGCAGCCGGTCGATGCCGGCATTGCGGGCCGTCGTGATGATCCAGCCGGCCGGACTCGGCGGCAGCCCGTCCGATGGCCAGCGACGTACCGCGGCGGCGAACGCCTCCTGAACGGTGTCCTCGGCCAGGTCGATGTCGCCGAAGACCCGGGCCAGAACGGCCACGGCCCGTCCGTACTCCGCGCGGAAGACCTGCGCGATCCGGTCGGGCGTGACCGTCGATGGTCCTGCCATCAGTCGTCGACGAAGCTAAACGGTCGTACCTCGATCGGCAGCAGGGCGATCGCCTCGGCCAGCTTGCGCCCCCACGCCAGGGCCTCGTCGAGATCGGGCACGTCGATGATGTCGAATCCGCCGACGTGCTCCTTGCCCTCGATGTACGGGCCGTCGGTCGTGAGCGTCTCGTTGCCCTTGCGCCGAATCACCGTCGCCGTACTCGGTTGATGCAACCCACCGCCGAAGACCCAGACACCGGCGTCCTGCATCTCGCGCCGGAGCGCGTCGAGGTCGCGCATGATCGGGTCCAACACCTCGGCGGCCGGCGGCGGCCCGTCCGGTTGGTAGATCGTCAACAGATAGTGGGTCATGTCGGTCTCCTCTCACGGCCAGCCTGCGGCCGGTGCCGGAGCGTCGATGGTCAGGATCTGTCCCGTGTACGGGCGGTCAAACATCGACTCGAGTCCGCGCCAATGCGCGGCCAGCATGAACAGTGTGCGGCCGTCCGGTCCGCCGAGTGTGGACGCGAAGCACTCGCGGTCGAGCCGTACCTGGTCGCGGATCTCGCCACCGTCGAGGACGCGGCCCATCAACCGCTCGCCGAATCCGCCGACTCCGGTCCAGATCGCTCCGTCGGCGTCGATGCAGATGCCGTCGGGCCCGACCTCCTCGGCCCAGACGCGGCGCCCGGACAGGCTGCCGTCGGCCGCGATGTCGAACGCGGTCAGGCGCCGGGCGAACGACTCGGCCACGACGAGCGTCTGGTTGTCCGGCGTCACGATCATGCCGTTCGGGAAGGCGATCTGGTCGGCGACCTGGCGCACGTCGCCGTCGGGCGTCACCAGCGCGATGCCGCCCGGCGCCTCGCCTTCGGCCGGCTCGAACGTGCAGCCACCGTTGACGTAGACGTTGCCCCGGCCGTCGACCACGATCTCGTTGAGCCCGTCGAAGCCGACATCGCTCAGATCGGCATGGTCGACGAGCGAGCCGTCCGGCTCCTGACGCAGCAGCCGCTGACCGGCCGTCACGAGCAGGCGACCGTCAGGCAGCCAGTCGATGGAGAACGCGATGTTGACCGGTACCTCCGCCATCGTCTCGCGGTTGCCGTCCATGTCGACGGCGACGACCTCGTGGGTGCCCCAATGGGCCAGCCACAGGCGACCGTCGTGCCAGCGGGCCGACTCGCCGACGATGAGGCCGTCGACGAAGACGTTCGGTGTCTGCATCGGGGCCTCCTCATGCCGCCGGCCGGTAGGTGGCGATCATGGCACCGGCCGTGGTCGTCACCACGTCGAGACCGAGGTTGTTGCCGACGCTCAGCTTGCTCATGTCGATGCCTCCGTTCAGTGTGTGT
>JBKOYM010000072.1:0-14387 GCA_046725375.1 Actinomycetota bacterium
CGGCAAGCTGGCCGCCGAGCAGACCGAGCGTTGGATCTCGTACCAGCAGCGGGTCAAGCCGGGCGAGGAGATCGAGCACGACAGCTGCGCGCTGCACGACCCGCTGGCGGTGGCCGTCGTTACTCGGCCGGACCTGGTGACATGGCGCGACGCGTACGTTGCCGTCGAGACCGCTGGGCGGATCACCCGAGGCGTGGCGATCGCCGACCTCTTGATGTGGGAAAACCCACCGGAGCCGAACTGCCGGATCGCGACCGCGGTCGAAGCGGACGCCTTCCGCGAGCTCTTCTTCGAGCGGATGACGGCCCTGCCCTGACGAACCGCGCTCGGCGCCCCGTGGGCCGACGTGTTGGCTCAAACTTGCACCAACTCTCGCCGAAACCTGCAGATTCACGCCAACACTCGATCGGATCCGGCGCCCGTCGCGCATTGACCTACGCGGCATCCACGCTCTAGCGTTCAAGCACTAAATCGATTTGCATCCGGAGGGCACCGAGTTGAGCAAGCTGCGTGTCGGTGTGATCGGCTTGGGCGAGGTCGCCCAGGTCATCCACCTGCCGATCATCGGAAGATAGGTCGAGCCGGCCCGAGGAAAGGCGTCGTGACGGCCGGCAGGGCTCGCGTAGCGTCGAGCGCGGCGACCACGTCATCGTCTGACCGCGTCATCCCATGAAAGGGGACCCCGATCGTGCTGACCGAGCAAGACATCACGTTCTTCCGAACGAACGGCTACCTCCTTCCCGGCAAGCAGTTGCTCGGCGAGGAGTGGCTGGCCAGCCTCGAGGCGATCTTCAACGACCACCTCGCCGACAAGGGTGACAAGCTGTCGGACGAGCTCGACACGCCGCACTACCGCGAGGAGCGGTTGCTCGACTTCCTGCTGTCTGACGACGTGCTCAACTGGATCGAGCCGCTGATCGGGCCGGACATCGCGCTGTGGTCGAGCCACTTCATCTCGAAGGACCCCTACACCGGCCGGGCGACACCGTGGCACGAGGACAGCGCGTACTGGGAGGGCCGGTTCGATCGCTACGACAGCATCGTCACGATCTGGCTCGCGTTGGAAGGCCCGAGCAATCGCGACAACGGCTGCATGCGGGTGATCCCGGGGACGCACCTCGACGGCGGATTCTCCGAGGGCTACGTGCCGACCGACATGACCGAGCAGACCTTTCATGCTGAGATCGCCGACGTCGACGAAAACAAGGCGGTCGACTTCGAGCTGGCCCGTGGCGAGTTTTCGATGCACGACGGCCGCATCGTGCACGGCGCGAAGGCCAACACCAGCGCGATGCGACGTACGGGCTACACGATGCGCTACTTCCCGACATCGGTGAAGATGCTCGACGTGGACATCAACAAGGGCTGGAAGATCTGGCTCGCACGCGGCAAGGACCTCGCCTGCAACGAGTACGCGAACGCCCCGGCCGGCGTGTGATCGCGGACCGATGAAGCTCGGCTTCCTCACCGCTTGCCTGCCTGGCGACTCCCTCGGGGAGATCGCCGCGTGGGCGGGCGGTCATGGGTACGCCGCGCTGGAGGTGGCGGCCTGGCCCCGGCGACCCGGTCGCGATTGGGAGGCGAGCCACCTCGACGTCGAGTCGTTCGGCTCGTCGGACGCGACGACGATCCGGGACATGATGGAGCGGCACGGCCTGGAGATCTCGGCGGTCGCGTACTACGAAAACAACCTCCATCAGGATCCGGCGGTCCGCGAGGCGACGCACGAGCACCTGCGCCGCTGCATCGACGCGGCGGCGCTGCTCGACGTACGCCTGGTCGGCACGTTCGTCGGTCGTGACGTCACGCGTACCGTCGCAGACAACCTCGCACTCGCCGAGAAGGCGCTGCCGCCGCTGGTGGAGTACGCCGCGGCGCGCGACATCCGGCTGGTCGTCGAAAACTGCCCGATGGAGGGCTGGCACCCAGACGGCTACCCGGCCAACCTCGCGTACTCGCCGGAACTGTGGGGTTGGATGTCCGACCTCGGACTGTGGCTCAACTACGACCCGTCCCACCTGGTCTGGCTCGGCATCGATCCGCTCGCGGCTCTGGACGCGTACGCCGACCGGGTGCTGCATGTGCAGGCCAAGGACGCCGAGGTCGACGCCGCCGCCCGCAGCCGTTACGGGGTCTTCGGCCAAGCGGTCGACCGGCAGCCGTGGGTCAGCGGCTGGTGGCGCTACCGGATTCCCGGTCTCGGCAACGTCGACTGGCGCCGGCTGATCGACCGGCTGCATCAAGTCGGGTACGACGGCGTCGTCTCCGTCGAGCACGAGGACCCGGTCTGGAGTGGGGACCCCGAACGGGTCCGTCGGGGCCTCGCGGTCGCCGAGCACACCCTTGCGCCGCTGGTGAACGTATAAGTCGCCCCGAGGAAGGCTGCCCATGCACCGCGGTGTCTACTTCGACGGATGGTTCTCGCGACAGCACTGCTACCACCCCAGCCTGCCGCCACGCCGACTGCGGATGGTCGACGACCTCGTCGACTATCGCGCGACCGTACTCGTCTGGGCAGCGATGGGCGGCGGCTCGCTGGCGCTGCCGTACCTGGAGCAGGAGGCGTTCGGCCCGGTCTCGGCACGCGACCGGTTCTACGGCTTCGTCAACGACAGCGAGTTCGTCGCGGCCTGTCACGAGCGGGGCATCAAGGTCTTCGGCATCGTCTTCGAGGCGCAGGGCTGGGAGTTTCCGGTCGAGTTGACCGACGACGAGGATGCCGTTCTCGCCCTCAACGAGCTGCGCGGCGTCGGCAACCGCGACTGGATGGGTCTGCGCGAGTTCTCCTCGAACCGCTACCCGAAGCTCTGGAGGCCGCTGGAGCACTACTTCCCGCACGGCTTGGTCAACAGCGCGGGTGAGCCGGTCACCGACCTGATCGACGAGTGCGTCGTCCGCGACATCTACCAGCAGCCCTGCAACGCGCACTGGGTCGAATGCCCCGACCGCGAGCACCGGTGCTACTACATGGACCGCAACAACCCGGTCTGGCGCGAGTACCTCAAGGCCGTGATCCGCATCCAGATCGACGCCGGCGTCGACGGCATCCAGCTCGACGAGGCGGAGCTGCCGATGGGGGCGTTCCAGTACGGCGCGTGTTTCTGCTACGACTGCATGCACGGTTTCCGCGAGTACCTGCGGGCGCTGCCGTCGGCGCAGGTCGACGTCGCACTCGACGGGGTCGACCTCGCGACGTTCCATTACGGCGAATGGCTGCTCGCGAGAGGCTACGACTTCAAGTCCGGTCGGGAGTCGACGCCGTTGTTCGGCGACTACTACGCGTTCCAGTGCGGCGCGATCAAGAGGTACTTCGCGGAGCTTGCCGACTATGCGCGCGAGTACGCTCGGTCGGTCGGTCGCACGGTGTTGGTGTCCGGCAACTTCTTCAACTGCGAGCCGATGTACCTCGCGCTCGTCGACGACGTGGACCTGATCGTCACGGAGATGCGCAACACCACGTACCAGCAGCCCGAGTGGTATCGCTACGTCGCGGCGTTCGCCGGTGACAAGGACGTCGTGGTCGTCGAGAACCCGTACGGTGGCGTCGTCCCCGAGCTGGTCGACCTGCTCGGCCGGGGCCGCGGTTACGACCTGTTCCGGCTGTCGCTGTACGAGGCGGCCGCGATGGGGGTCAACATGTCGGTGCCCTACGGCTCCTGGATGGGCAGCGTCATCGAGGACGCGTTCTACGCCCCGCATGGGTTGGCTACCGAGATCCAGTCGTTCCTCGCCGATCACGAGCGGTTGTTCGCGAGGCGTACGGGCAACGACGTGGCGGTGGTCTTCAGCGTGGAGAGCACCCGCGAGGCGATCGGCAAGGCCGACGCGAGTGACAACACGACGAACGCGCGGGATGAGTCGGTGGTCGTGCCGTACCGGGTCGTGACGCGCGAGCTGGCCGGGGCGGCGGTGCCGTTCGACGTCGTGATCTGGCCGGACGGCGTCACGGCGCCGGATCGGGCGAGCGCCGAGGCGTTGACGGGCTACTCGACGGTGGTGCTGCCTGACGTCCACGCGCTCACCGACGGCCAGGTTGCGGCGATCGAGGGCTATCTGGCTGGGGGCGGCACCGTTGTCGTCACCGACCGATTCGGCCTCAATCTCGCTCCGGGAGTACGCAGGGGGCTCCGCGGCCATCCGGGCGTGCGCGCGGCGGATCATGCCGTACTCGACGAGTTGCTGCCACACGGGCGGCAGGTCGAGACGACGCTGGCGGCCGCGGCGAACATCCATCGGCTCGCCGACGGCTCGTACGCGCTGCACCTGGTCAACTACGACTACGATGCGGCGGCCGACGCGGTGCGGGG
The DNA here is from genome assembly GCA_046725375.1 of Actinomycetota bacterium. GTDB lineage: Bacteria > Actinomycetota > Actinomycetes > Propionibacteriales > Nocardioidaceae > DATFRX01. The sequence continues at coordinate 4,308 of JBKOYM010000072.1, forward strand.
CGTCGACGACGTGTCCCTCCGGGTCGGGCTGCCGAAGGCCAAGGAGCGCGCCACCCTCGTGACGCCGGACGGCGCCCGCACCGAGCTCGACCTGACTCGCGACGACGACCGACACGAGGTGCGGCTCGAGCGGCTCGGCACGTACGGGATCGTGGTCTTCCACGACGGTGATCTCGGGAGGTTGATGCCGTGAGGATCGCGGCGTTGCGGGGTCGCGAGAGCTTCGCGATCGAGCAGGCGGAGATTCCGGCGATCGAGCCGGGCGAGGTGCTGGTGCGCGTGGTCGGGTCGGGGGTGTGCGCGTCGGAGCTGGAGGCGTGGCTGCAGGGTCCGCCGCCGGGCGAAGTGCGCTATCCCGGACACGAGGTCAGCGGCGTCGTCGACCGAGTCGGTACGGAGGTGACCGGTCTGTCGGTCGGCGACCGGGTCGGCGTGTGGGTCACCGAACGCGGCTTCGCCGAGTACGTCGCGGTACGGGCGGCGTACTGCTTCCCGACCGGTGACGGCCCGCTCGAGGAGGCGCTCGCCGAGCCGATCGCGTGCGCGGCGAATGCCGTCGAGGCCGCCGATGTGCGATTGGCCGACGACGTCGTGGTCATCGGCGCCGGGTTCATGGGCAACCTCGTCCAACGGCTGGTCGCGCTGCGCGGCGTACGGTCGCTGCTCGTCGCGGACGCGCGGGCCGACGCGCTGGAGCGGGCCGGCAAGATCGGGGCGACTCGTCTCGTCGACGTCACGCGGGAGTCGCTGCCCGATGCCGTACGCACGCTGACCGACGGCCGAGGTGCCGATATCACGTTCGAGTGCACCGGTACGCAGGGCGCGTTGGCTGGCTGCGGCGATGTCACCCGGATGAGCGGCACCATCGCGATCGTCGGCTTCCATCAGGGTGCTGCCCGCGAGATTCCGCTGGCGCACTGGAATTGGATGGCGTTCCGGATCGTCAACGCCCACTTTCGCGACATCGATGTGATCATGCGCGGCATGTCGGTCGGCACCCGGCTGCTGTCATCCGGCGCGCTCTCGATGGAGGGTCTGGTCACGCACCGCTTCCCGTTGGAGCGGATCGACGAGGCGTTCACCGCCCTCCGCGACAAGCCGCCGGGCTTCGCCAAGGCGGTCATCACCTTCCCGGAGGCATAGCGTCGGGATGCGGTTGAGATTCGACCGGTGCATGTGAAATCCGCCGCCGACGGCATCGCTAATCGCCGAGCGCCTCCTTCAGGGGCAGTTTGGTCAGTGCTCGCGGGGCTTGCCGACCGATGGGCTGGATCTGCATAACGCGTCGCGCTATGTCGGCAGTTGTGATCGGGACGTTTCGGGACGCCAGGACCGAGCGACTGTGGTCACGTCGGCCTGTGAAGGGGGCTTCATTCGCGGATCGAACGAGTCGCTCTGCGAAAGCTGGCTATGCTGGATGTCGCCGAGTTGCTAGAGGACCTTCGGGTGCCACCCGACAACCGCGATCCGATAACCGTCGGCCAGCGCCTGGGTGTACATCTTGCCGGGCGGGGGCAACGCAGGCTGCCGTCGCGTCGTATCAGCTGGCGTTGCGGTGTGGCCTGGGTGGGCCGAGTCTTCGGTGGAATTCGGTAAGGGCGCGTTGTCGCCGGTCGGGAACTGTCGTGCCGTCGCGGGCGTGGAACACCAGTGTGCCGTCGGGGTTCTTCGAACAGATGAGCAATCCGGCGTGAACCAGATGGTGGCAGCCGATGCAGAGTCCGCAGAGGTTGTCCATATCCGTCGGCCCACCGTCGAGCCAGGAGATGATGTGGTGGATCTCGAGGTAAGTGTTGGTGCACCCAGAGTTGGCGCACCGGAAGTTTTGCTGGATCAGGATCGCGAGGCGTTGTTTGGCGGTCGCGAGCCGCTCGGTGCGACCCACGTCGAGCACGTGCTTGTAGGGGTAACGGCCGGCTCCATCGGTGGTCTTGGTCAACACCACCGAGAGCGCGGCATCGCAGGCAAGTCGCGACAGCAGATCGCGGCCGATCGGGCCGTATCCGGCCAGCACCGCCGGCCGGGCGGGAGTCTGCCGATCGCCGCGGATGGCGTATTTCAGCGTTTCGAGGTCGACGTTGACGGCCAGGTGCGGCCGCACGCCCTTGTCGGACGGCAGCCCGGATTCCAGGATGCTGGTGAGCAGCGCGTTGAGGCCCTCGACCCGGCGTTGCGCGACCGGCCGCTGGTCGTCTGACCCGGCCCGGGCCGCGATGGAGTTGAGCACGTGCTTGAGCTTGGTCCCCGTCTCAACGTCGAGGTATCCGGACACATCGAACCCGTGACCGACCCGGCGAACGGTGAGGTCGTATCTTTCCTGGGCCTGGATCCAGTCGCGATCCGCCGCGTCCGGGTCGATGGTGTCGCGCAGCCGGTCAACGGCCGTGAGCAGGTCGGCGGGGTCGCAGTCGCGCGCCACCGGAACGAGCAGGTCAAGGTGATCGCGCATGATCGGACCGCCCAGGCGCTTGATGCCGGTGGCGAACACATCCAGGTGCGCCGGCCGAATCTCTCCCGCTTCGACGGCCGCCTTCACGGCCGGCAGCTCGACCAGGGCCGCCGCGGCCCGCCGCCGGGCTCGGGTCTCGGTGGCGGACATCCGCAGGTGTCGCCGCAGCCACGAAGCCATCGACGAACATCCGTCGACCCGATGCCCCTCCCGAGCCTCGAACTCGGCCCCGACCCGGGCATGGAGAGCTTGCAGCCGATCGATGCCGGACTGCACCGACACCAAGAGCTCACGCAGCTCGTCGACACTTGCCATCGTCAGGTCGCTAGCACAACCGTCGGCGACGGCCTGTTGTAGACCCTCTGCCCACCCCTCGAACATGTGTTCGAGTATATGACATTGTTTCGGAGCTGGCAATACGTATTCCGAAGATTATCTCGGTTTCTTCGGCACGGGATTATAGCGTTTTCGCCGAATCATTGATCGTGTCGGAAGAATCCTGTGGATAACCATTTTCTGTCCACAGCAAAGTCGTACGGAATACGTGACCGAGGAGGGCATTGTTCGCCAGTACGTACGCATGCGCTGCAGCTGCTGAAGGAAACGCATGGAGTCGCGTTGAGAAGGCTGTGGGCGCCTCTAGTCACGGAAGTGCCCCTTGTCCGCCTCTCCCTGTTCACGGTCCGGTGCCGCTGCAGTAGACGATTCCCCCTACATGCTCGGTCGAGTTTGAGCGCGACGCCGGTCGATTCGCCCATCGACGTACTCGAAGGTCGACGCTAGAGTCGTGACCTGTTACCTCGGGGTCAACGTCGAAGGCGCGCTGTTTGCGCTCGGTGACAGACACGATCGACAGGGCGAAGGCGAGACCTGTGGCGTCGCGGTCGAGGCCGCGATGGACACGGTGGTCATCGTCGACCTGATCAAGGGGGTTCCGACACCGTGGCCGCAGCTCGAGAGCGACGACTACCTCATGAGACGGGCTCCGCCCGCCGCTCGACGACGCCTTTCGTATCACCCAGAACGACCTCATCACGTGGATCGCGAGCGAGTGCGGCCTCGACCCGCTGGACGGCTACCAGCTCGTCACCCAGCATCCGAGAGCCCGATCGCCAACGTCTGCGATCCGAACAACACGGTCATCGCGAGGATCCGGAAGTCCTATCTGCCGAGCCAGGGCGCGTACGCGGGCATGCACAGCCGGCTGCGTGAGATGAGCGCGGCGTACAAATCCCAGCGGTGAGGCCGCGGCCGTCGTGGCTGCCGAAGTCAGCGCGGTCGTCGGCGCGCGCAACTTCGTGCGGCGTGTCAGTCGCTGTCAGGGAACGAATGGTGCTCGTGTGCGACGACCCAGCGCCCGCGCTCCTTGCGGAGTCCGATTGTGAGCCGAAGCCGGTTGGCCGGGTTGGCCGCGAGCTCCTCCGGCGTCCCGCAGCGCAGCAGCGCGTGGGCGTACGCGACGTCGTCACCGGCTGTCACATCGAGCGAGACGATCTCGAACGAGGCGCCCTGTGCCTGCCACTCGAAGAACGGCGGCCACGTCTCGCGATAGGCATCGATTCCTCGGACGCCGTCGTTCGGTGGCGGCACGTCGTACATGACGATGTCGTCGGCGTGGTCCGCGACGACGGTCGCCAGGTCGCCGCGATGTACGGCGGCGGCCCAGGACTCGATGAGGGTCCGAATCTGCTGCTTGTCGTCGGGCATGGGTCAGTCCTTCCGATGGCTCCACAGGTAGGACTTCCCGACGCGGCGAAAGTCATCGGTCTGCGTCGTCCTGCGAGTCGGTCGAGTTCATTCACGTCGAGCCCGCCTGCGTCGATGACGTCATGTGCGAGTTCTCGCATCGAGAAGCGGCGTCGGGCGCGTTGCACCGGCGAGACGACCTCCGTTCATCGCGCGACCGATTCGATCGCGACATGAGGGTGCATTCAGTCGAGTTCGTGTAGGAGTGAAGTGACGACTTCGCTTTTGCCTCTCGTGTATGCCTTGCGATCGACCGAAGGCCGCCGAGCCAGTTCCAACTTCACCGCCTCGTACCGTTCTCGAGCGTGCGGGCTGCAGCGGAGCAGGTCGCGGAGGCGCAGGTAGTTTCGCCACTGGTCCCCGTCGTATCCAACGACATGCAAGTGCGCGACTCGATGCCACGGCCGAGCCTCAAGAACGAAGACATGCCCTCCGTCGGCACCCGCGTCACCGCGATAGATCCAGCCGTCGGCCTCCAGCCTCGTGGCGGTTGGAGACAAGGACTGGTCGGGTGCGAGCCCAACCGCCAGGTCGATGATGGGTTTGGCCAGGAGGCCGAGAACCGACGACGAACCGATCACTTCGACGTGGGATGTGATGCCGTCCAGCACCCGTGTTACCCGGCCTCGCAGGTCTGCGCCGACGGCGAGCCAGGCCTGTGTGGTTCGGGCCAGCCGCATCGAGTCGTAGTCCAGTCCGAGCCCCACCTCGGTCAACCGATCCACGCTCGGATCCTATGGCCGCAGGGCCGCCGTTTAGCAAGATCGAGCCGGCAGGCCTGCGCTCCACGCGATCCTCCGCCAAAGAGTCCACTCGGGATCGTCTTACGAGACTGGCTGCCGGCGGCCCCGATACCTCCTGAGCCTCCCGTGACGAGAGCCGCTCGGCCAGGGTGGTGGGCCGGAGTCGGCGCCCGCACCTCAATCCTCCGTTGAGCCTGGCGTCGTTCGACCGTCACTCCCTTGCGGGGGCTGGGTACGCCGGTCGATCACGGTGTAGTGGGCCGAATGCCGGTCGAAGCGCGCGAGGACCGCCTGGGCCGCGGCCGGCACGTGACTGACGGTGTAGTCGTCACTCATGAAGGCTTTGATCGAGTCGAGGCGGTCGAACCACATGATGGTGACGAACTCGACCTCGTCGTCGAGCTCGCGGCGGACGAGATCGATGTGCTGGAATCCGGGGATTCGCATTGCCTCGATGCCCGGGATCACCTCGCCGCGAACGATGGATTCGTACGCGTCGGCGTTCTCGGGAGTTGTCCAGCCGCGCCAGATCCGACAGATCATCTGACGTACCTCCGCTTAGTTGATTGATCAGTATGGCTGACGGACCCGTCGGCGCATCCGCCACAGCAAACGTTCCGGGAGGAAGATGTCGGATCGGAGCGGAGGTGTTCGTAGCACGGGTGAGAGGCCACCCTCGAGGGGTGCCGCCAACGAGCAGGAAACCGAGATCATGAAACTGACGACCATCACCAACGTCTCCCTCGACGGAGTGACGCAGGGACATCGACGGATTGAGGCAGGGCCCCGGCCCGAACCCGGCGGGCCGGGAGAGGAAGGCGGATTCGAGCGCGTCGGATGGGGCCCGCCGCTGCTCGACGACGAGGCTTCGACGTTCATCGGCCAGGCTTTCCAGCGCGCCGACGCGTTCCTGTTCGGCCGGCGGACGTACGAGATCTTCGCCGGCTCCTGGGGTGCCGGCATGGATCCGGGAAACCCCGTCGGGGAGGCGTTGAACACGCGGCCCAAGTACGTCGCCTCGTCCACGCTCACCGCCCCCCGATGGGCGCGTACGACAGTCCTGTCCGGCGACCTTGCGGCCGCCGTCGACGAGCTGCGAGCCGAGCCGGGCGGTGAGCTGCAGGTGTGGGGCAGCGGCACCCTGATCCGCTGGCTGCTCGACCACCGGCTGGTCGACCAGATCGTCCTGCTCACCTATCCGGTAGTCGTCGGCCAGGGCACCCGGCTGTTCTCCTCCGCCGGCCCGGACATAGGACTCGAGCTGGTCGACTTGCAGTCCACCCCGAATGGGCTGACAATCCAGACCTACCGCACCACGGGCCGCCCGCAGTACGAGACTTCCACGACCTGAAGGTCTGCTGGAAACGATCTCAGGGGGCAGTGTCGACCTCTTCCTGGGAGCGTAGGACACAGAACTCGTTGCCCTCCGGATCGGCGAAAACGACCCACCCGCTGCCGGGCCCGTGGACGCCGCGAAGGTCGGCCACCACCGTGGTGCCCAATCTGATCAGGCGGTCGACCTCCTCGTCGCGACTGGACTCCCGGGGCCGCAGGTCGAAGTGCAGCCGGTTCTTGGCCTGCTTCTCCTCCGGCACCTCGATGAACAGAATCCGATGACCGGTCTCCCCGTCCCGAATCAGGCACTCCACGTGCCCGGGCAGGTTGGGGTCGTCCTCGAGGTCGACGTACCCCAGCAGAGCCTTCCACCACTCCGACAGCTCGTAGGCGTTGCGGCAGTCAACAGGCGTATGCGATACGAAGCAGGCCATCCGTCTATCGTCGCAGCCCCGGATCGCGGCTGCGTGCCGCCACGGCTCAGCGTCCGCAGCGGTCCACGCGTTCCCAGGGCCAGTCGGTGGCGAGCCAGCGTGCGACGGCGTCGGCGAGTGGTACGTCGAGGTCCGATCTGTCGGCCCGTACCCAGGATTGCACCGTGACGTCCCACTGATCGGAGGTCGAGGGATACAGGTAGACGCAACCGATGACGTCGTTGTCGGCTGGGTCGAGGACGGTGAAGGTGAATCCGGCGCCCCGCGTGAAGTCGTCGGCGTGGCGGCGAAGGTCGGCGAGGTTCTCCTCGAGCGTCATGCCGCTGCGGGGTGGCCAGTTGCCGTCGGGATAGCCGGGAGTGGAGCGGATGTGCTCGATGCTCGACATCCAGGCGGCATGATCGGCCTGATTGTGCTGCGGCCCCAGCGGTTCGAGGCGGAACTGCTCGGTGGCGAGCGCGGTCGGCGGAACGAACCCGACCGGCACGAACCCATCCGAGGTCATGACGCTGACCGTACTGGATTGGCCAGACCCTCGTCGGCTGCGATCAGCAAACCCAAGGCGTACGCCGACCCCGTCAGCCTCGCCCTGGCACTCCGCTCGCCACCATACGAACGGATGGGTCGCCGCTCGGGTGACGTCGCGAGGCCAAGCCGATCTCGGCGGGCGGACGACTGCGGTGAGTCGGGAATGAAGCCGCACCGGCCGCACGTTGACCACCGTCGACCGACTCTCCATGTGCCGGCGGAAGAGGCAGGCCCATGACGTCCTCGCCGACCACGATGCGCGCCGTCCGGCTGTCTCGCCCCGGCCCGGTGGACAATCTGCGGCTCACCACGCTTCCGCTACCGCCGGAGCGGGATGGCTGGGTACGCATCCGCGTTGAGGCGTTCGGACTCAACCGCTCGGAGCTGAAGCTTCGGCTGGGTCTGAGCGTCGGCGTGAGTTTTCCCCGCGTACCGGGTATCGAGGCTGTCGGCACCGTCGACTCGGCCCCGGCCGGCAGCGGTCTGGCTCCCGGGCAGAAGGTCGTCGCGATGATGGGCGACATGGGGCGCACCTACGACGGTGGCTATGCCGAGTACACGTCGGTGCCGCTGTCCCAGGTCATCGCCGTCGACACCGACCTGCCCTGGGAGGTGCTGGGTGCCCTGCCAGAGATGGTGCAGACCGCCTACGGCTCGCTCACCGTCGGCCTGGACCTGAAGCCCGGGCAGTCCGTGCTGATTCGTGGCGGCACCTCCTCGGTTGGCTTGGCCGCCGCCGCGCTGGCCACGTGGCGCGGCGCCACGGTGCTGTCCACCACTCGGCGGGCCGACCGCCTCGCCTTGCTGGAGGAGCGCGGCGTCGATCACCCCCTGCTCGACACCGGAGAGGTCGCGCCCGCCGTGCGAGAGCTGTACCCGGACGGCGTCGACGCCGCCCTCGATCTCGTCGGCACGCCGACCCTGCCCGACACCTTGCGCGCGGTACGCGTACACGGCACGGCCTGCTTCGGGGGCAGTCTGTCCAACCAGTGGACGGTGCGGGACTTCTCCCCGAACGAGTATCTGCCGAAGGGTGTACGCCTCGCAGGCTACTTCGGCGACGCCACCGACCTACCTCGAAAGGCGTTCCAGGAGATCCTCGACGCGGTCGCGGCCGGTCGGCTGGCTTTTCCGGTGGACCGCGTTTACGACGGACTGGAACAGGTGCCGCAGGCCCACGACGACATGGAGCACGACCGCGCCACCGGCAAACTCGTCGTCCGCATCCGGCATGAGGACGCCCAGACTCCGATTTCCGGTGAGCCCGCCGCGCGGCGATGAGACGCGAAATTTCCCCGCCTGACGATGTCGTATCCGCCGGAGGCCGTTCGTGGAATAGGTTGAGGCGGGCACCGGGTCCGCGACGGAGACAAGGAGCCGACATGACCGAGTACCTCATCTACTTCAACCAGCAGTGGGTGGGCGACCACACCGAGGAGTGGTTCCGCGGGCGCGGGCCGCTCGCCATGGCGGTCGTCGACGAGATGAAGGCTGCTGGCGTGTACGTGTTCGCCGGAGGGCTGGAGGAGGAAGTCGACACGGCCTTCAGCGCTGACCCGACCAGCGGCACGTTGATGTTCACCGACGGGCCCTACGTCGAGACGAAGGAGTTCCTGGGCGGGCTGACCGTGGTGGACGTGGCCGACGAGGATGCCGCCAGGATGTGGGCCGGCAAGATCGCGGAAGCGTGTGGCTGGCCCCAGGAGGTTCGCCGATTCAAACCGCGGCCCCGAACCCAGTGATGAGGTCGCGACTCGTCAGCGGCGGCTGTGCCAGGCGATGCCAAAGCAATCCATACGGCAAGACAGCGCAGCAGCGTCGAGTCACCCTTTCGGCTCGGGGCCACCCTGGCTCTCGACGATCGACGTCCACCTGACGAGATCGCCGACACCATCGAACGACTGATGCAACAAGCGCCTCTTGAACGCTCTCGCGGCAACGTGAGATACACCATGCCTCGCAGCCGCTCAGCGGCACGGCCGTGCGTGCCCGCTGACCGGCGACTGTCCGGGGATCCCCGACCGGATACCCGGACTCGCCGCATACGCTCATGCGCGATGGATAGGGGGAGGCCTGGCGACTGCTGAGCGGATCAGGTCCTGACTTCGTCGCCCGAAGCGAATAGGCGCCGGACCCAGGGAATTGCCGCGGCTGGGTAGAGGGGGAGTTGCTCGTCGGTTTCCAGGGGAGAGCGCCATATGCTGTCCGGTTCACGTTCCCCCGTACGGACAGCGACCAGGTGAGCACCGTTCCCTGATCCGGAGAGACACCCCTCATCGCGCACGAGTGCGCTATCCCGGGCGGATCGCCCGAGAGCGACTAGGCCGTCCGGCGAAGGAGCCAGGATGGGCCGACGGACGTGGCGCCGGCCGCCGCGACCCGCTTCTGCACCGCCCGGTCTGCGGTGACGACCACGACGTCGTCCCCGTCCAGGCTCCGAGTGCGAGCTTGGTTCACGATCTCGTCGTCGCCGGAGCCGGGAGCGTGCACGGTGTGGATCCTGCCGTCAAGGCCGACGGGTTGGCCGCGTTTGGCGGCTCCTTCGAGGACCAGGACAATCGCGTCATAGCCCAGGTCGGCCGCGGCGATCGACTGGTGGAGCCGCTTGGCCGCGGCCGGTCGGTCTCGCCACCATCCGTTCGGCCGGCTGCCGACGACGTTAGCGCCATCGACGATGAGCACCCGCACGCCGCAAGCCTAGGCAGGACGTACACGTACTCTCGCGACTCTGGGTCCGCCTCGGTGTGTCGGTAGCCCTGGCCGGCCGGGTACCATTGACTTGGCACTGCCTGGTGGCGTGTGCCCTTGGGAGGTCAATTTCTACGCGGCAGCCGCGCCGTGCCGC
>JBKOYM010000030.1:0-21068 GCA_046725375.1 Actinomycetota bacterium
TCCAAGGCGTGCTCCTCGTCGCTGGCCAAGAACATCGCGGTCGGGCCCGAACCGGAGACGATCGAGCCGAGCGCCCCGCAGTCGTCGCCAACGGCCAGCGTCTCGGCGAGCTCCGGACGCAACGACAGCGCGGCCTCCTGCAGGTCATTGGAGAGGACCGGCCCCAACGCCGCCGGATCACCGGCCCGTAGCGCGGAGAGCAGCGCCGGCGCCACCTGCGGCTCGCCCGGCGGCGCCGACTCGCTCCGCCGGTCGAACTCGGCGTACACCAGCGGCGTCGACAAACCGCGATCGGCCAGGCCGAGCACCCAGCAATAGCGTCCCCGCGCGAGTACGGGGCTCACCTGATCGCCCCGGCCGGTCCCCATCGCCGTACCGCCGAACAGGCAAAACGGTACGTCGCTCCCCAGCTCGGCCGCGACCGCCAGCAAGTCCTGCCGCGACGTGCCGAGCCCCCAGACCGCGTCGGCGGCGACCAACGCGGCCGCGGCGTCCGCCGATCCCCCTGCCATGCCACCGCTCACGGGGATCGCCTTGCGGATCGCCATCGCGATGCCGTAGTCGACTCCGGCCCGGCGGCGAAGCAGGTCGGCCGCTCGGTAGGCGAGGTTGTTCTCGTCGACCGGCACCTGGGCCGTCTCGGTCAAGGCCCGACCGTCGTAGGTCACCGACACCGTCACGTCGCCGCCGTCGATCGCGGTGGCCCGGATCTCGTCGCACAGGTCCACGGCCTGATAGACCGTCGTGATCGAGTGATAGCCGTCGGACTCCAATCCGCCGACGGCCAACGCGAGGTTGATCTTCGCCGGAACGCGGACGGTCACCGACTGCATGGCCATGGCGTCAACCTAGGGCATGTCCGACAGCGTCGGGCCGCGTCCCGCATTCGGTTTTGCGCACATCTCCGTCATACACCGACCGGCTCGTGACGGAGGAGGGTGCAAAATCGAGACGGCCTACGGCCCGAGCGCATCCGCGATCCGAGCGAACGCGGCGACGTCCAGCTCCTCGCCACGGGCCGACGGCGACACACCCGCCGCGCGCAGCGCCGACTCCGCAGCGGCGGCTCCCCCGGCGAGCCCGGCCAGCGCCGACCGCAGCATCTTGCGTCGCTGTGCGAACGCCGCGTCGATGACCGCGAACACGCGGTCTCGGCCGACCCGATGCGGCGGCGGGTCGCGCCGGCTCCACGCGACGAGGCCGGACTCGACCCGTGGCGGCGGCCAGAACACCTGGCCACCGACCCGTCCGGCCGGTCGGGCCTCGGCATGCCAGGCGGTCTTGACGCTCGGCACCCCGTACACCCGCGACCCGGGTGCAGCCGTGAGGCGATCGGCGACCTCGGCTTGCACCATGACGAGCCCGTGTCGCAGCGATTCGATCGCGCCGAGCAGGTGCAGCAACACCGGGACCGCGACGTTGTACGGCAGGTTCGCCACCATCGCCGTCGGAGCGGGCCCCGGAAGCTCGGTCACCCGCATCGCATCGGCGTGCACGACCTCGACGTCGGCGGCCCGCTCCGGCGCAAACTCCATCAGCGTCGCCGGCAGCGCGGCCGCGAGGGTGTCGTCGACCTCGATCGCGGTCACGTGCCGGACCCGTTCGAGCAGCGCCAGGGTCAGCGACCCGAGGCCTGGCCCGATCTCGAGCACGACGTCGTCGGCCGTGACACCGGCGGCCCGGACGATCCGACGGACCGTGTTGGCGTCGACGACGAAGTTCTGCCCTCGCTGCTTGGTCGGCCGCAGGTCGAGTCGGTCCGCGAGGTCGCGTACGGCCGACCCGCCGAGCAACCGTACGCCCGGCCCGTCGTCCGCCGTGTCTGCCACGTTGCGCAGCGTACTGACGCGGCGGCACGTCGAGCCTAAGTCGGCAGGCCGAGCTCCGCTGCACAGGCCGGCCAGGCGCCGTAGCCGCCGTTGGCGTCTCGGACCTTCTCGGCGATCGCGATCTGCTCCTCACGCGACGCCTGATGCGGGTACTCGGCGTACGCGCCGCCGCCGTAGGCCTGCCACGTGTCGTAGTCGAACTGCAGTCCGCCGTAGTAGCCGTTGCCCGTGTTGATGGACCAGTTGCCACCGGACTCGCATTCGGCAAGCTCATCCCACACGGTGTTGCCGCTGCTGTAGTCGGGCGCCGGCGCCGGCGCCGGCTCGGGCTGCGGCCGCGGCTTGGTGCCGTGGATTTCGATCTCCGGCCGCGGCTTGTCCAGCGAGACGCTCTTGAGCACGACGCGCTTGGTCACCTCGCCGTTGACGGTCTTGATCCGGTACGTGACGCGCTTGGCACCCGCGTCGCCGTCGCGCTTGACCCGTTCTTGGTCCCTGAACATGTCGTTGTCGTGGCGGACGATCGTCTTGAACGGCACCGACTTCCGGACGGTCTCGACCTTGATGCCGATCCGCGTCACCTCGATGCGCATGCCCTCGACGACTGGCTCGTCGGGTTTGACGGACTTGGTTTTGGCCTCCGACTGGGCCGCCTCCGACAGGGCCGCCTTCGAGACGGCCTTCGACGTGCCGCCGGGCGAGCCGTCCTCGATCTGGGGAGCCGTCTCGCGGACGCCGGCGGCCAATGTGTCGTAGCGGTTGAGCTTGACGTCAGCCTCGGCAAGCACCTCGCCGACCGTCGGTGCTGCCGTCTTCATCGTCTGCTTCTCGCCGCCGTCGACCAAGGTGATCCGCTTCGGCGTCGAGATGACGATGTCGAGCCCTTCGCGGCCGATCTCAGCGCTCCGGCTGGTGGACAGCTCGGCTGAGTCGACGACGCGGAGGTTGAGTTGGTCGAGAGCGTCGTCGACGTTGGTCGCCGTCACCCAGTACGTCTGCGTCTCGCCGTCCTTGGTGACGGTCAGCTGCCTGCCGTACCGGACCGCGATCGACGTGCCCTCGTCGAGTTCGCTGTCCAGGCCCGGCGCGACCACGTCATGCTCGCCGACGTTGACGTCCTCCTGGTCGAGGAGACCGTCCACATCGTCAGCGAAGGTCCTCACCTCCTCGGATTGACCGTCGATGGACAACGTCACCGTCTTGCTCATCGATGCGTAGGCGATCGTCCCGCCGACGACGGCGAGGACGATGGCGAGATTCACGCCGATGAGGGCGATGCGCTTACGCACAGTGCTCCAAAGGTCGTGCTTCCCGAGACGGGCCCCGATCCCGGCCAACAAACCCAAGACCATAACTGCGGGGTTACGGCGGTCAAAACGCCGACGCGCAATGTGTTGCCCGAGTTGACACTTATGTGCTAGATGTGACGGGCGGTGTCACGCCTCGGAGCCGCCTCGATACGTGACGTGCGCCATATCTGGGCCGGTTGCCGAGTGACCAGGGCATTACGGCCCTACCAAGATCCGCCAAAGGCGTGGTCGGTGTTGGCGTCGATGGCCTGACAGAGCGCGACGAGATCGACGCCGCGAACGTCCGCCATCGCCCGCACGGTGAGGGGGATGAGGTACGACGCGTTCGGCCGGCCACGGTACGGCATCGGCGTCAGGAACGGCGCATCGGTCTCGACCAGGATCCGGTCCAGCGGCGCGACTGCGAGCGCGTCCCGCAGCGGCTGCGCGTTGTCGAACGTCACCGTCCCGGCGAACGACAGCCAGCACCCGCGCGCGACGCAGGCCCGAGCGAAGTCGGCGTCGCCGGAGAAGCAGTGCATCACGGTCCGCTCCGGCAGGCCCTCCTCGTCGAGCAGCCGCAGCACGTCGTCGTGTGCATCGCGGTCGTGGACTACCAACGTCCGGTCGTGTCGCTTCGCCATCGCGATGTGGGATCGAAACGACGCGTGCTGAGCGGCTCGGCCCTCGTCGCCAGTACGGAAGTAGTCCAACCCGGTTTCGCCGACCGCGCGTACTCGCTCACTCGTCGCCACGAGCGACTCGATCCGGGCCAGCGCCGCGTCGAGCTCACCGGCGGCGGACAACCTCGGTGCCTCGTTGGGATGCAGCGCGACCCCGGCGACGAGAGGGTCGTGCCGAGCGGCCATGTCAACCGCCCAGGCGGCTCCTTCGAGGTCGCAACCGATCTGGACCACCCGCGTCACGTTGACCGCCGCCGCATCCTTCAGGGCGGTCTCGACCGGGGTCGGATCGGCGCCGTCGCGGGCCATGTCGAGATGGCAGTGGTTGTCGACGACCGGATGCGGCAGCGGCTCCGGCGCGGGTGGATGGGTGTCACGGATCACGACGCCACCCTGTCAGAGCGACCGGGAGTCCAGCCCGGTACCCGTGATCGCGTCGTGAGTCGCCTCCCTCCCGTACGCCTGCCATAAACCCGACATCTCGCCCGCCAAACCACGCGTACGGGAGGGATGCCGTCGCATATCGGACGGATCGGACTGCGCGAACCGGCATCGGCAGCAACACCGGGAAGCAACGCTATTCGGCCATACCTGGACGTTATCCATCGCAGGCTCGACGATGGGATACGTACGGCAATCGCCGGGAGGAGTCGGTACCGTGCCGCTTGAGGCGGCGAGTCTCACGATCGCCGCCGTCGCGCTCTGTTGGGTCGCCACCGTCATGCCGAACCGCGCCCGCGGCGAGCGAGGAGCGTTCGAGGACAGCTTCATGACCAAGGTCGTCAAGGTCTCCCTCATCGTCATGCTGGTGGCGGGCGGGGTCGTCTGGCTCCTGGACCGAGCCGACGACGGACCGCCAGACTCGGGTTCGGGCGAAAATGCGCCACAGCAGCCCGCACGTCACCCGGACGGAGGTACGAAGAACCGCTGATGGCCTTCGAGATCGCAGACCGGACGACGCTGCGGCACAACCCGCTCAACCAGGTCACTGCCGCGATCGAGCGGGTGACCGACTCTGCCGGCAGCACGATGATCCGCAAGGAGTTGCGCCCGCCCGCGCCGGACGCCGACGGAGCCGACCGATGGACTGCCTCGGCCGATCCGCGGCATTGGAACTACTGGCGTCGTGAGGCGGCGGCGTATGAAGACGAGGATCTGCGTCGGAGCCTGGCGGGCACCGGTCTCGGCATGCCCGCGGGCCAGGTCGTCGAGCACGACCAGGGCGCGACCCTGTGGCTCGAGGACGTGGCTGGCACCGCCGGCACCGCCTTCGGTCTGGACGACCACATCGCCGTCGCGACGGGCTTGGGCCGATGGCAGGCGTCCGGCGCGATGCGCGCCCCATGGGAGTCGGACCGATTTCTCCGGCAGTACGCCACGGCGATGACCCGTCCCTCGATCGGGCTGGTCGACGATGACGGGGCCTGGGACCAGCCGCTGATCCGCGAGACCTGGCCAGCGGCCTTGCGCGCCGGCTGGATCCGGATGCTCGCTCACCGCGAGGATCTGCTGAGGGTCATGGAGACCCTCCCTCGCACCCGATCCCATCTCGACCTGTGGGTGAGTAACCAGATCCGTCGTCCCAGCGGCGAAGTGGTCCTGGTCGACTGGGCGTTCGCGGGCGATGGCGCCGTTGGCGAGGACCTGGGCAACCACATCCCGGACGCCACGCTCGACCTGTTCTGGCCCGCCGAGGACATCGGCGAGCTCGAGGCGGCGTGCTTCGCGGCGTACCTGACCGGGCTCCGCGAGGCGGGCTGGGACGGTCGCGAAGCGGATGCGCGACTCGGTGTCGTGGCGTCGTGCGTGAAGTACACCTGGCTGCTGCCGCTGATGCTCGAACAGGCGACGCGTGACCAGCACCGCGCGTACCACCGGCCCGCCGACGCCGAGCGGCTCTACCAGCAACGCGGACGTACCTTCACCCACCTCGTCGAATGGTGCGACGAGGCGCTTCGCCGGATGGCCGAGCGCTGACGGACCAGCTGCCCTCTCCACCTCGGTTTTGCGCGATCGTTGTTGGTCCGGAGGCGTCGACACCGACAGCTAGTGCGCGAAACCGCCGAGGTCAGGCCAGGCGAGGGAACAGTGGCGCGCTCTTGGTCAACCGGGCGCCGGCGGGCAACTGCCCCCACCGACCGGCGTCGCGGATGTCCTGCTCGTCGAGCGCGCCGATCGCATCGGCCGCCCCCAGCGACTCCCAGAGCGCGGCGGACGACTTCGGCATGGTCGGCGCGTGCAACACGGCGATCGCCCGAAGCGACTCGGCCGCGGTGTAGAGGATCGTCGCGAGTCGGGCCTGGGCCGCGGCGCTGTCGTCCTTCGCGACCGTCCACGGCGCTTGCTCGGTCAGGTAGCCGTTGACCTTGGCGACGAAGCCCTCGATCGCGCCGAGCGCCTCGTGCAGGGCCAGCCGGTCCATCGCGGCGTCGGCGGTCGAAGCGGCCGAAAGCAGCGCCGCGGCCAGGGCCCGCTCGGCCTCGGTCGGGTCGACCGCCTCCGGCAGGATGCCGTCGAAGTAGCGCCCGACCATCGACGTGACCCGTGACGCCAGGTTGCCGAGCCCGTTGGCGAGCTCGGACGAGTAGACCGCGCTTAGGTGCTCCCACGAGAACGAGCCGTCCGACCCGAACGCGATCGCCTTCAGGAAGTAATAGCGGTAGGCATCCGATCCGAACGTGTCGACGATCTCGCTCGGATGGATCGCCGTCGCCTTCGACTTGCTCATCTTCTGGCCACCGACCTGGAGCCAGCCGTGGCCGAACACCTGGCGCGGCACGTCGACACCGGCGGCCATCAGCATGGCCGGCCAGATCACCGCGTGGAAGCGCAGGATGTCCTTGCCGACCAGGTGCACGTCGGCCGGCCAGGTGCGGTCGAACCGCACCGGGTCGCTCCCGAATCCGGCAGCAGACGTGTAATTCAACAGCGCGTCGATCCAGACGTACAGCACGTGGCTCTCGTCCCACGGCACCGGGATGCCCCAGTCGAACGTCGAGCGCGAGATCGACAGGTCCTGCAGCCCCTGCTTGACGAACGATACGACCTCGTTGCGGGCGCTCTCCGGCTGGACGAACGTCGGCTCCCGCTCGTACAGGTCGAGCAGCCGGTCGGCGTACCTGCTCAGCGCGAAGAAGTAGTTGTCCTCGGACAGGATCTCGACCGGTCGCTCGTGGACCGGGCACAGCTGGGCGCCGTCGTCGCCGGTGAGCAGTTCGGACGGGAGCTTGTACTCCTCGCAGGCGATGCAGTACGGACCTTCGTACGTGCCCTTGTAGACATCGCCGTTGTCGTAGACGGTCTGCCAGAACTCGCGTACTCGCTCGGTGTGTCGCTGTTCGGTGGTCCGGATGAAGTCGTCGTTGGACGCGTCGATGACCCGCAGCACCGGCTCCCACTCGGAGGCGACGAGCTTGTCGGCCCACTCCTGCGGGGTCATCCCGTTGTCGCGAGCGGCCTCGAGGACCTTCTCGCCGTGCTCGTCGGTGCCGGTGAGGAAGACAACCGGCTCGCGGCGCTGGCGATGCCATCGGGCGATCATGTCCGCGGCGACGGTCGTGTACGCGTTGCCGATCGACGGTGGGGCGGTCACGTAGTAGATCGGCGTCGTGATGTAGTACGCCTTCGCCTCTGCATCGGACATGGGCAGATCCTAGGGCGACGGCCGCAGGCGGCTCGACCGGGTTTCGGCGGCCAACCGCCGTCGAGGGCGAAAATGTGCGCGAATCGTTGGCGCCGACGGCGCAAGCGGAACGATTGGTGCACGAAACCGTCAGCGGGACGACGACGCCGACTCCTCGAGGCGGGCGAGCTCGTCGTCGACGACCGACGGATCGAGCTTGGTAAAGATCGGCGTCGGCGACGCGAGCGGTGTGCCGGCGACGACCGGCTGCCGTGACCATGCCGACTGCTCCGCATAGTCGCCGGTCAAGATGGGATAGCCCAGCCCACCGTCGAGGTCGTCGACCTCCCGGATCTCCGGGCCAGGCGAGATCGCGCCGGATCGCCCGAGCGCCTCGTGGATGCGCTGCGCCGAGTGCGGCAGGAAGGGCGCCAGCAGCCGGTTGCAGTCGTCGACGACCTGCGCCGTGACATGCAGCACGGTCCGCATCCGGTCAGGATCCTCGGTCCGCAGCTTCCAGGGCGCCTGCTGCGACAGGTAGCCGTTGGCCTCTATCGCGACCCGCATCGCCTCGCCGATGGCTTGCTTCTGGCGGTGTCGCGCGATCAGACCGCCGACGGTGTCGAACGCCGACTCCGACGCCCCAAGCAGCGCCCGATCGGCGTCGGTCAGGTCGCCCGCCTCCGGGATCGACCCGACGTTCTTGGCGATCATCGATACGGTCCGGTTGACGAGGTTGCCCCACGTGTTGACCAGCTCGTCGTTGTTGCGCCGGACGAACTCGGCCCAGGTGAAGTCGGTGTCTTGCGTCTCGGGTCCGGCCACGGCGATGAAGTACCGCAACGCGTCGGGCCCATATCGCTCCAGCACGTCGCGTACGTAGATGACGACCGATCTGCTGGTCGAGAACTGCCGGCCCTCCATGGTGAGGTACTCACTGCTCACGACCTCGGTCGGCAGGTTGAGCGTGCCGTACTGGCCGGGGACGCCGCCACGGTCGCCGCGCCCGTCGTACCCGAGCAGCTCCGACGGCCAGATCTGGGAGTGGAACGTGATGTTGTCCTTGCCCATGAAGTAATACGACGCGGCCTCCGGGTCGTCCCACCAGGCTCGCCAGGCATCCGGATCGCCGCTGCGCCGGGCCCATTCGATCGACGCCGAGAGGTAGCCGATGACGGCGTCGAACCAGACGTACAGCCGCTTGTTGGGGTTGTCCCGCCAGCCGTCGAGCGGCACCGGGATGCCCCAGTCGATGTCACGCGTCATCGCCCGGGGTCGGACGTCCTCGAGCAGGTTGAGGCTGAACTTGAGGACATTGGGCCGCCAATCGGTCCGGGTGCGCAGCCATTCGCCGAGCGCGTTCGACAGCGCCGGCAGGTCGAGAAAGAAGTGCTCGGTCTCGACGAACTGCGGCACCTCGCCATTGATCCGGCTGTGCGGGTTGATCAGCTCCGTCGCATCGAGCTGGTTGCCGCAGTTGTCGCACTGGTCGCCGCGGGCGGCCAAGTAGCCGCAGATCGGACAGGTGCCCTCGATGTAGCGGTCCGGCAGCGTGCGCCCGGTCGACGGCGAGATCGCGCCGAGCGTCTTCTTCGGCACCATGTAGCCGTTGTTGTAGAGCGTCAGGAACATCTCCTGGGCGACCGCATGGTGGTTACGGGTCGTCGTACGGGTGAAGAGGTCGTACGAGAGACCGAGCGCGTGCAGGTCCTCGACGATGACCCGGTTGTACCGGTCGGCGAGCTCCCGAGCCGTCACGCCCTCCTGCTCGGCCTGGACCAGGATCGGGGTGCCGTGCTCGTCGGTGCCGCTGACCATGAGGACGTCGTTGCCGGCCATGCGCATATAACGGCTGAACACGTCCGACGGGACACCGAATCCGGAGACATGACCGATGTGGCGCGGGCCGTTGGCATACGGCCAGGCCACGGCTGTGAGCACATGGCACGACATGCGGTCGATCCTATTGAGCAGCCCGTTGCGGCCGACGGCGGCTCCCGGAAGCCGAGTTTTGGCGTGAAATACAGGCGCACGCGGCCGTCGGAGGTGTATCTCACGCCAAAACTCGATCCCTACGCTTGCCGCCGTCACAGATACCGCAGCCCTTGCAGCATCGCGCAAACCAGTCATAGCGGTCGGACACCGATGGCTGAAGGAGCGAAGCTGCCGCCAGCCGGTCAGGCCCGATGCACCGCGTTGTAAACGTCGCGCCGCCGCGCCCCTGTCACTCGCGCCACCGCCGCGATCGCGTCGCGACGCGACAGGCCGTCTGCCTCGAGGTCCGCGACCCGGGCGACCAGCTCCGCCTCGGTCAACCGCGCCCGCGCCGCCCCCGCGCCCGCGACGACCAGGGTCACCTCGCCGAGTACGCCGTCCTCCGCCCACGCGGCGAGCTCGGCCAGCGTGCCCCGGCGCACCTCCTCATGCGTCTTGGTCAACTCGCGACACACCGCGGCCCGCCGCTCGGCGCCCCACGCCTCTGCCATCGCCGCCAGCGTGGCCGCGGTGCGTCGCGGGGCCTCGAAGAACACCATCGTCCGCGGCTCGTCGGCCAACTCTGCCAGGCGCCGCGACCGCTCGCCCGGCTTGCGGGGCAGGAAGCCCTCGAAGCAGAACCGGTCGACCGGCAGCCCCGACACCGCGAGCGCCGCGACGACCGCCGAGGGTCCGGGCAGCACGCTGATCGGCATGCCGGCCTCGACCGCTGCCGCGACGAGCCGATAGCCCGGATCGGAAACGCTGGGCATGCCGGCGTCGGTCACGAGCAGCACGTTGGCGCCGCCGCTCAGCGCCTCGACCAGCTCGGTGGTGCGGCTCGCCTCGTTGCCTTCGAAGTACGACACGATCCGCCCGGTCACCGCGACTCCGAGATCGCCGGCCAGCCGACGCAACCGTCGGGTGTCCTCGGCCGCGATCACGTCGGCACTCTCCAACGCGGCAGCGAGCCGAGGCGAGGCGTCGTCGACACGACCGATCGGCGTCGCGGCGATCGTCAAGGTCCCGGGCACGACGCCATGGTGTCAGGACCAGGCCGCCAGGCGAGTTGTCAGCCGGCGCCGGTGTTGCAGCGCCGCCACCAGACGAGGCGCACCTGGCGGGCCGTACGATGCATCGCGTGACGACGGCGGTAGACGTACGGGCGGAGTCGTCAACCGTCCTCGGCAGGCGCGACGACCAGCCGTACCCGTCGCTCCGACAGCGGTTCGTCTCGCGGATCGCGTACTCCCCGCGCCTGGCCGGCTGGATCGTACCGATCGCCATCGCGCTGGTCGCTCTCGTGCTCCGCCTGTGGCACATCGGCCAGCCGCACGAGGTGCTCTTCGACGAGACCTACTACGCGAAGGACGCGCACTCCCTGCTCGAGTACGGCTACGTCCGGGACTCGACGGAGAACGCCAACGAGCGAATCCTCGACGGCGAGACCACCGGCATCAACACGGACCAACCGTCACAAGTCGTCCACCCCCAGGTCGGCAAGTGGATGATCGCCATCGGTGAGCGGCTCTTCGGCTTCGACCCGACCGGATGGCGAGTGTCGGCCGCGATCGTCGGGGCGCTGACCGTGCTCGTGCTGGCCCGGATGGTTCGACGCCTGAGCGGCTCGACCCTCATCGGATGCGTCGCCGCACTGCTGCTGACGTTCGACGGACTGCACTTCGTCATGTCACGGCTGGCGCTGCTCGACGTCTTCCTGGCATTTTGGCTGGTCTGCGCCGTCGCGTGCCTGGTGGCCGATCGCGACTGGGGCCGCGCCCGGCTGCTGCAACGACATCCGGAGACCACCGAGATCGAGGGGTACGGACCGGTCCGATTGCTGCTGTGGCGGCCGTGGCGAATCGGCGCCGGCGTCTGCTTCGGCCTCGCCTGCGGCACGAAGTGGAGCGCCGTCTACACACTCGTCGCGATGGCGGTCCTGGTGTGGGTTTGGGACACCGGGGCCCGACGGGCGATCGGCGTCCGCGCGGCATGGCTGAAGTCGACGATCGCGGACGGGCTGCCGGCGTTCGTGATGATCGTGATGGTCGCGCTCGTCGTGTACGTGCTGTCCTGGACCGACTGGTTGTGGCATCACAACACGTACGAGCAGCGCTTCGGCTTCGGATACGGCGAGGAGGCGCCGTGGGGAAGCTACCTCGACGATCAAGCCTCCGGCTGGTTCGGACAGACGATCGAGGCGTTGCGGTCGCTATGGCACTACCACGTGATGATCTACCACTTCCACACCGGCGACTACCTGGCGGGCAAGACGCATCCGTACGAGTCGCATCCGCAGGGCTGGCTCACGCTGAATCGGCCGGTCGGCATCGCCGTGACGACCGATATCAAGCCGGGTGAGCAGGGGTGTACGGCCGGGTCGGATTCCACGTGCCTTCGGCAGATCCTCGCCCTCGGCAACCCGCTGGTGTGGTGGCCAGCGGCAGCCGCACTCGTCGTCAGCGTCTGGCAGTGGGTAGTCCGGCAGGACTGGCGGTTCGCCGTGCCGGTGCTCGTCGTCGCGTCCGGATGGCTGCCGTGGTTCCGTTACGACGACCGGCCGATCTTCACGTTCTATGCGACGGCGATCATCCCGTTCTCCTGTGCCGCCCTCGCGATGGTGCTGGGCATGGTGCTCGGCCCCGCGAACGGCCCGAAGCCGCGTCGGATCGCGGGCGCCGTGCTCATGGTGGGGGTGCTGACCGCTGTCGTCGTGGCGTTCGCCTACTTCTGGCCGATCTGGACCAACGAGCTCATCACGCACGACGCCTGGCAGTCCCGCATGTGGCTCGACTCCTGGATCTGACCCCCGCCGATCCGTGAGTTACGCCCCGCCGATCCGTCAGTCGTTCCCGCTGACCAGGCGGACACAACTGCACCCGGCCATCGTCCACGACGAGGTGAGCGGCGACGACGAGTCACTCATAGGGAGGGGATTGTGTCGGTCGACGCGCAGTGGCCAGCGGCAGGATGGCGGCGAAGGCCGCGTAGCAGATTCCGCCGAGCAGGCAATCCGGCAGGACACGCCACCAGAGCTCGGCGGCCTTCTCCAGGACGGGATGGACGGAGTCGACGTAGAGGCCGGACACTCCACCGCCGGAGAACCATGCGACTGCGACACCGGTCAGAACCGCGAGGTACCAGGCGACCGCCCAGCGTCCAGGTCGACGGGCGCGACCGCGTAGGGCTACGGCCTGGGTTACTGCCGCGGCGGCGAGTGGCAGGTGCAATGTCAACGCGATTGACAGCTCAGACAACGCGTCCGGGGCGAACGTCAGCACAGGCAGATACGCCGCAAGGCCGACGACCGACCCGAGCACCGCCGCCGACGCCGACCTGAACGCCCATACCACGCTTCCCCGCAGTGCGATCCAGCCGGCCAGGGACAGCAGCGCGATGAACAGTACGGTGCCAAGAGCGTGACCCAGCTGGTGCAGATCGTCGCCGCCCCAGGCCTCACCGACCACCTCCCCCATCACCGTGGCACTGGCCCACCCGATGGCGAACGCCGGAGCACCGATCAGCGCCCACCGTACCCTCGCGAGGACAAGCGAGGGTGTGATCGGTCGAGCCGACGTCGTCTTACTCATGGCCGTGTGACCGCAGCCGCCGAGACGACCTCAACGCATCGCTGGAAGTTCACAGGACATCCCGCTTCGGTGTGAGGAGGAGTGCGAGGGCGATCGCCGCAGACGTGTACCCGAGGAGGATGAGCGCACCGATGGACGCGGACGTCAGCTGCCCGTCGAGGCCGTTCGACGGGCCGAGCTGCATCACCGAGAAGGTTGCGCCTACGGGCAGCCACTGGCCGACCGACGGGTACGACGCGATCACCATGTGCTCGACCGCGAGCATCCACACCATCACGCCGACGACGGCGGCGATCTGGTGGCGGACGACAGCACCGATTGCGATTCCGATCACGGCGTACGCCGCCAACACGGCGAACCCGGCCGCCATCGTCTGCCAGAACTGCGCGCCGGCCGTCACGTCGCCGTCCCGGGAGCGGATCAGCGCGATGGCGAACGGCACCGAGACGACCACTGCCCCGGCGACGATCACCACGCTGGAGAGGGCCAGCGCCAGCAACTTCGCGACGAGAACGCGGGCACGCCGCGGCTCGACCAGGAAGGTCGACGTGGCAGTGCCGTAGCGGAACTCCTGGGTGACCGCGAGCACGCCGAACAGAACCACCAGCACCTGCACGATCAGCAAGGCCGTGCCCACGGTGGCGGCCAACAGGCCCGGGTCGTCGAGGGGCACGGGAGGGTCCTCGGCGCCGGTCGGCGGGACGGTGAACGTGACGGCGATCAGCACCATGGCGAGCGTTCCGAGCAGGAGCCACACCGTCGTCCGGGTGCTGCCCAGCTTGAGTACCTCGGCATGCACGAGGGCGTTCACGAGAGGACCTCGTCCATCGGCACCGGGTCCTCGTCGGACCCCGGCTCCTGGATGAGCCGGAAGAACGCCTCCTCGAGGCCGGCCGACCCGACCAGCCCGTGCAGCACGATCCCATGTGCCGCCGCGAGCTCCCCGACCTGCTCCGGTGCGGCGTCGACCGCGAGCCCGTCGTCGGTACGACGACATGCGTGGCCGGCCGCCTCGAGCACCGCGCTGAGCCGGTCCCGATCCGGGGTGCGGACCCGGGAGCCGACGCCGACCTCGGCACGCAGCGCGGCGAGGCGGGACGACCGGAGCAGCCGCCCCTTGGACAGAACGAGTACGTGGTCGGCGGTCAGCTCGACCTCGCCCAGCGCATGGCTGGACAACAGCACCGTGCGACCTTCGTCGGCGAGTCGGCGTACGTACCCGCGGAGCCATCGCACGCCCGGCGGGTCGAGGCCGTTGGTCGGCTCGTCCAGCACGAGAACCGCCGGGTCACCAAGCAGCGCTGCCGCTAACCCCAGCCGCTGGCGCATTCCGAGGGAGAACTCTCCGACGCGCCGCCGCGCGTCCGCCGCGAGCCCGGTCTCGGCCAAGACGCGCATCGGCGCGTCCTTGGGCAGCCTAGCCGCCGTCGCGAGCACGCGCAGGTGATCCAGCGCGGTACGCCCGGGATGGCTGCCGGACGCCTCCAGCACCGCGCCGACCTGACGCGCAGGGTCGGCCAGCTCCGCGTACCGCCTGCCACCGATTGTCGCGGTCCCGCTGCTTGGCGCGACGAGCCCCAGCAGCATCCGAAGGGTGGTCGTCTTGCCAGCCCCGTTGGGCCCGAGCAACGCCGTCACCTCCCCCGGCAACGCGGTCGCGCTGACGCCATCAACCGCGAGAACATCCCCGAAGAACTTGGTGAGGCCCTGCAACTCAACGGCACTTGTCATGGCCCGCCCCCTCTACACCGCCGCGGCCAGGCCGCGGGAGGACAGGGGCGGTGTGGCTGCCGTGGTCATTGCTTGGCTCCGGTGATCGCGAGGCGGCCCAGGACGAGCATGATCGACGCGACCGCAACCCACGCCCAGAAGGCGGTGAATGGGACGAACGCGTAGCTTTCGGTCCAGACGGCACGCGCCAGCACGGACCCGACGCCGGCGACCAAGGCCCACCAGCCGAGCCAGTGCGGAAGGTCCCGGGCCGAGACGACGATGAGTCCGGCGCAGATACCGACCGCGCCGGCGGCGACCCAGCTGTTCGCGAACGACAGGTTGCCTAGGTCGAAGGCGTAGCGGGCCACCTGCGGGTCGATGTCGTCGGAGCGGTACGCCGCCGCGTCCCACGAGGCGATCTGGCCTGACACCACGCTGATGACTCCGGCGCCGGCGAGGAAGGTCGAGCGCCAAGGCAGCGGCCCGTCGTAGCGGCGCAGAAGCAGTGCGAGGCCGAGCGCGAACCAGAGCATGGCGATCAGCCCGACCGCGGTGGCGAAGGAGCTGAACTCGCCGAAGGCGTCGTCGATCGACCGGAAGAACGTCACGGTCTCGTCGGCATCGCTGGTGAAGGATGCGCTCTGGTAATCGTTGGCGAGCGAGCTCCCCAGGACGACAACGATGGTGATGACGCCAGCGGCGCCGGTGATGCGCCCCAGGGTCTTCCGCTGGTGGGTTGTGTCTACGAAGTCCGGAGTGTCGGTGAGTCGGGTCATCGCAGTTTCCGTCCGTGAGGCGTGGCGTTGATCCAACGTAGGGACGCGCCGCGGCGCTCGACATCAGCGCCAGCACTTAACTCGACTGCAGTGCTGGCACCTTTGCGCAGGCGTTGCGGGTGAGCGCAAGATTCTTACGTGGCCCCACTGAGGCTTCGATCCTTGCCCGGGCTCCTGCTCGCGCTTACAGCGCTGGCCGAGCTCGCTGCGGTGCCGCTGTCCTGGGGCCTGGAGCCGGCGTGGGACACGCTGCTGCTCGCCGTGTCCGCACCGGTCACGACCGCGGCGGGAGCGCTGATCCTGACCCGCCATCCCCGCCATCCGATCGGCTGGCTGCTGATCGTGCAGGGTCTCGTGGCCGCGCTGGCGGGCGACCTCGCCCAGGGTTGGGGGCTGCGTGCCGCTGCCCACGGTTGGCCGCTCGGCCCGCCTGCCGAGTTCGTCGCGACCGCGAGCTGGTTACCGACGGCGCCGCTCGGAGTCGCCGTGCTGCTCCTCTTCCCGACCGGACGTCTGCTCGCACGGCGATGGTCCCTGGTGCTCGTACTGAGCGTCATCGGGGTGCTGATGGCCGAGCCGGGCTGGGTCTTCAACCCGGAAGCCGGCAGCGAGTACGTCGCCGGCCACAACCCGTATGCCGTGGACTGGCTCCCGACGCCCGCGCTCTTCGTCGGAGGTTTCACGATCGTGGGGGTGTCGCTGCTGGCTGCGCTCGTTGCGGTCGTGGTCCGGTACCGGTCCTCGACCGGGGTGGAGCGACTGCAGCTGAAGTGGTTCGCTCTTGCCAGCGGCGCCCTCGCCATCGGGCTGCCGCTGGCAGGCGCGTTGTGGTGGGTCGCGCCGATCGCGCACGTCATCCCGGCGCTGGTGGTCACCGCGTGGCCGATCGCCATCTGCGTCGCGATCCTGCGCTACCGGCTCTACGACGTCGACCTCGTCATCAGCCGGACCTTCACCTACGCCGTGCTGACCGCCGTTCTTGGGATCGTGTACGCCGGCGCGGTCGTCGTACTCGGAGCGGTCGTGGGCCGGGACTCGGCCTGGGTCACGGCGACGGCGACGCTGCTCGCAGCCGCTGTGTTCAAGCTGTTGCACCGACGGGTGCAGGAGCAGGTCGACCGTCGATTCCGGCCGGGCCGGCACGACGCGCTGGATGTGGTGGCCGGCTTCGTCGAGGACCTCCGCAACGATCGCGCGGGCCCCGAAGCCGTCGTGGATGCCCTACGCGAGGCGCTGGACAGTCCCACTCTGGAGGTGCGGTTCGTGCTGCGGCCCGATGAGCCGCCCGTGGACGAGCGTGGGCGTCCGGCCGGAGCGGTGGACACCGCACGAGACGTCTACGAGGTCCGTCGTGGTGGCACACTCATCGCCGAGGTCGTCTGGTCGCCGCGCGACGACGCAGAACGGGCGTTGCTGCCCGCCATCGTGACGGCGGCTGGCCTCCCGATCGAGATGGCCCGCCTCCGGGTCGAGCTGCGTCGCCAGCTGGACGAGGTCGACGCCTCCCGCGCCCGGATCGCCGCCGTCGCGGACGAGGAGCGCCGCCGCATCGAACGCGACCTCCACGACGGCGCCCAACAGCGCCTGGTCTCCATCGGTCTCGCCCTGCGGCACGCCCAACACCAGCTCGGCGCCGACGCGAACGAAGCCCGGCGTACCCTCGACGGCGCCGTCGTCGAGATCGCCAACGCGATCGAGGAGTTACGCGAGCTCGCGCATGGACTGCAGCCGACCTTGCTCCAGGCGGGCCTCGGGCCGGCGCTGCGTGAGCTGGCGAGCAGGTCACCGGTGCCGGTCCAGGTGTCCGCGAGTGCCGACCGTTATACGCCGGAGGTCGAGGCGGCGGCGTACTTCGTGGCCTGCGAAGGCCTGACCAACGCGGTCAAGCATGCGCGGGCGGATCAGGTCGTTCTGCGGGTCGCCCGTCGGGACTCCGTCGTCGTGGTCAGCGTGGCCGACGACGGTGTGGGTGGCGCGGACGTCGGCGGCGGCTCCGGACTGACCGGGCTGTCGGACCGCGTCGCCGCGCACGGAGGGCGGCTCCGAATCCAGAGCGTGCGTGGTTCGGGCACCATCCTGAGAGCGGAGCTGCCATGCGTGTCGTGATCGTCGAGGACCAGGTCCTCCTGCGCGAAGGGCTCGCCCGGCTGTTCATCGACGGCGGGCACGAGGTCGTGGGATCTCTTGGCGACGGTGCCGCCGTGGCCGACGTCGTGGACCGCGAGAAACCGGACCTGGTCGTGCTCGACATCCGGATGCCCCCGACCTACACCGACGAAGGCGCCCGCCAAGCGATCGACGTCAAGGACCGGCATCCCGAGATCGGCGTGCTGGTGCTCTCCCAACACATCCAGACCACGCACGCCGTCGACCTCGCCGGCCGGCCCGGCTTCGGCTACCTGCTCAAGGACCGGGTGCTCGAGGTCGAGGAGTTCCTCGACACGGCCGGACGCGTCGCCGCCGGCGGCTCCGCACTCGATCCGAAGGTCGTCGCCAAACTGATCGCACCGGCCGCCGGAAGCCCACTCGCGAAGCTGTCCGAGCGCGAGCGCCGCGTGCTGGAGCTCATGGCCGAAGGCCTGACCAACACCGGCATCGCGCATCGGCTCGTCCTCAGCGAACGTACAGTCGAGGCCCACGTACGCCACGTTCTCCTCAAGCTCGACATCCCCGAGAGCGCGCAGGGCAACCGCCGAGTCCTCGCCGTGCTCACACACCTGCGCGAGGAACACGACTGGAGCTGAACCGCACGCTACCGGTCCTCCGAGCTCGACGACGCGCAGCCGACGTTCGCCTACGACCTCTCCGCGTCATGCCGTAATCGCCGACGCCGTCCGCAGGTCGGCCCGACTCGAATCCGTGCGCCGTCCGGCGCGACCATGTCGCGGAGCCGCGCCCGACACGTAGCGATCCTCGATCCTGGTCGCCGGGACCGCATCCGTCGGGCACCTCACTCAGCAAGAACCGGCTCGCACTCGAGGAAGACGTACTTCAGCGACGGGCTCGGGACGGTCGCGACTCCGGACCCTCATGGGAAGATGCCGCGATGGCACTCCCAACCGACAGTCACGTGCACAGCGAGTGGTCCTGGGACGCATCAGAGGGCTCGATGGAGCGCACCTGCGAGCGGGCGGTCGAGCTGGGCCTGCCGGCGATCGCGTTCACCGACCACGTCGACATCACGCCGTGGACGATCACGCCAGGCGAGCTCGACGGACAGGGGCTGGTCGAGTCGTACCTCGCGCCGGACGGAGCGTCGCTCACGCCGCCAGCCCTGGATCTGGACGGATACCTGGCGACCATCGCCCAGTGCCGGGACCGCTTTCCGGACCTTCGGATCCTCAGCGGGGTCGAGCTGGGCGAGCCGCATTGGCATGAGTCCGTCGTCGCCAAGGTGCTCGCCGCCGGGGAATTCGATCGGGTACTCGGCTCGCTGCACTGCCTGCCGATCGGCGAGGAGCAGTACGCCGAGCCGCCGAGCCTGTTTCGGCGACGCCCGGCGGCAGATGTCCTACGCGAATACCTGGCGGAGCTGCCTCGTCTCATCCAGGCGTTCGACGCTTTTGCCGTACTCGCGCACATCGACTACCCGATCAGGCACTGGCCGGAGGCGGCGGGCCCGTTCGATCCGCACGCGTTCGAGGACGAGTTTCGCCACGCCCTGCGGGTGCTCGCCGAGACCGGCCGGGCCCTGGAGGTCAACACGCGCCGGGGGCCGGACCCGGAGATCGTGCGCTGGTGGCGTGACGAGGGCGGCGAAGCGGTGACGTTCGGCAGCGACGCCCACGACCCGACTGCGCTCGCGGATCGCTTCACCGAGGCGGCCGCGATGGTGGAGGCGATCGGCTTCCGGCCGGGCCGGCATCCGTGGGACTTCTGGGTGCGTACGGGCTGACGCCTCGAACGCCGACCCGGCGGCAGTCGAGGTCGCGCCCGTCCGGCTGGCGCATCATGCGCTTCGCAGCCGGTGCCCGGTGGTGGCCAGCCATCCGGCCAGCCCGAAGTACGCCACCGCCGGAACGTGTCGCAGCCGTGGCCGGGCCAAGCGTCGTCGAAGGAGTTGTCGCAACCCGGAGCCCGCTAGGCACCACAAGGCATCACAGGCTAGGCCTACGGCCGCGAAGACGACTGTGAGAACGACCATCTGGCTCGTCGCGGACGCTCCCGGTCGTACGAACTGCGGCAGGAACGCGACGAGGAAGAGCGCGACCTTCGGGTTGGTCACACCCACGACGAACCCGCGCATCGCCTCGCGCCGTACGGACTCCATCGACGGCTGGGCCGAAGAGCCCGCCATGTCGTCGGCGGTCTGCTCACGCAGCGTCCGCAGCCCCAACCAGCACAGATAAGCCACTCCCGCCCACTTCAAGAGCTGGAACGCCACCGCGCTCGCCGCGATCAGCGCGCCGACCCCGAACGCCGTCGCGAACCCCAGAACGAGGGTGGCCGTCTCGACGCCGACCGCCGACCGCCAGGCCGACCACCCTCCGTACTGCGCGCCGCGTGCCAGCAGGAACACCACGTTGGGCCCGGGAAGCACGGCGAGTACGAGGGACGCAACGGCGAACGGCGCCAGTACATCGAGGGTCGGCATGACGGGACGATCGCACGTCCCACCGACACGGCCCGAGTGCGAACTGTATTCAACCTACTGGTTGACAGCGGCTTGGCAGTCGCCTACCGTATTCAACCAGACGGTTTAGAACGATGACCTGATCTCAACCATGCGCAGCTCGCAGCCAGAGGAGACCCACGATGGGCAAGGTGCTCACCCACATGACGATGTCGCTCGACGGGTTCATCGCGGATCCGAACGACCAGCCTGGGGAGTTATTCGATTGGTACGGAGCCGGCGACGTGACCGTGCCGAGCGCGAACGAGACCGTCTCGTTCCAGGTCGACGAGGCCAGTGCCGAGATGCTGGGAGACCTGATCGGAAAGGCTGGTGCACTCGTTTCGGGCCGACGACTGTTCGACATCACCGACGGTTGGGGCGACAAACATCCGGCAGGCGCGCGCGTCGTCGTCGTCACGCATCGCGCACCCGAGGACGCCGCCGAGCGCTGGCCGAACACGACATTCGTCGACGGTGTCGAAGCCGCAATCACCGAGGCGAGACAGATCGCCGGCGATCGCGACGTCATCATCGCGAGCCCGAACATCATCCGGCAAGCGCTCGATCTCGGTCTTGTCGATGAGGTGTGCGTCAGCCTCGTGCCCGTACTGTTCGGCGAGGGGATCCCGTACTTCTCCAAGCTGGAACGGGGCCACCAACTCCTCGAGGACCCGATCATGATCCAGGGACGCCGCGCTCTCCACCTGCGGTACGCAGTCCGACGTTGATCCTCGGCCGAATGCCGTCGAACTCCAGCAGCGTGGCCGACGGCAAGGCTGACACGTCGGCAAATGGACACCGACTGGGACCATAACGCGTACTGCCAGAGCACGATCCTTCGGAGACTGCCACGGCGCTCCGATCGAGTGCTTGACCCTCCACCATCTGCCACTTCGGGCAGCACTCACGCGGCTGGCGGACGCCCTGCGGCCCGGAGGCGTTTTCGTTGCGGTGGGTTTGCCGCGCACAGATCTGCC
>JBKOYM010000099.1:0-8926 GCA_046725375.1 Actinomycetota bacterium
GCGGCGAGGTTGTAGAGGAACGCGCCGAGCGTGGCGATGGCCGTGATCAGGATGACGTCGGCAGCCGCAACGATCATCGTGAGGCCGACGACCCGGCCCATGCCGACGTAGTCGCGGATGTCGAAGTCGGAGCTGTTGTCCGACAGGACGACGGCCACGCTCTCGTTGATCGAGTCCCATACTCCGGCCGCGCCCAGCACTGCCCACACGATCGAGACGGCGACGACGGTCACGATGGCGAGCGCGATCGATAGGGCGAACGCGATCTTCATCACCGACCAGGGGTCGACCCGAACCAGGCGGAGCCGGGCGCGACGCGGTCGCCCGCGAGGTCTCGGCTTGGTCGACGTCCGGGCACTCGGCGCGGGCGCCGGCGCTGGCTGTGGGAGCGAGCGAGCGTTGCTGGGCGGAGGTTCCGGCTGCAGTGTCGGAGCGCTGACCCGGGGCATCGCCTCGGTCGGCATATCCGTCGGCGCGGACGCCGCCGAGCGGGGCCTGGATCCGCGCGACGACGTCGGCCCGGGGGTCATTTCGCGGCCGCGCACGGGCGGACCCGGCTTCATCTCGGGCTGACGCTTCGGTGGTCCAGGCTGCATCTGCGGCGGACTCTTCGGCGGCGACGCCTGCGCCGGACCACGGCGGCCGGAGCTCGAGTCGGAACCAGCCGAGACCGAGTCAGATGATCCGGAACCAGCCGAGACCGAGTCAGACGATCCGGAACCAGCCGAGGCCGGGGCCGAGTCAGACGATCCGGAGGCCCTGCCCGAGCTGCCCGATCCGGAACCAGCCGAGGCCGAGCCGGACGATCCGGAACCAGCCGACCCTGAGGCCCCCGATCCAGATCCAGATGAATCCGAGCCCTTCGCCGGCTTTGAGCGGTCGGACGATCCGCTACGAGACGGCTGCTGGCTGGGTGGCTCGTCCGAGCCGTTCGGGTTCCACCGCGGTGGCGCTTGAGACACGCCCGTCGGCTTGCTCGCACTCTTAGGTCCAGTCAGCGGCCGATGCGGAGCCAACGGCGTCTCGTCGGTCTTGCGGTCGTTCATCACGACTCCTGCGCTGTCGTCTCTTCCGAGCCGGTGCTCGACGGTTCGGAAGCCGTCTCCCCGTCCTCGTCGTCCAGTACGTCCTGTTCGGCATTGCGAGCGATCGCCACGACCGGATCACCTCCGGCCCTGGCAAACGTCAACCCCATGGTGTCACGACCTTTGGGGAGAACTCCTGCCACCGCACTTCGCGTGACTTGGCCACTCGCTCGGACGGCCAATACCTCGTCTGTGTCGTTGACGACCAATCCACCCACCAACTGTCCCCGCTCGTCGCTCAGTCGGGCGGCCTTGATGCCAAGACCACCACGTCCCTGACGTCGATACTGCGCGACATCGGTCTTTTTCGCGAATCCGCCGTCCGTGACAGTGAACACATAATGGGGCACATCGGACGCAACGGTTTCGGCGAGGATCACCGACATCGACAGCAGTTCGTCGCCCTCGCGGAACCGCATGCCGGTCACGCCCGACGTCGCCCGGCCCATCGGGCGCAGCTGGCTGTCGTCGGCCTGGAAGCGGATCGACTGGCCCTTGCGCGAGATCAGCAGCAGGTCGTCGTTGGCGTGCACCAACTCGGCACCGATCAGCTCGTCGTCGTCCTCGCGGAAGTTGATCGCGATCAAGCCAGCCTGACGCGGGCTGTTGTAGTCGGTCAGCCTGGTCTTCTTGACATAACCCCGCTTCGTCGCCAGGACGAGGTACGGCGCCTGCTCGTAGTCGCGGATCGCGAGCACCTGGGCGATCTGCTCGTCGGGCTGGAAGCTCAACAGGCCGGCGACGTGACCGCCCTTCGCGTCGCGCGCCGCCTCGGGCAGATGGTAGGCCTTGGTCCGATAGACCCGACCCGCGGTGGTGAAGAACAGGATCCAATGGTGCGCGGTGGTCGCAAACAGGTGATCGACGACGTCGTCGCCCTTGAGTGTGGCTCCGCGTACGCCCTTGCCGCCGCGCTTTTGCAGTCGGTAGAGGTCGGTCTTCGTACGCTTCGCGTACCCGCCGCGGGTGATCGTGACGACGACGTCCTCGTCGGGGATCAGATCCTCCATCGACAGGTCGCCGTCGGCCGGCACGATCTGGGTGCGCCGGTCGTCGCCGTACTTGTCGACGATCGTCGCGAGCTCCTCGGACACGATCTGCCGCTGCCGCGACTCGTTGGCCAAGATGTCCTCGAGGTCGCTGATCAGCCGCTCGAGCTCGGCCAGGTGGTCGATGATCTTCTGCCGCTCCAAGGCCGCCAGGCGCCGCAGCTGCATGTCGAGGATCGCCTGCGCCTGGACGTCATCGATCTCGAGGAAGTCCATCAGGCCGTCGCGAGCCTCGTCGGTCGTCTGGCTGCGCCGGATCAGCGCGATGACCTCGTCGAGCGCGTCGAGCGCCTTCACGAGTCCGCGATAGATGTGCGCCTGTCGCTCGGCCTCGCGGAGCCGGAAGCGGGTACGGCGCTGGATGACCTCGATCTGGTGGGCGATCCAGTGCGTCACGATCGCGTCGAGGCTCAGCGTCCGCGGTACGTCGTCGACCAGCGCCAGCATGTTGGCAGCGAAGTTGTCCTGCAGCTGGGTGTGCTTGTAGAGGTTGTTGAGCACGACCCGGGCGATCGCGTCCCGCTTCAGCACGACGACCAGGCGGCGGCCGGTGCGGCTGGACGAGTCGTCGCGTACGTCGGCGATGCCCTGCACCTTGCCGGAGTCGGCGAGCTGGGCGATCTTGAGCGCCAGGTTGTCCGGATTGACCTGGTACGGCAGCTCCGTGATGACCAGGCAGGTGCGACCCTTCGAGTCCTCCTCGACGTCGACGACCGACCGCATCGTGATCGAGCCGCGGCCCGTACGGTAGGCGTCCTCGATGCCCTTGGTGCCGACGATCAGACCGGACGTCGGGAAGTCCGGGCCCTTGATCCGCTCGAGCAGCGCCTCGAGCAGCTCACCGCGGTCGGCGTCCGGGTGCTCCAGCGCCCACTCGATACCCGCAGCCACCTCGCGGAGGTTGTGCGGCGGGATGTTGGTCGCCATGCCGACCGCGATCCCGGCCGAGCCGTTGACCAAGAGGTTCGGGAACCGGCTCGGGAGCACCACCGGCTCCTGGCTGCGGCCGTCGTAGTTGGGCCGGAAGTCGACCGTGTCCTGCTCGATGTCGCGGACCATCTCCATGGCCAGCGGCGCCATCCGGCATTCTGTGTAGCGCATCGCGGCTGCTGGGTCGTTGCCCGGCGACCCGAAGTTGCCCTGACCCTGCACCAGCGGGTAGCGCATCACCCACGGCTGCGCCAGCCGTACGAGGGTGTCGTAGAGCGCCGTGTCGCCGTGCGGGTGGTATTGCCCCATGACATCGCCGACGATGCGGCTGCACTTGGAGAAGCCCCGCTCGGGCCGGTAGCCCCCGTCGTACATCGCGTAGAGCACGCGCACGTGCACCGGCTTCAGCCCGTCCCGCACGTCGGGCAGGGCCCGGCCCACGATCACGCTCATGGCGTAGTCGAGGTACGAGCGACGCATCTCGTCTTGCAGCTCGACGGGCTCGATCCGACCCGGTGGGGTTTCAGTCACAGCGGGAGTCCTTCGTACGTACTAGATGTCGAGGAACCGAACGTCCTTGGCGTTGCGCTGGATGAACGACCGGCGCTGCTCGACGTCCTCACCCATGAGAACGCTGAACAGCTCGTCGGCATGTGCGGCGTCCTCGAGCGACACCTGCAAGAGGTTGCGGGCCGACGGGTCCATGGTGGTGTCCCACAGCTCGTGGTCGTTCATCTCGCCGAGGCCCTTGTAGCGCTGGATCGCGCCATCCTTGGGCAGCCGGCGACCGGCCTCCTTGCCGGCCGCGAGCAGCTCGTCGCGCTCCCGGTCGGAGTACGCCAGGTCGTGCTGGGCGTTGGACCACTTGATGCGGTAGAGCGGCGGCTGTGCCAGGTAGACGTGGCCGTGCTCGATCAGCGGTCGCATGAACCGGAACAACAGCGTCAGCAGCAGCGTCGAGATGTGCTGGCCGTCGACATCGGCGTCGGCCATCAGGATGATCTTGCCGTAGCGCAGCTTGTCGATGTCGAAGTCTTCGTGGATGCCGGTGCCGAGCGCCGAGATGATCGACTGCACCTCGACGTTGGCCAGCACCTTGTCGATGCGGGCCTTCTCGACGTTCAGGATCTTGCCGCGAATCGGCAGGATCGCCTGCGTACGCGGGTCGCGACCGCCCTTGGCCGAGCCACCGGCCGAGTTGCCCTCGACGATGAAGATCTCGCACTCGTCGGGGTTGGTCGACTGGCAGTCGGCGAGCTTGCCCGGCAGGCCGCCGCCGCCGAGCAGACCCTTGCGGCTGCGGGCGAGGTCGCGGGCCTTGCGGGCGGCGATCCGAGCCGTGGCGGCGGCGATGCCCTTGCGTACGACGAGCTTGCCCTCGGTCGGGTTTTTCTCGAACCACTCGCCGAGCTGCTCGTTGAGCGCCTTTTGTACGAACGACTTGGCCTCGGTGTTGCCGAGCTTGGTCTTGGTCTGCCCCTCGAACTGCGGCTCGGCGACCTTGACCGACACGATCGCGGTCAGGCCCTCGCGTACGTCGTCACCCGACAACCGGTCGTCGCGCTTCTTGATCAGGCCCCACTGCTCGCCCCACCAGTTGACTGTACTCGTGAGCGCAGAGCGGAAGCCCTCCTCGTGGGTGCCGCCCTCGTGGGTGTTGATCGCGTTGGCGAACGTGTGCACCGACTCGCTGTAGGCGTTGGTCCACTGCATCGCGACCTCGAGCGACATGCTGTCGGCCTCGTTGGTCGTCTCGAACGAGACGATGCTGTTTTGCACCGGCTCCTTCGACTTGTTGAGATGCTCGACGTAGTCGACCAGGCCCCGCTCGTAGAGGAATCGCTGGGTCAGCCCGCCGCCGTTG
The DNA here is from genome assembly GCA_046725375.1 of Actinomycetota bacterium. Lineage (GTDB taxonomy): Bacteria > Actinomycetota > Actinomycetes > Propionibacteriales > Nocardioidaceae > DATFRX01. The sequence continues at coordinate 4,929 of JBKOYM010000099.1, forward strand.
GTTTTGGGCTTGACACTGTCGTCGCCGTCAGCCTCCTCCGGCGCCGTGCCGTCGGCGACCGCCTCGGCGATCTCCTCGGCGGCTGGTCGCTCGTCCTTGATGGTGATTTCGAGGCCCTTGTTGAGGAACGCCATCTCACGCAGGCGGGAGGCCAGCGTCTCGAAGGAGTACGTGGTCGACTCGAAGATGTCCGGAGAGGCCCAGAACGTGACGGTGGTGCCGGTCTCGTCGGTCGCCTCGTGCTGCTCCAGCGGACCCTCCGGGTCGCCGGCAGCGAACGACTGGGTCCAGCGATAGCCGTCGCGCTTGATGTCGACCTCGAGGCGCGTACTCAGGGCGTTGACGACCGAGACGCCGACGCCGTGCAGACCGCCGGACACCTTGTAGCCGCCTCCGCCGAACTTGCCGCCGGCGTGCAGCTGGGTGAGCGCCACGGTGACGGCCGGCATCTTCTCGACCGGGTGCTCGTCGACCGGGATGCCGCGACCGTTGTCGACGACGCGGACGCCACCGTCATCGAGCAGAGTGACCTCGATCCGGTCGCAGACACCGGCCATCGCCTCGTCGACGGCGTTGTCCACAACCTCTTGGACGAGGTGGTGTAGACCCCGCTCGCCGGTCGACCCGATGTACATGCCCGGGCGCTTGCGTACTGCCTCGAGCCCTTCGAGTACTTGGATGGTAGATGCGTCATATGCGGCTTCGAGCCGTTCGACCGCCTTCTCGGGCGCCGACGAAGTTGGTGCCGTCACGCGGGTGGGACCTCCGTGTCTGCTCTGTGGCCACGCGGCCACCGTCTGGCCAGAGGGCCAGACATGACGAAGGATCGCCTCCGCTACGGACCCGACGCGTGGGCGAGAAGGTAACGAGCGCGGGAACGATCCTCTCGACTTCAGTGTAGCGGCTCTCAGGCGCTTTCATGGACATCCACCCCCTGAACCAAGGGGCGGCGCCGATGCTGCGTCGCCTCGTGCTGGCCTCTCAGCGTGGTGCACAGGCGTGCGCGGAGTTCGCGTGGGGTCCCCCTCGCGACCCGGGGCGATCAGACGGCCCTGTGAGCCGCCTGCGCCGCGTCGCTCGCGTCGAGATTGGGCGACTGGGGAAGGTTACGCCAATCGGCTCGTGGCGGTGGGGTCCCCTGCGCCAAACCTATTGGCGTGGGGGACCCCTGCGCCAAGACGCCGAGCCATCCGAGCTAAGGCTCACCCATACGTATCGCGGGGGCCACGGCCCCGGACGGTACGCCGCCCGCGACGCCACGACGGCGCCTGCGGACCGAGCACCTGGATCCGGCGTACGGTGCCGTCGCCGAGCTCGGCGTTGAGCCGGCGTACGACGGTCGCGGCCAGCAGCCGCATCTGGGTGGCCCAGCTCGTCGAGTCGGCACGTACGGTCAGCTCGTCGTCGGCGTACCGCTCCGGCGTGCAGTGCTGGGCGACCTCCGGACCGACGATCTGGTCCCACCGGCCGAACACCGCGTGTACGGCGAGGTCGGTCTGCCAGCCGTGCTCGGCTACCAGGCGGTCCATCGCGGCGTCGAGAGGCTGCGGATCGCGGTCGTCAGGGTGGGCGCCGGAGGCCTGTGCGGCACGCGGCTTCGACGACGGGCCCGACGGCTTGCGGCGCCCAGTCGACCGACGCTTGCGGCCCTTGCGATAGCCGCCGGCAACCGAGCGGGCCAGGTCGAGCCCGCTCGGATCGTGCTCGGGCAGACTCGCGTCGTCCCCGGATGCACCTGGGTCTTCAGACCCGCTCGGGTCGTTCTCGGGATCATCCGGCTCCGGGCGAGGTCCGCTCGGCCCCTGCCCACTCGGGAACTGCCCAGACGCGCTCGAGTCGTGTTGAACCTCGGGCTGACGCCCCGTCTCGGGGTGATGCTCCGTCGAATCGTCTGACCTAGACACGAGTGACCATCTGCTCACTGACGTCGTAGCGAACTCCCTCGAGCACCACAGGTACATCTTGCGGCACCGGGGCCGTCACCAGGAACTGTTCGGCGCCGCCGACCAGGTCGGCCAGGTGATCGCGCCGGTCCTTGTCGAGCTCGGCGAAGACGTCATCGAGGATCAGGATCGGGTCGTCGCCTTCGGAGCGGAGCAGGTCGTACGCGGCGATTCGCAGCGCCAGGGCCAGCGACCACGACTCGCCGTGGCTGGCGTACCCCCGGGCGGGCAGGTCGCCGATCGACAGGACGAGATCGTCGCGATGCGGGCCGACCAGGCTGATGCCGCGCTCCAGCTCGTCGCTGCGCCGGGCCGTGATCGCCGCGAGCAGCGCGGCCGCCAGCACCTCGCGATCGGGAGTACCCGACGGCAGTTCGAACGACGACCTGTACGTCAGTCCGACCTCGACCCGGACGCCGCCCGCCGCGGCAATCTTGCCGTACCCGCTGCCGACATAGGGCCGGAGCGCCTCGATCAGCTCGAGCCGCCCGGCGAGCAGCGCGGCGCCGGCCTGCGCGAGGTGCTCGTCCCACACCTCGAGCGTCGCGAGCGAGCTGGTACCGCCATCTGCACCCCTTCGAACGCTAGCGCCAAGTGTTTTGAGTAGCGAGTTGCGTTGCTTGAGTACGCGGTCGTAGTCGGCCCTCGCGCCGGCGAGCCGCGGCGTACGCGTGACGAGCAGCGTGTCGACGAAGCGACGCCGCTCGGACGGATCGCCCTTGACCAACGCCAGGTCGTCCGGCGAAAACAGCACGGTCCGGAGCAGGCCGACCAGCTCACGGGCCCGGGGGAGTGGGGACTTGTTGACCCGAGCCCGGTTGGATCCGCCGGGCACGATCTCCACCTCGAGCAGGGCGCTGCGGCCGTCGCGGCGTACGTCGGCCCGGATCACGGCACGGTTGGCGCCGGCCCGTACGAGGGGAGCGTCGGTCGCGACCCGGTGCGACCCGAGCGTCGACAGGTAGTCGATCGCCTCGACGAGATTGGTCTTGCCCTGTCCGTTCGATCCGACGAACACATTGCCGCCGGGCTCGAGCGCGAGATCGATCTGCTCGTAAGAGCGGAAGTCGTGGAGAGACAGCTGCGCGACGTACACCGGGCGTCGTCATCCCGCGCTTGGGTCAGGCGACTCTCGACCTTCAGCCGAGGACTCCGACCTGACCGCGTGACCCCCGAACGCCTGACGCATCGCCGCGATCGCCTTCATCGCCGGCGACTCGTCCTGCCGCGAGGTGAACCGGGCGAACAGCGAAGCGGCGATGGCGTTCATCGGGACCGCGTTGTCGATCGCCGCCTCGACGGTCCACCGGCCCTCTCCGGAGTCTTCGGCGTAACCGGCGATCTTGGACAGCCCCTCGTCCTCGCGCAACGCGTCGACCAGCAAGTCGAGTAGCCAGGACCGGATCACCGTGCCTTCGCGCCAGGACGCCATCACCTCGGCGACGTTGTCGACCGCGTCGGCCGCCTCGAGCAGCTCGTAGCCTTCCGCGTACGCCTGCATCACGGCGTACTCGATGCCGTTGTGCACCATCTTGGCGAAGTGGCCGGCACCGACTCCGCCGGCGTGCACGAAACCCCCCTCACCCGGCGGCTTGAGCGTGTCGAATAGCGGGCGCGCGAGAGCGACCTGCTCCTCGGGGCCACCGCACATCAGGCCGTAGCCGTTGTCGAGCCCCCAGACGCCGCCGGACACCCCACAGTCGACGAAGCCGATGCCGTGCTCGGCGAGATCCGCCGCATGCTGCTGGTCGTCGGTCCATCGCGAGTTGCCGCCGTCGATGACGAGGTCGCCCGCTCCGGCCAGGCCCGCGAGCTCGGCGATCGTGTCGTGGGTCGGCCGGCCGGCCGGCACCATCACCCACACGACCTTCGGGCTGGGGAGCGCCTCGACGAGTTCGCTGAGGGACCCGACGTCGCTGACCTCCGGGTCACGGTCGTACCCCGTCACCTCGTGGCCGCCACGTCGCAGTCGCTCGCGCATGTTGCCGCCCATTCGGCCGAGGCCGACGAGACCGATATGCAAGCTGACGCTCCCTTCTCGTGGACTCCGCCCCA
>JBKOYM010000151.1:0-14116 GCA_046725375.1 Actinomycetota bacterium
GACCACTGCTCCGGGTTGTAATCAGCGCCGTACGCGAAGCCGGCCAGCCGGCGTCGCAGTGCAGTCACCCGGTCGCTGCGGTCGGTCATCCCTTGACGCTCCCTTGGGTCAGGCCGGTCCGCCAGAAGCGCTGCAGCACGATCATCGCGATCATCAGCGGCACCACCGAGACGAAGGCGCCGCCCACGGTGAGCTGGCAGAGCTCCGGCTGCCGGTCGGCGAACGTGTACCAGGAGTAGAGGCCGAGCGTGATCGGATAGAGATTCTGATCGGACAGCATCACCAGCGGCAGGAAGAAGTTGTTCCAGATCCCGACGAACTGGAAGAGGAAGATCGTCACCAACGCGGGTGTCATGATGCGCAGCGCGACCGTCAGGAAGACCCGGAACTCACCCGCACCGTCGATCCGGGCCGCCTCCAACAGGTCGTCGGGGACGGCGGCCGCCGCGTATATACGGCTCAGGTAGACGCCGAACGGGCTGACCACGCTCGGCAACAGCACCGACCAGTACGAGTTCGCCAGCTCGACCTTGCTGAGCATCAGGTACAACGGCAGCGCCAGGGCGGTCATCGGAACGAACACGCCGGCCAAGACGAGATTGAAGACCGCCTCTCGACCGGGGAACCAGAACTTCGCCAGCCCGTAACCGGCCATCGCCGACACGAACGTCGCGATCAGCGCACCTCCACCGGCGTAGATGATGCTGTTGAGGGTCCAGCGCAGGTAGATGCCGTCCTGGAAGGTCACGACGTTGTCGAGATTCTCGAAGAGCCGAGGGTTCGTGAACCACAGGCCGTTCGTTCCGAACAGGTCGCCGGTCGACTTGGTCGCGGCGACCGCGATCCAATACACCGGCAGCAGGAAGTACACCGCCGCCACGGCGAGTCCGCCGACGACGAGCATCCGGGAGCGCAAGGTGGTGTCGCTGGGCCGCTTCGGCCGCGAGGCGGCGGGCTTCCGAGCTGTCGCGGCGTCGGATGCCGTCCCGGTGGCCCGCGGTTCGGAGTCGGCCCGCGGTTTGGAGTCGGCGGTCGAGGGTGTTGAACCTGCGCCGGGCACCCTCATGGGCGGTCTCCGTTGCGTCCGAACAGTCGCAGGAAGCCGAACGAGAGCACCATCGCGAGGACGGCGAGCAGCACCGCCTCGGCGGCCGCCAGGTGGTAGTTGTTGTTGTTGAACGCCTCATTCCAGGCCGCCATGTTCGGCGTGTAGTGGAAGCCGATGCTGGTCGCGATCGGCCGCAGGAGCAGTGGCTCGGCGAACAGCTGCAGCGTCCCGATGATCGTGAACACCGTGGTGAGGACGATCGCCGGTCGTACGAGCGGCAGCTTGATGTGCCGGACGATGTGCCACCCGCTGGCGCCGTCGACTCGGGCCGCCTCGTAGAGGTTGGGATCGATCGACTGCAGCTGGGCGACCAGGACCAGCATGTTGTAGCCGACGAACTCCCACGTGACGATGTTGACGATCGAAAGCAGCACCATGTCGCCGCTGAGGAAGTCGACGTGGAGTCCGACGTCGTCGAGGGCGCCGACGATCGGGCTCACCCCCGGGACGTACAGGAAGCCCCACAGGATCGACGCGATGACGCCCGGGACACCGAACGGCAGGAAGTACGCGGTGCGGAAAAACACCCGTGTCCCGCGCGACGACGCCGCCTCCAGCAGCAGGGCGAGGGCGAGCGCCAGGACGATCATCACCGGAACCTGGATGACCATGAAGACGACGACCCGTACCAGGCTGTCCACGAACCCGGGCTCCTGCAACGCGTCGGCGTAGTTGTCGATCCCGGCGAAGACCTCCTTTTCGCCCCCGAGACCCAGCGCGCCGGTCCGCTCGATCGTGAACAGGCTCTGGTAGATCGCGTACCCGATCGGCAGCACGAAAAACAGCGCGAACAGGATGGCGAACGGAGCCAGGAATCCGCCCGCGGCCCGGGCGTCATGGCGGCGCATGGACACGGCGGTCACTCCCCTGCTACCGGCAGGCCCTTCTTCTCCATGTCGTCGATCGTCAACTCCTGGGCCTGTGCGACCGCGTCGACGAAGGTGCCGTCACCCTGGACGGCGGACGAGAAGCCGTCGTTGAGGTGCTGGTAGGTCTGCGATGTGGTCGGGATCCACTGCCAGCTCGTGTCGATGTGCGCATCGGCGTCGGCGAAGACCTCGTTGTAGCGCTGGCCGCCGAAGAACGGGTCGGCCCGGTCCAGCGCCGATCCGGAGAACGCGTCCTCCGCGGCCGGCCAGCCGTAACCGCCCTGGATCAGCAGGTCGACGCTCTCGGGGTCGGTGTTGAGCCAGGTCGCGAACTCCAGGGCCTCCTCGGGATAGTCGGCGCCCTTGAGCAGCGCGGTCGACGAGCCGCCCCAGTTGGCCGACGTGAACTCCGAGGCGTCCTCCCACTGCGGCATCGGCGCGACCCGCCACTTGCCGGCCGTCTTCGGTGCGTTGCCGCGCAGGATCGCGTCGCCCCACTGGGCGCTGACCCAGCCGACGATCTCGCCCTCTTGGAGATCCTTGTACCAGCCGTTCGCGAAGTCCGGCTCGGTCTTGACGAGGTCCTCGTCGATGAGCCGCTGCCAGTACTCCGCGACCTTGCGCGTCGCCTCGTTGTCGATGTCGACGGTCCAGTCCTCGCCGTCGGTGCCGAACCACTGGGCGCCGGCCTGCCAGGCCAGCGAGGTGAACCAGGCGGAGTTGCCGGGTGGGAAGGTGCCGATGTACGCGCCGTGCTGACGGATCTCGCGGGCGGCAGCCTCGTACTCGGTCCAAGTCGTCGGTGGCTCGATGCCCCACTTGTCGAACAGGTCCTGCCGGTAGAACATCGCCATCGGGCCGGAGGCCTGCGGGATCGCGTAGACCTCGTCCCCGAACGAGACCTGCTGCCACTGCCAGTCGACGAACTTGTCCTCGACGTCCGACGCGCCGTACTGAGAGAGCTCCTCGACCCCGTCGGCGAGCAGGAAGCTCGGCAGCTCCTGATATTCGACCTGGGCGAGATCGGGAGCGTTGCCGGCCTCCAACGCGGAGTACATCTTGGCGTAGCCACCTGACGGGCCGGCCGTGATGGTCGACAGCTTCACCTGAACGTCGGGGTTTTCGGAGTTCCACAGGTCGACGGCCTTGTCGATGCCAGGCACCCACGACCAAAACTCCAGCGTGATCTTCTGACCGGGCTGACGATCCTGCGCGCTCGAGGAGTCGTCGTCTCCGTCTCCGCAGGCGGCGATAGACAGCGCCAGCAACGCGGCGGCCGCCAGCACCGAAGACTTGCGGCGTGCTTGTCGAATCATGGACATCATCGGCCAGGTCCTCTCGGCGGGCGGATCGGAGGGGCACATTCGGAGGCGGCGAGCTACGACCGCACGGTTGAAGCGTCGTCCGCCGCCCAGCGCGCTGTCAAGATATTGTCATAAAAAAAGCCTTGTCTTAGGCTGGTCGAGCGCCACGAGAGGGGACAATCACGTGCCCAATACGCCGTCTGGAAGGTTTCGAGGCCGCACCGCCGTGATTACCGGCGCGGCCTCGGGGATCGGCGCTGCGACCGCGCATCGGCTCGCGGCCGAGGGCGCTGCCGTGGTCGTCGTCGACATCGCCGCGGCCGGCGCCGACGCGGCCGCCGAGGTCCGCAAGCTTCATGGTGCGGACGCAGAGTTCGTTCAGTTCGACGTCGCCGAGGAGGCAGCCTGGTCGGAGCTGGCCGATCGGGTCGACGCCGACGTCCTGGTGAGCAACGCGGCGATGGCCGACGTACGCCCCGCGCACGAGCACACGCGTGAGTCCTGGGATCGCTACCTCGCGATCGGCCTGACCGGCGCGTTTCTCGGCGCCCGCGCCTTCCTCCCCGGCCTGCGTGACCGCGGCGGCAACATCGTCGTCACGTCGTCGGTCCACGCGATGATCGGCATTCCGGCCCATCCGGCGTACGCAGCTGCCAAGGGCGGGCTCAACGCACTCGTCCGCCAGCTCGCCGTCGAGTACGGTCCGGATGTCCGAGTCAACGCCGTCGTGCCCGGCCCGGTGCTCACGGCGATGTGGGACCGAGTGCCGCTGGACGACCGCGAGCGCAGCGCCGAGGCCACCGCACTCAAGCGGCTCGGACGGCCGGAAGAGGTCGCCGCCGCGATCGCGTTCTTGGGTTCGGACGACGCATCGTTCATCACGGGGAGCACGCTCGTAGTCGACGGCGGCTGGAGCATCAGCAAGGCTTCGGCCTGATCGACGGGAGGACCTAGTGGCGATCTACTCGAAGCGCGGTGTACACGGACAGACTGTCCAGGAGCTCGCTCGCCGCATCCTCGTCGGCGAATACCCCGAGGGCGCCACGATCGACGTCGCGAGTCTTGAGCGTGACCTCGACGTCAGCCGCACCGCACTCCGCGAGGCACTCAAGGTGCTCGCCGCCAAAGGTCTCGTGGACGCGCGGCAAAAGCGCGGCACCTTCGTACGCGCGCGGGCCGACTGGAACCTCCTCGACGCCGACATCATCCGATGGCAGTTCGCCGAGCGCTCCGACGACAGCTTCCTCGACAACCTCCACGAGGTACGTCGGATCGTGGAGCCGGCCGGAGCCCGGCACGCCGCCGAGCGACGTACCGACGACGACCTCAAGATCCTCGAGGCCGCCCTCGACACGATGGCTGCCGCCGACGGCCAGCCCGCCGAAGCCGTCGACGCCGACCTGGAGTTTCACCGAGCGCTTCTCGGCGCGACGCACAACGAGCTCCTCATGCGCATGGAGGTCCTGCTCGAAACCGGGCTGGCGACGCGGGACCGCCTGGTCCACGGCGCGGACCCCCACGACGACCCGGTGCCGAGTCACCGGGCGGTGCTCGACGCGATCAGACGCCAGGACCCGGACGGCGCCGAGGCCGCCGTCCACGCCTTGCTCGACAAAGCTCTGGCCGACCTCCAGAAGACCCGCAAGGGCACCAACCGAAAGAGGACGCGGTGAAGGTCACCCGGGTCGAGACCTTCCTCGTCCCACCCCGTTGGCTGTTTTGCCGCGTCGAAACCGACGACGGCATCGTCGGGTGGGGCGAGCCGATCGTCGAGGGCCGAGCCGAGGAGGTCCGCGCCACCGTTCACGGCCTCGCCGAACACGTCATCGGCCAGGATCCGCTGCGAATCGAGGACCACTGGCAGGTGCTCACCAAGGGTGGCTTCTATCGCGGCGGGCCCATCCTGTCGAGTGCGGTCGCCGGCCTCGACCAGGCGTTGTGGGACATCGCCGGCAAGTTTCGCGACGCCCCGATCCACGAGCTGCTCGGGGGTCCCGTGCGCGACCGGGTTCGGGTCTACAGCTGGGTCGGCGGTGACGAGCCGTCGGAGGTGCGCGAGTCCGTCGAGGCGCAGGTCGAGTCGGGGTTCACCGCCGTCAAGATGAACGCCTCGGGCCGACTGCCACATATCGCGAGCGCCGCTGACGTACGCGGTGTCGTCGACCGCGTGACGATTGCGCGCGAGATACTCGGACTCGATCGCGATGTCGCCGTCGACTTCCACGGCCGCGTCTCGGCCGCCACCGCGCGACGCCTGCTGCCCCTGCTGGCCGAGCTTCATCCGCTCTTCGTCGAGGAGCCGCTGCTTCCCGAGCATCAGCACCTGCTGCCGGCACTGGTCAACGCGAGCACTGTGCCGATCGCGACCGGCGAGCGGCTGTACTCACGGTCGGACTTCCTGCCGGCGCTGAAGGCCGGTGTCGCCATCGTCCAGCCGGACATCTCCCACGCCGGTGGCATCTCTGAGGTGCGCCGCATCGCGAGCCTCGCCGAGGTGTGGAACGCCGCGCTCGCGCCGCACTGCCCGCTCGGGCCGATCGCCCTGGCGGCCAGCCTGCAGGTCGCCTTCGCGACGCCGAACTTCCTCATCCAGGAGCAGAGCCTGGGCATCCACTACAACCGGGAGGGCGATCTGCTTGACTACGTGGTCGACGCGACGATCTTCCGGTACGTCGAGGGCCATGCCGAGCGGCCGGCCGGGCCCGGGCTCGGCATCGAGGTCGACGAGGCAGCCGTCCGCGAGGCCGACCAGCGCGGCCATGCCTGGCGGTCGCCGGTGTGGCGGCACGACGACGGGTCGTTCGCCGAGTGGTGACGGCGCAGCCGCTGTCGTACGCGATCGACCTCCGGCACGGCGGTCGATGGACCTCCTTGCGTACGCCGGACCGCGAATGGCTTTGGCACCGACCTGATCCGGCTCGCGACCGAGTCGAGCCGGGCGCCGAGTTTGTCGACGTCGGTGGGCTCGAGGAGTGTCTGCCGACAGTCCGCGGCCGGCCCGACCACGGTGCGGTGTGGAGCCGACCGTGGGTCGCGGCCGGCGACGCGCATCGGGTCAGCACCGACGAGTTCGAGCTGGTTCGGACGATCGGGACCGACGGCGGAGGACTCGTCGTCGACTACCGACTGTCTGCCGCGCCGGGCTACCCGTTCGTCTGGGCTGCGCACGCGCTGCTCGACCTCACCCGCAACGCGTTGCTAGAAGCCAAAGTGGGTACGTGTACGCGTGTGTACCCGGAAGCGGCGGCCGTGACGGGCGCGGGCGCGCCCTGGCCCACGGGCACGAACTGGGTCGAGGACGCCTGGCCGACTCCGCTCGGTCTGTCGCTGTCTCAGCTTGGACCTGACGACGGGACTGCGATCGGTGCCATCCTGCTGACGTCGAGTGTTCGGGTCGTCGACGGCACCGACCGTCTGGACCTCGGCGTCGAGGCGGCGTCGCAACCGACCGGCATCGCGCTCTGGCGCAACCTGCGAGGCTTCCCGGCGGGCGCACCGTACCGAAGTATCGGCGTCGAGCCCATGGTGGGCCGGGTCTTCGACCGAGACAGTGCCGCCGCGGACGACCTGGCGACGGCTGACGACGACGGCGAAGCGCGGTGGCGACTGCGGATTCGCTCGGAAAGGACATCGCGTGGAGATCGATGAACCCACCGCTTGGAGCGGATATCGTTGCGAGCTGGGCGAAGGAGTCCGATGGACCGGCGAACGGCTCGTCCACGTCGACATCCTGGCCGGACGCCTGATCACGCTGGCCGATGCCGAGGCGGACTCGAAGCCGCCAACAGTACTGGCGGCCGTTGACGTGCCCCTCGGTGCGGTCGCGCCGTGGTCCGGGCGGCCAGGCAGCTGGATCGCGGCCGCCGGCACCGGCATCGCGATGATCACCGAGCCCGGCGAGCTGCAATGGATCGACAACATCGCCGACGATGCGCCGACTCCGATGCGGATGAACGATGGAGTCTGCGATCCAGCCGGACGATTTTGGGCCGCGAGCATGGCCTACGACAACACCCCCGGAGCCGGTGGACTCTACCGCGTCGACCCCGACGGCACCGTCACGCTGGCGCTGTCGGGCCTGACCGTCGCCAACGGCCCCGCCTTCAGTGCCGACGGCAGTCTGATGTACCTCGCGTCGAGCACCGAAGGGCGGATCGACGTCTACGCCCTTGACGACGACGGCACACCGGACGTCGGTCGGCAGTTCGTCCAGCTCGATCCGGCGCTCTCCCCCGACGGCATGACCGTCGACGACGAGGGATACCTGTGGGTCGCGATCTGGGACGGCTCGGCGGTGCACCGCTACGACCCGGACGGCGAGCTCGACAGCAGCGTCTGGCTGCCCACGTCGCGGCCGACAAGCTGCTGGTTCGGCGGGCCCGACCGCAATCGGCTCTTCATCACGACCGCGACGTACGGCCTGGCCGACGACGATGCGGCCGGGCGCGTCTACGCGGTCGACGTGGGGGTCACCGGCCCTCCGGCCACACCCTTCGGGGGCTAGCGGTCACCAGGCCGAAGATCTCGCCATTCGGGCGTTCGGACCCGCGATAGCGGCCGCGATCCGACAGGTCACCGGCTCATGGAACCAGCGCCGGGCTGTCACAGCAGGCCGCCCGGGCTGTCACAGCAGGCCGGCGGTCTTGTACAGCACCAGCGAGCCGGCGACGGCCACGTTGAGCGTCGTCCCGGTACCCACCATGGGGATCTCGACGACGTCATCAAGCAGGTCCAGCGCTTCGGGCGGAATTCCGGCCCGTTCGTGCCCGAGTACCACGACCGTCCGTTCGACGAGCGGTCGGAAGGTCGGCAAGCCGCACAGCATCCTCGGCGAGTTCTACCCCGATGACTTGGGCGCCGTCGCGGCCCATTGCCTCGAGCCACGTGAGCTGGTCGCCGGTCCAGTGCACGCAGGACCTGTGGGGCAAGGTGTTTCCTCGCGCTAGGGCTTCTGGGACCCAGGGATATCGCGGTACGGCGAGGCAGGCTCCGACCGCATCGCACGTACGCAGCAAGGTTCCGAGGTTTGCGCCATGCATCGGCCACAGCGGAGCGGCGTAGAGGTGATCCCAGCATGAGTGAGGTCGGCGGCGTTGGGCGCGCAGCTCGCGACTGGTGCGGGTGCGGATGGCCCGCCGGCTGCGGCCGCTCACCAGATTCGGAGGACAGCCTCCGCGGACGACGAGATAGACAGCATCCAACGAGAGTAGCGCCGACTGGGGCCGGCCGACATCCCGCCGTGAACCCCGTCGTCAGGGCGGTGCGGGTCCGGCGGCAATCGCGTCGAGCTCGTGCCTGAGCAGGATCTCGTGGCCGGTGCCGGGTGGGAGGGCGTCGGTGACGGTGGTCTCCCACAGTGGTGGGCCGGGATCGCCGATGAGGTCCATGAGCTCGGTCATGGGGGTGTGGTCGTCGAGCATTGTCGGAGTCGGCCACCTGCCGACGGGCAACGGCTCCGGTTCGACGACGTACTTGTGGCCGGTTGGCGTTGTCCAGACGAAAACGCCGGGCTCGGGCTGGTCCAGACCGAAGCCGGCGTGCGTCTTGGCCCGGTGGTGACGCCGACACGGCGGGCCCAGGTTGCACGCCGCGGTCGGTCCGTCCGGCGCTTCGATGGTGTGGTCGTGGTCGCCCTTCGAGGCCGACACCGTACACGTCGACCAGACGCAGGTGCCGTCTCGAACGTCGATCGCGTAGCCGAGCAGTTTCGAGGGGAAACGGCCCAGCTCGGTGACGTCGAGCAGGTGACCCTGTTCGTCGGTCAGCAGCCGGTAGAACAGGGCGCCGGGTCGGGCCGCGATCTCCCGTGCCAGCGAGGCGGGAACGGTGTTGGAGCGGTCGGCCAGCTCACCGGGAGTGTCATCGATCCCCGTGAGGGATTGGATCGGGACGACGACCCCGATCCCGGGTGCGCCGTTCACACCGCGCGGGCCGTGGCCGAGGAGGAGGTCGCGGGCCAGGTCGGTACGGCGCTGGTCCATGCTCCTCGGATCGTCGGCACCCATGTGGCGGGCCAGCTCGTTGAGACGATGGTCGATGGCCGCGATGTCGGCGGCGCCGGCCAGCATCCACAGGCTGCCCATGCCATCGGGCTCCATCCGCGTGCACACCTTCCGATCCGCCATCGCCTGGCGGTGGCGGCGGCCGGCGGCATCGGGTTCCAGCTTGGCCACGGCCCGGTTCAGCCACCGGGACAGCTGCGTCGGCGTGTGACTGGCAGCCCGCTCGCTGGCCTGATGATCCAGCGCCGCGACGGATTCGGGCCTGGTGAGCCGGTCGGCGGCTTCGACGACTTTGCCCGCGGTGTAGCCGTCGATGGTTCCATCCCGCCACAGAGCACAGGTCATCGGCAACCTGGACCGCAACTGTCGGAACTTGGCGGCCTGGCTCTGGACCCGATGGGTGGTCCAACCCAGGGCCGCCGCGATCTCGTCGGCTGCGAACTCGCCCGGCAAGACTCTCGCCCGCTCAGAGGCGACGCCGTCGACCGGCTCGGACCTCCGCAGGTCGACGAACTCCACGATGGAGCCCGCCAAGCGGGCCTCAACCCGGTTCTGCTCCCGCGACAGACCGACCATCCGATCGATCAACGCCGCGTCGCGCGGCTCCGCACCTGCAATAAGTCGAACATACATTCGACCACCGACAGGAGCGCACCGCCGGGCGACGTGTCATGTCGCAGGACATGGGTGACGGTTGTGCATCAGGACATCGGTGACAGTTCTGGGTGTGTTGGTGGTGACACTTCGGACGCGAGTCTGCGGCGGTGGCTGCCCACGAGGTTCTGCGCCGAGCACGGCATCTCCCGCCAGTCGTTCCACGAGCTGCGCAACCGCGCGCGGGGCGACGGCCGCTACGGACTTCAGCAGATCCTGGTCGTCATTCGAGGGCAACACGATCACCGTCGCCGACCTGGTGTCGCGTCAGGCAACCTTCGCCCTGGCCGGGATCCGAGCCGTCGTTCCGTCGCGAGGCAGCGGCCAACGCGCAGGAGGAATCCCGTCAAGCCGGAACTCGCGTGGACCGGTATCGCAGGACGACCGCCCCCGACTGGAACTCATGGCGATCCACGAGCTCGAGCTGGATGCGCTCGCGCAGGCCGGCGAGCAAGGTCGGCCCGTGTCCGGCAAGGACAGGCTGCACAAGGAACTCGTACTCGTCGATCAGTCCCATATCTGCCAACGCCAGGGGGAGCGTCACTCCGCCCACCCAGATGCCCTCGCCTGACTCCTGCTTGAGCCGCTGAACCGCTTGCCCCAAGTCGCCTCGCACCAGCTCGGCATTCCAGTCGACCCCGCTCAGTGTGCTCGACACGACGTACTTCTTCGCGCGGTCGATGGTTTCGGCGAACGGGACCTCCCACTCATCCATCCAGTCAGGCCAGGTGCCCGTGGCCGGCTTCCGCCACGCCGACTCCATCATCTCGTAGGTCACTCGGCCGAATAGCAGGGCATCGGCCCGTGCCATCTCAGCGGTCCAGTAGCGCATCGACTCCTCGTCCGGGGAGAGGCCTGCCTCGTGATGGCAGCAGCCGTCTAGCGTGACGTTGATCGAGTATCGAAGTGGTCTCATCTCGTTACCCTCCCTTGAGACGCGCCCCGCATTCACCGGACCCCACCCAGACCAGTGTCGGCGCCATTTCTCATCGGCGCCCAGATCGCACCTGCCACAGCCCTGGAATCAAGTACGTCGGCAACAGCCAGCCCCGCGGCCCACGGCAAGGCCGCAGAACGTCACCCATGTCCTGATACATCGAGTGTCACCCATGTCCTGATACAGAACCGTTACCCATGTCCTGAGACATCACACATCGCCGGGCGACGACGGAGAATAGCCCCCTTGACGCGCATCCGTCGGCTGCCGAATCATGTCGGCGTCGTGGTGGACGGCAACCGCCGGTGGGCGAGGACAGCGGGGCATCTCAACCCGAGCGTTGCTGGTAGGCGCCGACTACTCCCCCACGGCGCCGTCGGCGAGTTCGCGGACGATGTCGAGATGACCGGCGTGCCGGGCGTACTCCTGGAGCACGTGGAAGAGGATCCAGATCAGCGTCGGCGGCTCCGCGTCAGCATCGAAGCGGCCGCCGACCCCGCCGAGCGCTGCTAGATCCGATGCCTCGACGATCTCGCGGGTACGGGCGCCGCCCCGATGCAGGGCTGCGACGAGGTCGTTGAGCGACTCGTCGTCGGCCACGTACCACCGGTCCTCGGGCCCGCGGTCACCCCACGGCGCGTCAACGGCCTCGGCTTGGAAGCCCCAGACCAGCCAGCGCCGTTCCATGAAGACGAGATGCTTGAGCAGCTCGATCGGCGTCCAGCCCGACGGCAGCCGGCTGTGCCGCAGGTCGGCGTCGGACATGCCGGTCAGCTTGGCCTCGATCGTGGCGCGATAGAAGTCCAGGTAGTCGACAAACAGCCGGCTGGGGTCGGCGGTCGTCGACTGCGGCTCCGGAAACGTACGGCTCATGGGGTCAGCCTGGCGCGCCCCGCCGACATCGCCACCTCCTGCGCCACGCGTGCGGCACCGACCGAGGGTGTCGACGGCGACCACCCTCGATCCGTGCCGCATCCGATGCCGGTGTGACGGGAGTAACCAACTCGGCACGACCCGCCCGAATGGGACGTTCGCCGCGGGGCATCCGTGCATGATCGGGCGAGCCTCGCACGCGCGCGCGGGGGTGCGAGACAGAATAGGGACGCCGCCCGTACGAGGAGATCACAACACCTATGGCACGACGCAGCAAGACCGCCGAGCCCGAAGACTTCGAGGAGCACATCGTCGACATCGACGTCGGCGAGGAGATGCGCAACAGCTACCTCGAGTACGCCTATTCGGTCATCTACTCGCGGGCCATCCCGGACGCCCGCGACGGCCTGAAGCCGGTGCAGCGCCGGATCCTCTACACCATGGCCGACATGAATCTGCGGCCCGACCGCGGCCACGTCAAGTGCGCCCGGGTCGTCGGCGAGGTCATGGGCCGGCTGCACCCGCACGGCGACGGCGCCATCTACGACGCGCTCGTACGGCTGGCGCAGAGCTGGTCGATGCGGCTGCCAGTGGTCGACGGGCACGGAAATTATGGATCTCCAGACGACCCCCCGGCGGCCATGCGGTACTGCGTCGTCGGCGATACCAGGATTCGCCTTGCGGACGGCTCGACGCGCAGAATCTCGGACTTTGCCGACCATCCGGCCAACAGCGAGGCCGACATCGACGTCGAAGTGCTCGACAAGGACGGCAAGCCGGTCCGAGCCACCAAGGCCTTCAACTCCGGTGTCCACCCGATCCAGCGGCTTGTCACCAAGAGCGGCCATGCGATCCGCGGCAGCCACAATCACCCCGTTCTGTGCCTGCTGCCGGTCGCTGGCGTACCAATGTTCCAGTGGCTCCGCCTCGACGAGATCACGCCGGGCACGGTCGTGTGTCTGGCGCGGAACGCCTGGACCACCGAGGTGCCGACGGCAAGGGACATGATGCTCGGCACGCTCCTAGGAGCCTGGGTCTCGGAAGGATACGCATCCCATGTCCGGGCTGGCTTCAGCAATACTGACGACGAGTACTTCATGTACGTCCTCGACGCGTATGACGCCATCGTCGGCGGCCGGCGCTACGTCAACGCGCAGAAGCTTCGACGGTCGAAACGCGACATTTATCACCTCGACGTCCAAAAGCTCTCACACTTCGAACGGAGCCCGCTCGCCGAGATGATCGGCCGGAAGTCGGCGGACAAGCGTATCCCCGAGAGAGTCTGGCGCGGCACCGTCGGACTCAAGCGAGCGTTCCTGATGGCGTTGTACGAAGGCGATGGCGGCATCCGGCACGCCCACGACAACTCGACGACCATCCAGTACTCGACCTACAGCGAGCAACTAGCCACTGGTCTGCAGGAACTGCTACTCGAGTTCGGCGTCCATTCCAACCTCACCCATTACGCGCGAGGCGAGTATCGACTCGTCATCTCCGGCACCCACAACGTCCGGGCGTTCGCCGAACGAGTCGGTTTCCTGACGACCAAGCGGCGCAAGCTTGACGACTGGCTCAGCCAGGCGCCGGCGTACACACATCGATTGACAAAGGACTATGCGCCGTACGTCGCCGACTACGTACGAAGCACGCTGGGAGAAGGTCGCGGCACGGGAAAGACCTGGCTGCTCCAGCACAACTTCGACCGCTTCGAGCGCTGGCAAAGCGATCGCACACTGCTCGTCAGCAAGTTCAAAGATCCCGAGATGCTTCGCGTCGTCTCGACGGTCATGGATTCTGGCTATCGCTTCGTCGAAGTCGACCGGATCGAGGACTGCGACCCCGAGCCGGTGTATTCGATCCGGGTCGACAGCGAGGACCATTCGTTCCTGGCCGGCGGCTTCGTCAACCACAACACCGAGTGCCGGATGGCGCCCGCCGCGCCCGCGATGACCGACGCGCTCGACGAGGAGACCGTCGACTTCCGGCCCAACTACGACAGCCGCGAGTACGAGCCGTCGGTGCTGCCGGCGGCGATCCCGAACCTGCTGGTCAACGGCGCCACCGGCATCGCGGTCGGCATGGCGACCAACATGGCGCCGCACAACCTGGTCGAGGTGGTCCAGGCGCTGCGCCACATGATCGACCACCCGGACGCCTCTGTAGACGACCTGATGCGGTTCGTCCCGGGACCCGACCTCCCGACCGGCGGCAAGATCGTCGGCCTCGACGGGATCCGCGAGGCGTACGAGACCGGCCGGGGCAGCTTCCGCATGCGGGCGACGGCGCGGGTCGAGTCGGTGACACCGCGGCGCAAGGGCATCGTCGTCACGGAGCTGCCGTACAACGTCGGCCCGGAGAAGGTCATCGAG
>JBKOYM010000165.1:0-21938 GCA_046725375.1 Actinomycetota bacterium
GCCTCGCTCGTTCCTCGCGAGGCGGCCAGGCCCATCCACGGACGCTCGCGGGCAGAAGCCGCCTCCCGGCTAGGCGCCGCTCCCGGCTGACTGGGGTCAAGCGCACTACAGCGGCTGCCTAGGCTGGGGGGCGTGCCAATCGCCTTGCCTTCGCTGGATCGACTCGTCGTCGGGTTCGATCTGGACATGACGCTGATCGATTCGCGGCCCGGGATCAAAGCGGCCATTGACGTGCTCGCCGCCGAGACTGGGGTCGCGATCGACCGCGACCTCGTCGTGTCGCGCCTCGGCCCGCCGGTCGAAGTCGAGATGGCCGAGTGGTTTCCGCCTGAGCAGGTCCAGGCGATGGCAGACCGCTATCGGGAGATCTACCCCGAGGTCGCGATCGAGCCCTCCCTGCCCCTGCCCGGGGTCGAGGCGGCCCTCGCCGCGGTCCGGGCCCAGTCCGGTCGCAGCGTCGTCGTGACCGCCAAGAATGCCCGCGACGCCACCCGCCACGTCGAGCACCTGCGGCTCGACGTCGACGCGGTGCACGGCAGGGCCTGGCGGGACGGCAAGGCCGAAGCGCTGCGGGCCGAAGGGGCCACGATCTACGTCGGCGACCACGTCCACGACATCGACGCGGCCCGGGGCGCCGGGGCCACTGGCGTCGGCGTGGCCACGGGCACCAGCTCGCGTCAGGAGCTGGCCGACGCCGGTGCCGAGGCGGTGCTCGACTCCCTCGCAGAGTTTCCCGCATGGCTCGACGAACACCTGCTCGCGGCGCGACTCGCAGCGCTCGAGGCCCAACTTCGGGAGTGGGGCTCGGTCCTTGTCGCTTACTCCGGTGGGGCCGATTCGGCGTTCTTGCTGGCCGCGGCGGTACGGGCGCTCGGCGCCGATCGGGTGATCGCGGCGACGGCGTACTCCGGGTCGCTGCCGCAATCCGAGCGCGGTCCGGCCGCCGCGTTCGCCGACGGTCTCGGCGTCCGGCAGTTGACGCCGCGTACGCACGAGATCGACAGCGAAGGCTACCGGGCCAACAACGGCGATCGGTGTTACTTCTGCAAGTCCGAACTGCTCGACGTGCTGACGCCACTCGCCGCCGAGCACGGCCTGGCCGTCGTCGCGACGGGCACCAACGCCGACGACGCCCGTGCGGGTTTTCGCCCGGGCATCCGGGCCGCCACCGAGCGTGGGGCGGTGACGCCGCTGCGGGACGCTGGACTCACCAAGGCGCAGGTGCGCGAGGCCTCGCGCCGATGGGAGCTGCCGACGTGGGACAAGCCGGCCGCCGCCTGCCTGTCGTCGCGGATCGCCTACGGGATCGAAGTGACGCCGCATCGGCTGGCCCGAGTCGAACGGGCCGAGGCGGCGCTGCGTACGACGCTCGCCGAGCACGGCATCGGCGTCGAAAACCTGCGAGTACGCGACCTCGACGAGCGGGCCCGGATCGAGCTCGACGCCCCCGTCGTCGCGACCCTCGATCGGGATGACGTCGCCCGGGCAGCCGTGCTCGACGCGGTACGGATGGTCGGATTCGACGCGGTCGAGATCGACCCGAAGGGATTCCGTTCCGGCGCGATGAACGAGCTGTTGTCTGCCGACGAGCGTCGCCGCCACGGCCCGACGACGGGTGCTATCCGAGTGGAGCCGACTCGCGCCGACCCGTAGGCTTGCCCTCCAGGCCAGGCGCCCGCGCTGGCGAGTT
Source organism: Actinomycetota bacterium (assembly GCA_046725375.1). GTDB lineage: Bacteria > Actinomycetota > Actinomycetes > Propionibacteriales > Nocardioidaceae > DATFRX01. The sequence continues at coordinate 1,691 of JBKOYM010000165.1, forward strand.
GCGGACACCAACCACCCCACGATTTGAACGAGAGGTCATCGTGCCTACTGGCAAGGTGAAGTGGTACGACGCCGACAAGGGCTTCGGCTTCCTCAACAGCGACGACGGAGGCGACGTGTACGTTCGTGCGTCGGCGCTGCCGGATGGTGTCACCACGCTGCGGTCGGGCGCCCGGGTCGAGTTCGGCGTCGTCGAAGGCCGGCGCGGTGCGCAGGCGTTGCAAGTACGGCTGCTCGATCCGCCGCCATCGGTGTCTCGGGCCAAGTCGAAGGCGCAGCGCGACGCCAAACGGAAGGCGCCGGAAGAGATGACGGTGATCGTAGAGGACACGATCCGGCTGCTCGACGATGTCGAAAACGCCTATCGGGCCGGCCGGCACCCCGATCGCAGCACCGCGAAGCGAGCGGCAGCGGTCCTCCGTGCCCTTGCCGACCAGCTCGATCTCTAGCCGTGGTGCTACAGGAGCGGGATCAGCCGTGACGGTCCCGGCGCCGCCGCATCGGTTGCGTCGGGTCGTGCGGCCGCGCCGGCGGCCCCCACTGCTGAGTCGGCCCGTCCGGAGGCGGCTGGGCCATCCGCTGGGTATCGTCGTCGGCCCATGAGGGTGCCGCCGCGGGCGGTCCCATCGGTCCGCCTGGCCCGGCAGCCGGCTCGTTTCGGCGCCGCAGGACGTACTGCACCACGATCGCCGACCAGACCACGAGTACGGCGGCGGCCGTGCCCAAGCCGAACTGGGTCGGAGTCAGCGGCAACGCGATGCCGAGGAAGCCACCCATGACCCAGGACAGTTGCAGCAACGTCTCCGATCGAGCGAAGACGCTGGTGCGCACCGCTTCGGGCACGTCGCGCTGGATGACCGCATCCAGGCTGAGCTTGCCCAACGACTGACATATCCCGACGGTCAAGCCGAGGACCACCGCCGTCACGAGGGAGTAGAGCAAAGCCGTCACGGTGACCATCGTCGCGTCGACCAGCAAGACCACGACAACGGTGAATTCGGGCTTGCGGGCCTTCAGGATCGACCCGATCAGCGTGCCCACGGTGTTGCCGAGGCCGGCGGCGCCGATCACCAGCCCGAGCAGCCAGGTGCCGTGGTCTTCCCAGCCGTCGAACGGATGCTCGCGGAGCACGAACGCCATGTACATGAGGAGAAACCCGGACATGAACCGGAGCCCGGCGTTGGAGCGCAGCGCGCCGATGACGGTCGGCGTGATCCCGACCCGCATACCCTTCGTGCCACCGCGCATCGCCGCCATCGAGACCTGCTCCTCGCCCTCCGGCGAGTTGACCTTCGCCGGCAGCCACCACGTGAGCACGGCCCCGATGACGAAGAGGACGAACGCATAGCGCAGCGCCCAGGCGTGTCCGATCTGGGCCGCGCCGGCCGCCAGCGGGGCCGAGATGACGGCTGCGCCGGTGCCGACCAGGGAGATCCGGGCGTTGGCCCGGACAAGAGTGAACCCTTCCGGGAGTACGCGCGGCACCGCCGAGGCTTTGGTCACGCCGTACGCCTTCGAGGCCACCAGGACGCCAAGCGCCGCCGGGTACATCGCGAGCGACTCGTCTTCGACCGAGCCGGACAGCACCCAGGCACACAGCGCCGACGAGCCGAGGATGGCCCCGATCGCCACCTTGCGACCCCGCCGGAACCGGTCGAGGAATGGACCGATCAGCGGTGCCACGATGGCGAACGGCAGCATCGTCAGGAGCAAGAACAGCGCCACCTTGGGCCGCGCCTCGCCGGTCGGAACCGAGAAGAACAGCGAACCCGCGAGCGCCACGGCGACGGCGGCATCGCCGGCTGCGTTGAAGGCGTGGACCTCGAGCAACCGGGCCAGGCCACTCTCACCGGCACCGTGGGCGTGCGTCACTCGGCGGGCGGCCCCGACGCTCTTCTTGGCGAGGCGCCCCGAAGCTCGCGCCGCGCGTCCGGTTGCGTCGGCCGCCTTGGCGGCCTTGCCGGGCTCGGGCGGGCGCGGGCCACCCGGCGGCGTGCCCTGCGGCGAATCCGACGAGCCGCCGTATCGGGGATCGCCGGGTCGCCGGTCGCCGGGGTGTGTCACGCGACCCATCCTCGCTTCCCTCGTCGGCCGCTCGTACGCGGGATCTCGCTCGAACCGCACACCCGCGATGCCCGCTCGCGCGCGGCTGCGCGGCCGCTCGCAAGCTCCCTGCGGTGTTGAATTGTTCGCTCGCAAGCTCGCTCACGTACCATCCTGCCGCACCAGGCGTGAGGGTTGCCGCACTTGGTGCGATCTCCCCGATTCGCCTTGCCGACAGGCGTACGGGACAATCGATCCGTGAGCACTCCATCGCGACGGCCGCGCGCCGACCTCGTCTGCCGCGACGCCGTCGACGAGGCGCGGGCGGCGCTGGTCGACTCGGTCGATCCCGAGCACGTCGGTGACCACCTCGGTCACGAGGTACACGGCGAGCGGGTGCTGAGTCATCAGTTCGAGAGCCGACAGCCTGGCTACCGCGGGTGGCACTGGTCGGTCGTCGTGACGCGGGCGCCGCGGCAGCGCGGTGTGACCGTCAACGAGATCGTGCTGCTGCCCGGACCGGCCGCGGTCGTCGCGCCCGAGTGGGTGCCCTACCGCGAACGGGTCGAGCCGGGCGATCTCGGCCCGGGTGACCTGCTGCCTCCGGACGAGGACGATCCGCGCCTGGTGCCGTCGTGGTTGACCGGCGACGAGATGACCGACGCAATGGTCGACGACGCGTCGGTACGTCCGGTTGCCGACGAGATCGGTCTAGGACGCACACGCGTTCTGTCGCTCGAGGGCCGAGACGCCGTCGTGCAGCGCTGGTACGAAGGGTCGCAGGGCCCCGATTCCGACCACGCCCAGTCGGCTCCGGCGCCGTGTCGTACGTGTGGCTTCCTGATCCCGATCGCCGGACCGCTTTCGACCGTGTTCGGGGTGTGCGCCAACGAGTCGGCGCCCGACGACGGCCGGATCGTCGCATTCGACCACGGCTGTGGGGCTCACTCCGAAGGCAACCCCGTCCGCTCGCCTCGATCGGCCGAGCTTCCGCCGCCTGTGTTCGACACCTACGCCACCGACGAGCTGTCGGTCTTCTGACCCGAGGGTCAGTCGCCGGCCGCCCCGAACTGGCTCGCCGCCGCGCGGCGCCGCCCCGGCTCCGAGGCCAGCAGGTTGCGGCGGCGCCGGCAGTATTCGACGCCGATCAGGCCGAGGCCGAACCCGGCGATGCAGATCCACAGCCAGGACAGCCGGTCGTTGTCTTTGAGGGTCCCGATGAACGGCAGCATGGCGACGAAGGCGACGATCCACGCGACTGATCCGATCGCGACGGTACGGACGCCGTCGACGTCGAGCGGTTCGACGTCGGCTACGACATGATGTGGCTCGGGGCGACGGCGTTCACGGCGCGGCTCGGTCGGTTCGTCGGCCGGCTGACGTTCGGGCTGCTCGGCCGGCTGCTCGGCGGACGGCTCGGAACGCCTTGCCCGACTGAATCGGCGCTCAGTTCGGCGAAGCGCTCGTCGGCTCGTCGAGCGATGGCCGTTGTCCTCGCCGTTGCTGTTGCCATTGGTGTCGCTCTTGCCGTTCGCCCGCCGATCCGTCCGGTGTGAATGCGAACCGGACGCGCGGCTCCTGCGCCACAGGGGTTCTCGACCGTGCTTCGAGCGGGTCACCGCACCAGGTTAGATCATGGCCAACGGCATGACGGCGAGATCTCTCTGGAAGCGACGTCGGCCAGTGCGCGTGCTGCTGGTTCGGCGTGGGCGCAGCGACCAGCGCGGTGCATGATGAGAGATCGCGAACCGGTCGGTGCTCGAGCTTGCTGTCGGCGGGCTTCCCTTTCCGCACGGTGGGCCCGATGGTGAGTGGCGGTACCGTCACGCCGTGCGGCCGGACGGCCCGAGTGCGCTCGATCATCAGGTGGTTGCCGACTTCCTGGCGTACGAGACGGTCCATGGTCGAACCGTGGGTGTCGTCGCCGATCCCGCTTTGTCGGACTGGCACACGTGGCGACCCCCGGCCGTCCGAGTACATCCTGGCGAGTCCGCAGTCCAATGCTGCACGCACGTATTTCGCGACGGCTGCAGCGCCGATCTCGTCTGTCACGGCGCGCCGGCCGCGGTGGCGTCACAGGTACTCGCCGATGGTGCGCTGCGGTGCGCGACCGCGATCAGCGGACGCGATGGATACGAGCACGCGACAGCCAGCACGTGGGGCGAGCCGCCCGACTACTTCGAGCATGTGATGGTCGCCAATGGGCGATGCACCGCTCCCGAGGCCGTTGCCTACAGCCGCCTCCTCAACCGCGACCTTGTGCCGTTCGACCTGAGGCCAGGCTATCCGCCTGCGGTCCGCTTCTATTTCGCCTGGGACACGCTGGCGGCGCTGCCTACCGCCCGGTTCGACGGTGTCCACCCGGTGAAGATCTACGGTCAGCTGCCCTTGGAAAGCACTCTCGTCGCGGTCGTGGTGCACGCCAGCCAACGCCAGACGGTCGCCGCCGCTCGGCTTCGGGACCGGCTCATCGTCTTGGACATGGACGATCCGCGACCTGAGCAGTGGTCGTGCGCAGCGTACGCCGCGGCGCAGAGGCTGGCATGACGAATCCCGGTTGGGGCATCCCAGCTCACCTGACAGGTGCAGGGGGACTATCGCGTACGGGAATAGACGAACCCACAAGATCGTTAGCATAGGTAATGAGTTACCCTAACGACATGCCCACCGACGTCGCGAGGCTCGTGCGGACCCAGGCCGGTCTCGCCAGCTCTCTCGCGGTATCGGTGTCGCGGCTGTCCCGCCGACTCCGCAAGGAGCGGCACTCCGAGCTGTCGGCCACTCAGCTGTCGGCGCTGGGAACGCTGATGCGGAAGGGCCCGATCACCGTCGGCGCCCTGGCCCGGTACGAAAACGTGCAGCCACCGTCGATGACGCGGACGGTGAACTGTCTCGAAGACATGGGGATGGTGGTCCGGACGCCGGACCCCGAGGACGGTCGTCAGGTGCTCCTTCGGGTGTCAGAGCCCGGAGTGCAACTCCTGACGGCCGAGCGCAAGCGCCGCGACGCTTGGTTGGCGCAGCGGCTGAAGGAGCTTGACCCCCAGGATCGGGCCGTGATGCGCGAGGCCGCGGTGATCCTGGAGAGGCTGGCTAACACGTGATCGAGCTTGCGAGCGAACAACTCAACACCGCAGTCCGGCTCCTCTCGATGCCGAGCGTCAGCGAGGCCGATCCGTGAGTCCGACGTTTCGCGCGCTCAGAGTCCGTAACTATCGCATCTATGCCGCTGGAGCGGTCGTCTCCAACGTCGGCACCTGGATGCAGCGGGTAGCCCAAGACTGGCTGGTGCTGCAGCTGACTGGTAGCGGCGCCGCGCTCGGCATCACGACCGGACTGCAGTTCTTGCCCATGCTGGTGCTGTCGCCGCTGGCCGGCGTCGTCGCCGACCGCTTCGCGAAGCGCAAGGTCCTGTACGCGACCCAGCTCATGATGGCGGTGCCCGCGGCCATGCTGGGGCTGCTTGCCGTCACGGGATCGGCCGAGGCCTGGCACGTGTACGTGCTGGCGTTCCTGTTCGGTACCGGCACCGCATTCGATGCGCCGGCCCGGCAGTCGTTCGTCGTCGAGATGGTCGGCACCGACGACCTGGCCAACGCGGTCGGGCTCAACTCGGCGTCGTTCAACTCGGCTCGGATCATCGGCCCCGCCGTCGCGGGTGGGCTGATCGCCGCGCTCGGATCGGGCGTCGAGGCGACCGGCTGGGCGATCTTGATCAACGCGGCCAGCTATCTCGCCGTGGTGTTGTCGCTGCGCATGATGGACCCGCGGTCGCTGCGACCGGCGACGCCGGCTCGACGGGGTCCCGGCGCCATCCGTGAGGGCGTGCGCTACGTACGCTCGCGACCGGACCTGCTGTTGCTGCTCGCCACGGTGTTCTTCGTCGGGACGTTCGGCATGAACTTCCAGATGACGTCGGCCCTCATGGCGACCGAGGTCTATCACAAGGGCGCAGGGGAGTACGGCGTGCTCGGCTCGTTCATGGCCGTCGGTTCGCTGGCCGGAGCGCTCTTGGCTGCCCGGCGGGCGCGGCCGCGGCTGCGGATCGTCGTCGGCGGTGCCTTCGTGTTCGGTGTCGCCGAGGTCCTTCTCGGTCTGATGCCGACGTACTGGTCGTTCGCCCTCTTCGTTCCGGTCGTCGGCCTATTCGCGCTGACCATGATCACGACCGCCAACGCCACCATCCAGCTGACGGTGCTCCCGGAGATGCGTGGCCGGGTCGCGTCGCTGTACCTGATGATCTTCATGGGCGGTACGCCGGCCGGCGCGCCATTCATCGGCTGGCTCGGCGAGCAGTTCGGTGCCCGGTGGACCCTGATCGGCGGCGGGCTGCTGACCCTCGCGGGCTTGGCGGTTGCGCTCGTCGCGTACTTGAGGAGCGGTGATCTCGCCGTCCGACCGGTCCCGGGCCGGCCGTTCAGCCTCACCGTCGCCTCCCGCGAGGGCATTGCCGTCGAGGCGGCGGCGCATGGCGACGGCGACCGCCAGCGACCCGATGGCGATGCCCGAACCGACGAGACCGTCGAGCACGTAATGGTTGGCGGTGACCACAACGGCCCACGCCATCGCGAGCGGTAGCAGGCAGCCGAGGGCGCGCACCCACACGCGACGACCCTCACGGACCAGGGCGACACCCATCAGCAGGTCCCACCCGACGTGGAAGCTCGGCATAGCCGCGTACTGGTTGACCAACGACGGGGGCTGCAGCGCCCGGTACGCGTACGACTGATCGCTCACCGTGTCGATCAGGCCCAGCTCCAAAAGGCGTGGCGGCGTGACCGGAAACGTCGCGAAGATGACCATTCCGACGGCACCGGACAGCAGCATCGCGTTGCGATAGACCACGAACCTGTCCGGCGTCCGCCCGTACAGCCAGACGAGGACGGCGACGATCACCGGCCAATGGCCCCAGATGTACACCCAGTTGGCGACGGTCGACAGGACCTCGGTGTCCATGACCGACTGTTGAAGGGCCTTCTCGGCGTAGATGCCGGCCTGCTGTTCGAGAGCGATCACCCGATCCGCGTTGCGGTCGGCGACGGCCGGATCGCCTTGCGTGAGCGCTCGAACGCCGAAGTACGCCACGACCGCTCCGCTCACGACGGCGAGTTGTCTCGTCGCATGGCGGAGGCGCTCCCGCCGGGCATCCAGGTCCATGTCAACCCTCGGACGTCGAGATGGCGTTGTCGACGACAGGCTGACCCCACTTCGCCAGCGGCTCCAGAGTCGCGCGCTCCGCGATATCGGGACCTTCGTCACTGGCCGAAGCAGTTGTCATCGTGTCGTGTCAGGCTGTGGCCATGACGACACGGGACGTGCGCACCGGTTGGCTCGACTTCGCGGACTACCGGCGCCTGATCCGGTCCGACTCCGCGCGGCTCGCCGAGATGGGGCGGCTTGGGCTCGACGCCGACGTCCCGAGTTGCGAAGGATGGACCGTCGCCGACGTGCTCGACCACACCGCGTATGTCTACCTGCACAAGGTGGCGTGGCTACGGGAGCGGCGACCCCCGGATCCCTGGCCGCCCCGGGAGTTTGCCGACCGGGAGCCGAGGGCGTTCTTCGACGAAGCGACGACGGCCCTGCTAGAGGCGCTCGAGTCGCGTGATCCGGACGAGGTCGTGGGCACACCGTGGGAATCGGATCAGACCATCGGCTTCTGGTATCGCCGGATGGCCCTTGAGATCGCCGTCCACCGCTACGACGCCGAGCTGGCGCACGGCGTGCCGACCCCGATCGATGACGAGCTCGCGACCGACGGCATCGACGAGGTCCTACGGACCATGTTGGCCGGCTCGTCGTGGAGCGAGTTCGACACCGAGGAGCCGCTCGACGCGCGAATCCGGGTCACGGCGGGGGGACGTTCGTGGACGGTCGCGGCCGATCTGCGTTCGGTCACCGTCGTCGAGGGCGACACCAACGAGGTCGCGACCGAGATCGCCGGTCGACCCGAGGACGTGTTCCTGTGGCTGTGGGGGCGCCGAGACGGCGACGTACTAGCGATCACGGGCGACCACGATCTCGCGGCGCGGCTTCGGCGCCGGCTCGTCGACGTGATGGGCTGAGGTCGCCGGCTCGATAGCGTGGACCGGTGCGTGTCTTCACCGCGCTCTATCCGTCGCCGGCGGCGGTGGCCGACCTCGAACGGATCGTCGGCCCGCTCCGATCGGCCCACGACGACCTGACCTGGACGCAGCCCGAGCAGTGGCACCTGACGCTGACGTTTCATGCCGAGCTCGACGCCGATCAGGTGCGCCGGCTCGAGCGTACGGTGGCGCGCTGCGCCGCGATCCGAGATGCGACGTCGGCCCGGTTTCGAGGCAGTGGCGCGTTTCCGTCGCGTACCCGGGGTCGCATCCTCTGGGTCGGCGTCGAGCCAGCCGACCGCGGACTGGCCGGTATCCAGCGCAATCTGACCGCCCGGCTGCGCCGCCAGGGCTGGGCCCTGGACGATCGGCGCTATCGGCCGCACCTGACGGTTGCGCGATCACGAGTACGGCGGGATTTCGGCGCGATGGTCGAGGAGCTGGACGCGTACGAGGGGCCCTCGTGGGCGGTCGACCGGATCGCGATCGTCGTTTCTCGACCCGACGACGAGGGCCGCTTCACCCACGAGCGGATCGGTGACTATCCGCTGCGGCGCCCGGTCTAGGGTGACCAGCGTGCATCCGCGCTATCGACGCATGATCATTCCGAGCTTGCTGGTGGTATTGCTCGTCATCGTCGTGGTCGCGGCCGTCATCGGCTAACGGCGTCGAAGCGGAGCGTCCACTCTGCCCTCGACCGGTTCGGCGATCATCCGCGTCCACCTCCCAACAACGCCGATGGCAGTGTCGCATGCGCGACTTCCCCTCCAAGCCGCCGCGGACTCTCGCGATGGACGCTGACAGTCCGCCGTCTGGCAGGCTGGGTGTCGTGCCAGAACCCCTTGCTTCGGCGCTGTCCGACTTGCGCGCCCAGCTGCTCGACACCGAGCGGCTGGTGCGTGCCGTCGGGTCTGGCCGGCAGCGCGGACAGGCGCCGCGGTGGCGTCGGGTCGAGGTGCGGCCGGTCGATCTCGCGTCCGGGCCGCATCTGCAGCTCACGACCTACGACGACACCCAGGCGTTCACCCGCAACGTCGCGCCGGGCGACGCGGCCGGTGACGCGGTGGACGAGCTGCTCGCAGAGCCGCTCGGCAACTGGCGCGTCGAGACGCGCGACGCCGTAACCCAGCTGCGCGTGACCAAGAAGGGCGCGGCCCAGGTGCATATCGACCCGCGGGAGGCGGAGTCGGAGGCCCTTCGTACGCACGACCGACCCAAGCAGCGGATGCTCGACGGCTCCGATCCGTACCTGCGCGCCGTCGGTATCGCCGACCGGTCGGGCAGCATCAAACCGTCCCGGCAGGCGAAATACCGCCAGATCGAGGAGTTTTGCCGGCAGCTGGCGGCCGCGCTCGACGGCGCGCTCGACGCCGGGACGGTGCGGACGCCGACCGCCGACGATCCGCTGCGCGTCGTCGACCTCGGATGCGGAAACGCCTATCTGACCTTCGCCGCCTACCGCTGGCTGAGCGCTGTGCGAGGCCTGCCGGTCCGGTTCATCGGCGTCGACGTCAAGGAGCAGGCTCGCCGGCGCAACAGCGAGCTCGCCGAGGAGCTCGGCTGCGGCGACCGACTGCGCTTCGTCCGCGGCGACATCGCGACCGCGTCGGTCGGGGACGACCCGGACGTCGTGCTCGCCCTGCATGCCTGCGATACCGCGACCGACGACGCGCTGGCCCGTGCGGTTGCCTGGCAGGCGCCCTTGATACTGGCTGCGCCCTGTTGCCATCACGACCTGCAGCGCCGACTGCGGTCGGCACCGACGCCGCAGCCGTTCGGTCTAGTGACGCGGCACGGCATCTTGCGTGAGCGGCTTGCCGACACGCTTACTGACGCGATGCGGGCGGCGCTGTTGCGGATGCACGGCTACCGCGTTGATGTGGTCGAGTTCGTCGGGTCGAAGCACACGCCGCGCAACACGATGCTGCGGGCCGTGCGGACCGGCTCGACCGGCGACCGGGCGGTCGCCTCCGAGTACGCCGACCTGATCGCCCAGTGGCAGGTACGCCCCCGCCTCGCCGAGCTGCTCGAGGACGCTTCGTGAGTCGCGTGCGGGGGCGCCTGCTCGTCGGGTCGATGCTCGCGCTCGGGGCGACGTCGGCCCCGGCGTACGCGGATGCCCACCACGATCCGGTTGCCGAGATCACTGACGACCGGATCCCCGAGTCGAGTGCATTGGTGCAAAGCACCGTCGATCCGGATCTCGCGTACACGATCAACGACTCGGGCAACGACACGGTCGTGTTCGTGATCGAGCTCGACTCCGGCGACGTCGTCGGGACCACGACGCTCGATGTCGAGGGCGAGGACACCGAAGCGATGGCGATCGGGACCGACGACCGGCTGTATGTCGGCGACATCGGCGACAACGCGGAAAGCCGCAACACGATCGCGCTGTATGCGCTCGACCAACCGACAACCGGGGACGCGACCGTTTCGCCGAATGTCTACGCGGTCCGCTACGCCGACGGACCGAGTGATGCCGAGGCACTGCTGGTCGACCCGGCCACCGGACGGATGTCGATCGTCACTAAGAACCTGCTCGCCGGCAGCGTCTACGAGTTGCCGAATCCGCTCCAGGACGATCGGATCAATGTCGCCCGACCGATCCGCGACGTCGCCACCGAGGGCATGGTGACCGATGGGGCGTACCTTCCCGACGGCAGCGGCGTACTGCTGCGGACCTACGTCGACGTTGTGGTCTACGCGATCCCCGGCTGGCATGAGCTCGCGTCGATCGACACGCCGCCCCAGCCGCAGAGTGAGTCGCTCACCGTGCGGGACGACGGCCCGTCGGTGCTCGTCGGCACCGAGAAGCTGCCCTCGACGATCTACCAGGTACGGATCCCCGACGCCGAGTGGGACCAACTCCACGCGGGCTCGCAGCGCGACGTCGCCGCAGGGGGAGGCTCGGCCGAGACGCCGTCGCAGGCCGATGACGACAGCGACCGCTCTGCGTGGGTGCTCGCCTCCGGCGGCGCGATCGTCGTCCTCGGCGGCGCCTGGTTGTGGGCTCGCCGGGGCCGATCGCCCCGCGGCCGCCGGATCCAGCAGGGCTAGGGGCGGGTACGGCGCCCTCGCGTCGCACGGTTACCACATTTGCGGAGTACTCGGCGTGGCGTGGGCCCGACTGGGGAGGATCGCGCCAATCACACGTTGGCGCGGGGGACCCCTGCGCCAATAGGTTCATCGTTGGGGACCCCTGCGCCAAGTACGCGACGTCAGAGGTGCTCGACGACGTAGTCGATGCACTGGGTGAGCGCCTCGACATCGTCGGGGTCGATTGCCGGATACATCGCGATCCGCAGCTGGTTGCGGCCCAGCTTGCGATAGGGCTCGACGTCGACGATGCCGTTGGCGCGCAGCGTCGAGGCGATCGCCCGGGCGTCGACCGGCGACTCGAAGTCGATCGTGCCGACCACGAGGGAGCGGTCGGCCGGCTCGGGGACGAACGGCGTCGTGTAGTTGGTGCGCTCCGCCCAGTCGTACAGCCGCTTCGCGGAGTCGGTCGTCCGCTCGACGGCCCACTTGAGGCCACCGTGCTCGTTGAACCAGTCGAGCTGCTCGGCCATCAAGAACAGCGTCGCGAGGGCGGGAGTGTTGTAGGTCTGGTACTTCGCCGAGTTGTCGATCGCGACCGACAAGTCGAGGAACGCCGGGATCCAACGACCAGTGCCCGCGATGTGATCGACCCGCTCGAGCGCCGCCGGTGACAGGATCGCGATCCACAACCCGCCGTCGGACGCGAAGGACTTCTGTGGCGCGAAGTAGTACGCGTCGACCTCGGACAGATCGACCGGCAACCCACCGGCTCCGGAGGTCGCGTCGACCAGCATGAGCGCGTTGTCGGCCCCCTCCACCCGGCGAACCGGCGCCATCACCCCGGTCGATGTCTCGTTTTGCGCCCACGCGTACGTGTCGACGTCGTCATCGGCGATCGGATCGGGTCGGGTACCGGGCACGGCCTTGACCACCGACGGCTCGAGGAGGAATGGCGCCTTCTCAGCGGCCTGGGCGAACTTCGACGAGAACTCGCCGAAGGCCAGGTGCTGCGAACGCACCCGGATCAGGTTGAACGTCGCGATGTCCCAAAACGCGGTGGCACCGCCGTTGCCCAGCACGACGCGGTAGCCGTCCGGCAGATCGAAAAGCTGCGTCAGCCCGCCCTGGATCCGTCCGACCAGGCTGCGGACGGGCGCCTGGCGGTGCGACGTGCCCATCAGCATCCGGCCCTTCGACGCCAACGCGTCGATCTGCTCGTGACGCACCTTCGACGGGCCGGAGCCGAAGCGGCCGTCCTGAGGTTTGAGACTTTCGGGGATTTTCACTACGTCGCTCACGGCCCCTCCTCGCTGCGCTCGTCGCCGCGTGAGCCGGCTGCTAGCCGCCCCGCGGCCGCTCGCAAGCTCGCTGCTGTGTTGAATTGTTCGCTCGCAGGCTCGCTCACGTGTACCCCTCACAGAAGTGTTGTCAGATCCAAGCCGGTGACCGCCCTGTCAGCGGCCGCCATTGTGTCACCCCCGGCGCCGGTTCGACAGCGGGGTCCACGGCTGGACCTCGGCTGCCGGACCTCAGCTACCGGATTTGCGCCCTTGTGGTTGGTGCCAGATGGGTTGCACCAACCACAAGGGCGCAAAACCGATCCCGGCTAGGCGGACGAGCTCGACCAGGTCAGAGCTGTACGGCGCGACCTTGAGCTGGCTCTACCACCGGAACACATGATCGGCCGGCGCCGCGACGTCGATGCCCCGTCTGGTGCGCACGACTGGCTGACCGACGAGCGCGGCACGGAGGGTGGCCGCCTCCTCGGCGTCCGGGACGTTCCAGCGGTACGGATCCACGGTTCCATCGTGCCGCGCCGCGCCGTTTCGTTTCTGGCGCAGGGTGGCCCCGGGGCCAATGGGTTCGTGCCGGGGCCAGCCCGGGCCAAAACGCGCAATCGAGGACTAGGGTCGGGCCGTGAACGCCGATCGCCTCACCGCGCTGCGCGCCGAGTACGCCGACGCCGGCCTCGACGAGTCGGCCGCCGGCGACGACCCGATCGCGCTGTTCGCCCGCTGGCTCGACGAGGCCGTCGCCTCAGGCCTGCACGAGCCGAACGCCATGGCACTGGCGACGGCCGATCGGTCCGGCGCGCCGACCGTACGGTTCGTGTTGCTCAAAGGCTTCGACGCCAACGGCTTCTGCTTCTACACCAACTACGGCTCGCGGAAGTCGAGAGAGTTGGACGCCGACGCCCGATGCGGGTTGGTCTTCGCCTGGCATCCGATGGGGCGGCAGGTCCGTGTCGACGGTGCCGCGGCGCGCATGTCGGCCGCGGAGTCGGACGCCTACTTCGCCACCCGGCCTCGCGAGTCGCAACTCGGAGCCTGGGCCTCGCCGCAGTCGGAGATCGTCGCGGACCGAGCGGAGTTGGACCGGGCGTACGCGTCGGTCGCGGCGCGATTCGCCGACGCCGATACGGTGCCTCGGCCGCGGCATTGGGGTGGCTGGCGCGTACGGCCGTACGCCATCGAGTTCTGGCAGGGCCGCGTTGGTCGGATGCACGATCGGCTGCGGTACGAGCGGGTCGACGACGCGTGGATGCGTTCGCGGCTCGCGCCATAACCGGGTCCGGAGATGTGACGACCCGCAGGGTTTGCGGGCACGACAGCGTACGCAACCGTGACTGCACCGATCGGACTAGGTTCGGCCCCTGCGGGTCGGGTGACTGCCTGGGTTTGCGCTACCGCGTTTGCGGTGAACCCACGCAGCGGCGGCTAGCGGACAGCCACCTCACGAGTCCAAGAGTCATACATGTACTGGACCACCTCCTTCCCGTGTACGGAAGACGCTACGACCCAGATCGCTGCGGCACAAGGGATTTGCCGAGTGTCGTCGCTTGCGCAATTGTGCGTCACGATCCGGTCGACGGCGTTGTGCGCGAATCGTTCGCCCGACGCCGCCGTACGAACGATTCGCGCACAAAACCGTCGTGGGTCAGTCGTCGATCTCGTACACGGCAATCGTCATCCGTCCCCCAGCCGTACTCGACATCGTCTCCACACTCGTGTGAGCCCCTGACCCACTCGAACGGTTGCACGCTCAGCCGTCAGGCCCGGAACCACCCCGCGCCGTCGGCCGCCAGCGCCCCATCCGCCACGACGCCAGGCCCGCTGGTCAGGATCGGCTCCCCGAGATCGCCGACCGGCACGGCAGCGGCGCCGCAGTTGACCACGCACACGAGACCCCGCTCACCGGAGCCGGCGGCCGCTCGTGCGAAGGCGAAGACGTCGACATCGCCACGCTCCGCCAGCGTGACTCGATTGCCGAGCGCAGGCAGCAACTCCCGACGCAGACGGAGCGCCGAGCGATAGAGCGCGAGCATCGACTGTGCGTCGCCATCTTGCGCCGCCACTGATCGGGTGCCCCAGTCCGAAGGCTGTGGCAGCCACGGCGTCGATCCGGTCGGTCCGAAGCCGAAGGGCGGCTCGGCGTCGGCGGCCCAGGGGAGGGGGATCCGGCAGCCGTCGCGTCCGACGCCGCCGCCGCGCCGCCAGGTGGGGTCTTGCCGATCCGCCTCGGGGACGTCGACCTGCGGCAGGCCGAGCTCGTCGCCTTGGTACACGTACGCCGACCCGGGGAGCGCCAGCATCGCGAGGGCGGCGGACCGCGCCCGCGCCTCGCCCACTGATCCGCCGCCGTATCGAGTCGCGGAGCGAATCACGTCATGGTTGGCGAGCACCCACGTCGGTGTCGCGCCCACCGGCTCGACCGCGGCGAAGGTGTCGACGATGACCTGGCGAAACTGCGCCGCCGACCACTCGGCCTGCAGCCATAGGAAGTTGAACGCCTGCTGGAGCTCGTCGCGCCGGATATAGCGCGCCAGCGACTCGGCGGTCGGCACCCAGGCCTCGGCGATCGCCATCCGGTCGCCCTCGTACGAAGCGAGCACCTGGTTCCACCGGCGATAGATCTCGTGCACGCCCGGCTGATCCCAGTAGGGCCGGGCGGCCAGCGCGTGGGAGCTGAGACCCGACGGCGTGAGATCTTCGGGCGCCGCGAGCAGGCGATCGTCGATGTCGGGAAGTCCGGCCTCCTTGGCCATGCCATGCGCAACGTCGATCCGGAAGCCGTCGACGCCGCGGTCGAGCCAAAACCGCAGGATCGACTCGAACTCGTCGCCGACCTCGGGGTTGTCCCAGTTGAAGTCCGGTTGTCCCGAGTCGAACAGGTGGAGGTACCACTGGCCGTCGTCGACCTGCGTCCACGCCGGTCCGCCGAAGACCGATTGCCAGTTGTTCGGCGGCTTGCCGCTGTCGGAGCCGCGGCCGTCGCGGAAAACGTAACGCGCCCGCTCCGGACTGCCCGGCCCGGCGGCGAGCGCAGCCCGGAACCACTCGTGCTGGTCCGACGAGTGGTTGGGCACGATGTCGACGACCACCTTCAAGTCCAGGTCGTGGGCCCGGGCCAGCATCTCGTCGAACGTCGCCAGCGAGCCGAACAGCGGGTCGACGTCCCGATAGTCGGCTACGTCGTAGCCGTGGTCGGCCTGCGGCGAGCGATAGAACGGCGTCAGCCAGATCGCGTCGACTCCGAGGTCCGCGAGATACGGCAGGTGCTGCGTGATGCCGGCCAGATCGCCGACACCGTCGCCGTCGGAGTCGGCGAAGCTGCGGACGTAGATCTGGTAGCAGACGGCATGACGCCACCAGGGCACGTTGGTCATGCGGAAAGCCTCCGAGTCGGTGCGGGCTCGCTCAGGTGAATGCGGCCGGGTCGACGGCGATCCAGACCTGCGCCGCCTGGCCGATCATCCGCCCGTTCGTGTCGTACACCGTAGTCGCGGTGCGTGTCTTGCGCCCATCGACGTCCAGCCGTCGGCCGACGGCGACGTGGATCTCGCGTGCGACCGGTCGGTCGAATACCTGGGCGGTCATCCGCCCGAGCACGATGGGCCGGCCCTCCAGGTTCTCGGTCCACCCGCCTGGACAGTCAAGGGCCGCCCAGACGTACTCCGCATCGAGACGACCGTCGTCGGCGGCCATCGCCGCATGCGGGGTCCAGGTGCACGCCGTGCGGCCCGGTGCGATGAGTCCGGGAAACATCCGCAGTCCGTCGCCCTCGTCGCGATCGGGGCCGCAGGTGAAGCACTGCGGGTACGGGTGGTGCCGAAGGCCCGCGTAGTCGGCCTCGGCGGCGCGGGCGGTGTCGGCGTCGACCGGCTCGACCGGATCACCCAGCGCCGACGGCTCGGTCACGGTTGCCTCGGCAACGACGCCTCCGTCGGGACCGAGTAGCCGGGCCGTGGTGGTGTCCGACTCCACAGTGAGCGCTATGTCGAGCGGGGGCGGCCGACGCAGAGTGACCTGGACCGGACCATCGTGTCCGGCCCTGGATCGCAGGTGCTCGGCAAGCTTGCCGCCGGTCCAACCGCCGTTGCCGGAGCCGCTCGGGCCGCGAAACTGTCGGTTGATCCGAACCTCCGTCGTCATGACTCCCACGGCAGCCAGTGTGCCCGAGGGCTCAGGTGCGCAGCGTCTCGGTGCCGAGCGCCGCGGCGGCGACCTCCAGGTCACGAACGAACGCCGCGTACGCCGCGTCCTGGTCGTCGGCGCGGAGTACGGCGGACGGATGGACCGTGCCGAGCATCCAGCCGGCTCGTACCTGCGCCGGATCATCGTGTCGCGGCGGCCGCGGATAGAGCATGCCGCGCTGCCGGGTGATCCGGAACGCCGGTCCGAACAGCGCCTTCGCGGCTGTCGCGCCGAGGCAGACCAGCACCTCGGGATCGACGACCGCCAACTCGGCGACGAGCCACGGCCGGCATGCTGCGATGTGCTCCGGATCAGGCGTCCGATGCAGCCGCCGGGTCGGAGTCGGCTTGAACCGGAAGTGCTTCACCGCATTGGTCACATAACAGTCCGCCCGCTCGATCCCCACCTCGACCAGCGCCCGATCCAACAGCTTGCCGGCCGGCCCGACAAACGGCGCCCCCTGCCGATCCTCAGCATCGCCCGGCTGCTCCCCAACCAAGGCGATCCGCGCCACCGGCGACCCCGTCGAAAACACCGTCTGCGTCGCATCAGCATGCAGCTCACACCCCTGACAATCCCGCGCCGCCACGCGGAGTTGTTCGACGCCAGCACCATTCGGCACCCACTGACCCGCTCCCGTACGCTTCGCGTCACCCACGGAGAGACTGTAGGCGACCCGAGCCATAGACGCCGATGTTGTGGGGAAATCCCGCGAGCGTCGTGGATGGGCCTGGCCGCCGAGCGCGAAGCGCGAGGCTGGTTGACCGAGCGGGATTTCCCCACAACATCGGCGCAGCAGCCACCCGTCGCCAACATCGGCAAGAATGGGTGACGTGAGCGACCTCATCGACACGACCGAGATGTACCTCAAGTCTATCTACGAGCTGCAGGAGGAGGGCATCGTCCCACTGCGGGCGCGGATCGCTGAGCGGCTGCATCAGAGTGGTCCGACGGTGTCTCAGACCGTGGCCCGGATGGAGCGCGACGGCTTGCTGACCGTCGAAGGCGACCGGCATCTCGAGCTGTCCGAGGAGGGTCACCGGCTGGCGATGCGCGTGATGCGCAAGCATCGGCTCGCCGAGCGGTTGCTCACCGACGTCGTCGGGCTCGACATCGAGCTCGTCCACGACGAGGCGTGCCGCTGGGAGCACGTCATCTCGGAGCCGGTCGAGCGCCGGCTGGTCGAACTGCTCAACCACCCGACGGAGTCGCCCTACGGCAACCCGATCCCGGGTCTCGACGAACTCGGCGAATCGTCGGAGTCCGAGGAGTTCCTCGACGGCGTGATCACGTTGAGTGAGGCCGTCAAGGGAGTCGACGAACCGGTTCGGGTGGTGGTGCGCCGGATCAGCGAGCCGCTGCAGACCGATCCGACCGTGATGGCGGTGCTGCGCCGCGTCGGCGCCTTGCCCGAGCAGGTACTGCTCGCTTCGTCCGGCCCGGAGGGCGTGATCATCGCTCGCGGCGGCGAGACCGCCGAGATCGACGAGGACGCCGCGGTCCACCTTTTCGTCCGCGCGTTCTGACGACGATCGGTCACTTGTCGTACGGCCATCGACCAAAATGAGTGGGATGCGATAATCGCGACGATGCCGATGGTCGTACGACAAGTGACCGATCGTCGCGTGATAAGTGACGGATCGCAGCGTACGACTTAGAGTAAGGCCGTTATCACGCCGCGTGGGGAGGGCCATGGTGACATCCGCAGCGCCAACCCGCGCGGCTGCTTGGTTCAATCGCGCCGTCGTCGCCGCCGGCGCCGTCGTGGGCGTGGTCGGCGCGGCGATCGCGGTTTTCGGCGACTGGTCCATGCCCCCGGCGTACTGGCTGGCGGTCCCGGTGGCGGTCCTGATCAGCCGCTTCCCGATTCATCTGCCCCGGCCGGATGGCACCGTCGAGGTCGGGCTCGAGTCGTGCGTCCTGGCGTTCCTCGCCGTCGTGCTCGAGCCGCTCGAGGCGCTGACGGTCTGGCTAGCGGTAGCCGTGTTGTCGTCGCTGCTCGTGTCGGGCCGCCGCTATCGCGCGATCAACGCATCGATCATGGTGCTCGGCGGTGCCGCGGCGCTGTTCCTGATCGACCTGCTGCGCGGGTCGGGCAACATCACGCCGCAAGAACTGATGGCGGTCGGAGTCGGGTTCATCGGCTACTTCCTGATCGACCTCGGCGTGTCCGAGATGGGGATCGCGCTCAATGCCGGACAGCCGCCGCGGCTCGTCACGCCGAATGTCGACGTCCTTGTCGCGCTGTCCGGATTGCTCGGCGCCGGGGCGATCGGCTATCTCTGCTCATTGTGGGACCGCAGCCTGCCGAGCTGGACCATCGTGCTGCTCGTCTTGCCGCTGTTCACCCTCCTGCTCGCCGGCAGTGCCATGTCGCGCGAGCGGGAGTCGGCTCGCCGGATGGCCGTGCTCCTGGAGGCGTCGACCCAGGCGCAGTCTGCGACGTCGTCGGGCGAGGTACTGGAGCTTCTCGACCGCCAGGTCCGGCACCTGATGAACGCGCCGTCCAGCCGGCTGCAGGTGGAGCCGCCGTCCGACGGCGAGGTCGGCAGTCAGCTGATCGACGGCGAGGACAGCTGGTGGCTGGTCGCGGACAAGCGCCCGATCCATGGCGCGACCGCTCTGCTGGCCGACCGCAGCGCCCTGGAGATGCTGGCGTCGTTCGGTGAAGAGGTGCTGTCGCGACTCGCGCTGACCCGGAAGCTAACCCATCAGGCCGAGCACGACGGGCTGACCGGCCTGTCCAACCGCGACGTGTTCGCCCGCGCCGTCGAGGCTGCGCTGCAGCGCTGCCGGCGAACTCCGACGAGCCGCATCGCCGTCGTGTTCTGCGATCTCGACGGCTTCAAACAGGTCAACGACTGGTTCGGCCACCCCGCCGGCGACGAGTTGCTGGTCGACGTCGGCGGCCGGCTGCGCGACACCGTCGAGGGCCACGGCCGGATCGCCCGGCTCGGCGGCGACGAGTTCGCCATGCTGGTCGAAGACATCTCCGAAGGCGACGATCTGGCCGGGCTGACCAGCAAGATCCTCGACTCCGTACGCCAGCGGTTCGAGTTCTCCGGCCGCTTCGTCAACCTGTCGACGAGCGTCGGAGTCGCGTTCTCCGACGGCTCGCACAGCGCCGATCACCTGATCCGCAACGCCGACATCGCGATGTATGAGGCGAAGGTCGCCGGCAAGGACCAGGTCGTCGTCTACCACCCCGCACTCGGCCGGGCTCGCGTACGCAGCCTTGAACTCGCCGAGGAGCTTCGCGAGGCGATCGCCACCCGCGAGATCGGACTCGTCTACCAGCCGGTCGTCCAAAGCGTCACCGGCCGCGTGGTCGGCGTCGAGGCGCTCGCCAGGTGGAACCGCAGCGGCGCGGAAGTCGGGCCAAACGTGTTCATCCAGGTCGCTGAGGAGGCCGGCCTGATCCGGATGCTGGGCGACCTCGTCATGCAGCAGGTCGCCGCCGACGCGCCGATCCTGCAAGAAGCCTCCGGCGGCAACCTCGCGGTTTGCGTCAACATCTCTGCCCAGCAGCTTCGCGCGCCGGACTTCGTCGCCACCGTTCAGGCCACTCAGGAGGCGTTGGGCTCACTGGAGTTGCTGCTCGAGC
>JBKOYM010000097.1:0-14926 GCA_046725375.1 Actinomycetota bacterium
GACCTCGCTGCTGCGGCTGCGCCAGACGCACTCGATGTAGGGCGACTCCGACGGCCGGTGCTCGATTTCGAGCGTCATCCGAGACGTCCTTTCGGTACATGCGGAACCAAGGTAACGGCCGTCGGAGGTGTATTCGCGAGCGCCTCATCGAGAGATGCGAGTCTGCCGCCGCGCGAGATTGCCAGGCCTGCGAGGACGCCTCGGTGACCTGTCGGTAGCCCTGGACAACTGTAGCCTGCCCTTGAGGCGGGATCTGCTGGAGCCGCCGCTGATCGTTCATGACAGCCTGGAAGATGTGCAGAACCGGCTCCGAGACTCTGTCAGCACGTACCTGCTGCAGCACGCCGACAATCCAGTCGCGTGGTGGCCGTGGTGCGACGAGGCGTTCGAGGAGGCCCGGCGGCGCGACGTCCCGGTGCTGCTGAGCGTCGGGTACGCGGCCTGCCACTGGTGCCATGTGATGGCCCACGAGTCGTTCGAGGACTCGGAGACGGCCGCCTATCTCAACGAGCACATGGTGGCGATCAAGGTCGACCGCGAGGAGCGGCCCGACATCGACGCCGTTTACATGACCGCCACGCAGGCGATGACCGGTCAGGGCGGCTGGCCGATGACGTGCGTGCTGACTCCGGACGGTGAGCCGTTCTTTTGCGGTACGTACTTCCCGGACCGGCCACGGCATGGCATGCCGGCGTTTCGGCAGGTCCTCGAGGCGTTGGTCGACGCCTGGCGTACCCGTCGCGACGACATCGACCGGATCGGGTCGGAGGTGGTCCGGCAGCTGCAGGGGGCAACACTGTCGGCGTCCGACGCTCCGCTGTGGCCGGCCGAGCTGGACGCGGCCGCGGCGCTGCTCCGAACGCAGCGCGACGAGCCGGCCGGCGGATTCGGGGTGGCGCCGAAGTTCCCGCCGTCGATGGTGCTCGAGTTCCTGCTGCGACAGCACGCCCGTACCGGCTCCGAAGCCGTGCTCGCGATGGTGGACGAGACCTGCGAGGCGATGGCGCGGGGCGGGATGTACGACCAGCTCGGCGGCGGATTCGCTCGCTACTCCGTCGATCGGCATTGGGTTGTGCCGCACTTCGAGAAGATGCTCTACGACAACGCGCTGCTGCTCCGTGTGTATCTGCATTGGTGGCACGCGACCGGCTCGGCATTAGGACGCCGGATCGCCGAGGAGACCGCTGACTTCCTGCTCCGCGAGCTGGCGACTCCGCAGGGCGGGCTTGCCTCGGCGCTCGACGCCGACTCCGTCGACGCCTCCGGGCGCTCCTCCGAGGGGGCGTTCTATGTCTGGACGCCGGACCAGCTTCGCGAGGTGCTCGGACCGGACGACGGGTCCTGGGCCGCCGAGCTGCTGACCGACACGGCCGCCGGCACCTTTGAGGAAGGGGCGTCGACGCTGCAGTTGCGGTCGGACCCCGACGATGTCGAGCGCTGGGCTGCGCTGCGGCAACGGCTCCTGGCGGCGCGCGACGACCGGATCCGCCCGGGCCTCGACGACAAGGTGGTCGCGGCGTGGAACGGCCTGGCCATCACGGCGCTGGCCGAGGCCGGTGTCGGGCTGGAACGGCCCGATCTGGTCGAGGCGGCCCGGCGGGCCGGCGAACTGCTCGCGTCGGTCCATCTGGGGAGCGATCGGGGTGGGGCGGCACGCGGCTCGGAGGGCGACGGCGGAGCGGCCGGAGAGGCGGGAGCGGCTGTCGTGCAGGAGACCGGTGCCGTGGGTCCACCGGGCAGCGGTGTTTCGCAGGACCCGGCAGTCCTGTGGCGCACCTCCCGTGGCGGCGTACGAGGCGCTAGCGCCGGCGTACTCGACGACTACGGCTGCGTTGCGGCCGGCTTCCTCAGCCTGCTGGGCGTGACCGGCGACCCGATCTGGCTCGAACGCGCCGGTGCGCTGCTCGACCGAGCCCTCGACGTGTTCGGCGACGACGCCGGTGGCTTCTTCGACACTGCGTCGGATGCCGAGCCCTTGGTCTTGCGCCCCAGGGACCTGTCGGACAACGCGACTCCGTCGGGGACCGCCGCGCTGGCGGATGCGCTCGTCACCTACGCTGCGGTGGCCGGATCCGATCGGCATCGAGCCGCCGCTGAGGCCGGGGTGGCCACCGCGGCGGACTTGGCCCGGCAAGCCCCTCGCTTCGCGGGCTGGACGCTGGCCGTCGCCGAGGCGGTCGTGGCCGGGCCCGAGCAGATCGCGGTTGTCGGGCCGGACGACGATCCGGGTCGGGGCGCGTTGCATCGGGCGGCCCTGCGACGACGGAGTCCGGGAGCCGTGGTAGTGGCGGGCCGCCCGGACGTCGCCGCGGTGCCCTTGTTGGCTGGGCGGGCGATGGTCGACGGGCAGTCGGCGGCGTACGTCTGTCGCGATTTCGTCTGCCTGCGGCCCGAGACGGATCCGGCGGCCGTCGTCGGCGGTGGTGCTTGAACCGATGCGGTAACGATGTAATCATCATTACATGACTGCATCGAGCGAGAAGATTCGGGGCTGGCTGACCGGTCGGCTGCCAGACGATTGGTTCGTCGGCGATCCGACCGTCGAGGTCGACCGCGACGAGATCGTCATCGTGGGCGAGTTGGCCGCTCCCGAGCGGGGCGAGGGAGTCGCCGACGACGAGTACGACGCGGCGGTCGCCGGCCGGGTCAAGCGGTTTCGCGAGTCGACTCGCGACCAGCGGATTCGGATCGCCCGCGAGCTCGAGCGCACCGCCGATCGCAAGGTGGCATGGGGCGTCGAGGTCGGCGGCGAGCGTCAGATGTTCACGACCCTCGCGGCCCCGGTGATGACCCGGTTGCGGCAGCCCGAGCGCCAGGTCCTCGACACGCTGGTCGACTCCGGCGTGGCTCGGTCTCGCAGTGACGCGCTCGGCTGGTGCGTACGCCTGGTGGCGCAGCACACCGACGACTGGCTGGCCGAGCTCCGCGAGGCGATGACGAAGGTCGAAGAGGTTCGCGAGCGAGGCCCGGCCGCCTGACGCGCAAGGTGTTGGCGCGAATTTGCGCCAACTTCTGACGTCGGCTGCGAATTTGCGCCAACAGCTCCGTCGGCTTCGACGATCGGCGTCCTCAGCGGAGGGCGTACGCCGCGAGCGAGACGCCGACGTAGTGGCTCGCGAACGCCGCGATCGTCAGAGTATGAAAGATCTCGTGGAAGCCGAACCACCGCGGCGACGGATTGGGCCGCTTCAGGCCATACACCACGGCGCCGAGCGAATAGAGCACCCCGCCCACGATCAGCAGCGTCAAGACCGCTGGTCCGGCCGCCCGGGCGAAGTCGCCCAGCCAGAACGCCGCCGCCCAGCCCAGAGCGATGTAGACCGGTACGTAGAGCCGACGAGGCGCGCCCACCCACAACACCCGAAACGCGACGCCGATCAGCGCGCCCACCCAGACCACCGACAGCAGGATCGTGGCGTTGCGGTCGTCGAGCAGGAGCAGCGTGAACGGCGTGTAGGTGCCGGCGATCAGCAGGAAGATATTGGCGTGGTCGAGCCGCTTCAAGACGCCGCGAGTGCGCGGCTCCCACGTCCTCGTGTGATAGACCGCGCTGACGCCGAAGACCAGTGACGCCGACACACCGAAGATGGCGCTGGCGATCTTGATCTCGGGCGTCGGCGATAAAACGACCAGGACGATGCCCGCGGCGAGCGACAGGGGCAGGGTGGCCGCGTGCAACCAGCCGCGCATTCGCGGTCTGGCATGGTGCGCCGCCTCACGGATTCGCCCCCCGACGTCATGGGTCACAGCGCTGATGCGCTCGGTCCGTGTCATAGCGTCCCCTGCGAGCTTGTGAGCCCGTCCGGTCGGCCGGCTCCGACTGGTAGTCACCTTCAGCCTAACCATATGCCGGCTCGACGAGGGGTAGCCTGACGCGTAGCGAGTCAATGGGGGCGACATCACACCGATGCCAGAAGGGCTTCCCGATGCGCTTGCGTGAGTTGGTCTACGGAGCGTACGAACATCGCCTCGTCGCGAAGCTGCCGCCGGACCGACTGCCGAAGCATGTCGGCGCCATCGTCGACGGCAATCGGCGCTGGGCGCGGGGTGCCGGCACCGAGGTCCACGGCGGCTATCAGGCCGGGGCCGACAAGATCATCGACTTCCTCGGCTGGTGCGACGAGCTCGACGTCGAGGTTGTGACGTTGTGGTTGCTTTCGACCGACAATCTCGAACGCCCACAAGATGAGCTGGTGGCGTTGCTCGACGTCATCGAGGACCTGGTCGACGCGCTGGCCGCGCAACAGCGATGGCGGATCCAGGTGTTGGGCGCCCCCGATCTGCTGCCGTCGCCGACGGTGACCCGACTCAAGGCGGCCGCCGACTCGACTCGCGACGTCCAGGGGATGACGGTCAACGCGGCCGTCGGGTACGGCGGACGGCACGAACTGGCCGACGCGGTCCGCGCGCTGCTCCATGAACACGCGTCCAAGGGCACCACGATCGAGGAGCTGGCCGAACTGCTCGACGTCGAGCACATCGCGGACCATCTGTACACCAAGGGCCAGCCCGATCCGGATCTCGTGATCCGGACGTCAGGTGAGCAGCGCCTCGGTGGGTTCCTGCTCTGGCAGAGCGTGCACAGCGAGTTCTACTTCTGCGAGGCGCTGTGGCCGGACTTCCGCCGGGTCGACTTCCTCCGGGCGATCCGGTCGTACGCCGCTCGCGAACGCCGCTTCGGTCGCTAGGACGGATCGTCCAAACCCACGCGGCCGGGCGTGTCGTTCGCCTGATGGTCATCTTTCGGTCGTAGCGTCGCAGACGTGGCAGCTTCGACTGGCAGGCGCGGGTCCAGGTCGCAAGTGCGTACGTACGTCCTCGACACCAGCGTCTTGCTGGCCGATCCCCGCGCCATTTTGCGTTTCGACGAGCACGATGTGGTCCTCCCGATCGTCGTGATCACCGAGCTCGAGGCCAAGCGGCACCATCCGGAGTTGGGATATTTCGCCCGCTCGGCGCTGCGTTACCTCGATGAGCTGCGGGTGCTGCACGGCGTCCTGGACAGCCCGATCCCAATCGGCGAGCGCGGCGGCACGATCCGCGTCGAGCTCAATCATGCCGAGCCGGAGTCGTTGCCGCCGGGTTTTCGCCTCGGCGACAACGACACCCGGATCCTCGCGGTGGCGCGCAACCTCGCGCTGGAAGGCGCCGACGTCACGCTGGTGTCCAAGGACCTGCCACTGCGGGTGAAGGCCAGCTCGGTCGGGCTGACGGCCGAGGAATATCGCGCCGAGCTCGCCATGGAGTCCGGCTGGACCGGCATGGAGGACGTCGCCGCGTCCGCGTCCGATCTCGACGAGCTGTACGCCGAAGGCACCTGCGACATCGGCGCGGCGGCCGGACTGCCGTGCCATACCGGCCTCGTCCTCGCGTCCGACCGGGGCAGCGCCCTCGGTCGGGTGACGCCGGACAAGCGCGTACGCCTGGTGCGCGGAGATCGCGAGGCGTTCGGCATCCGAGGGCGCTCGGCCGAACAGCGGGTCGCACTCGACCTCTTGCTCGATCCGGAGGTCGGCATCGTGTCGCTGGGCGGCCGGGCCGGCACCGGCAAGTCGGCGCTGGCGCTGTGCGCCGGACTCGAGGCCGTCATGGAGCGCCGCCAGCACCGCAAGGTCGTCGTGTTTCGGCCTCTGTTCGCCGTCGGCGGTCAGGATCTCGGTTATCTCCCGGGTAACGAATCGGAGAAGATGCAGCCGTGGGCGCAGGCGGTCTTCGACACGCTCAGCGCGGTCACGACAAGCGACGTGATCGAGGAGGTGCTCGAACGTGACATGTTGGAGGTCTTGCCGCTCACACATATTCGCGGCCGGTCGCTGCATGACGCGTTCGTCGTCGTCGACGAGGCGCAATCGCTCGAACGCAACGTCTTGCTGACCGTACTGTCGCGGATCGGCGCCAACTCCAAGGTCGTCCTGACCCATGACGTCGCGCAGCGCGACAACCTGCGGGTGGGCCGGCACGACGGAGTGGTCGCCGTCGTCGAGAAGCTCAAGGGTCATCCGCTGTTCGCTCATGTGACGCTGACCCGCTCCGAGCGGTCGCCGATCGCCGCGCTCGTCACCGAGATGCTCGAGGATCTGCAGATCTGACGGCGGGTACGTACGTACCGAAGCTCCCCAGGTCACGAACTGTGCGCGAATTCGTGATTGCCCCCAGGTGTCCCCTCGACGTTTCGCCCAAACAGCGACAGGATGAGGCCGACGAAGCGCAGCAACATCGCAACGGTGCGTGTTGGCGGCTGGTCCTCTCGGAGGTCCCTGTGCGGCATGCACTGGTGGTGCTAGGACTCGGAGGGAATCAGATGAGCATTGCGCGACATCGGCCCCACGGCACTGGATGGCTGCCGCCATGGAGTGAGTTTCGGGGCCGACTCCGCCGGCGCGCCGCGCTGGCGACCGGACTGGCGTTAGCCGTCACGCCCCTCGCGGCCTGTGGCAGCGACACCTTTATGGGCGAGGAGGGCGGAGGCAGCAGTGGCGGGAAGACCGTCCTGAACTGGTACATCCTTCCGGATCCGACCACCGAGCCCGACGTCGGCCAGAAGGGCATCGCCGCCCGCTGCAGTGAGCAATCCGACGACTACACGATCAAGACACAGCTGCTCCCCGCCGGCGCGACCGACCAGCGGGTCCAGCTCGCCCGCCGGCTCGCGGCCGAGGATTCGTCGATCGATCTCATGACGCTCGACCCGCCGTTCGTCGCCGAGTTCGCGGACGCCGACTTCCTGGCGCCGGTGCCGGAGGATCTGAAGTCCACGTTCACCGACGGTGCGCTGGAGGGCGCAGTCGCGGGCGCGACATGGGACGACGATCTGGTGGCGGTGCCCTTCTGGGCCAACACCCAAGTGCTGTGGTTCCGCAAGTCGCTCGCGGAGGCGGCGGGCTTCACGTACAGTTCCACGCCGGAGGAGCCCGGGGTGCTACTCAACCAGGACGGCCAGCCCGTGACGTGGGACAACATCATCGACGCGGCCGTCGAGCAGGGCGGCACGGTGGGCGTCCAGGCCAACAAGTACGAGGGCTACGTCGTCTGGATCAACGCCCTTATCCAGGGCGCCGGCGGTGACATCGTGTCCGATACCGAGGCCGGCGCAGACGCTAGCATCGACATCGGCTCCGAGGCCGGTGTCGATGCCGCCAAGATCATCGAAAAGCTGGCCAACTCGCCAGCGGCCGAACCCGATCTCTCGACCTCCAACGAGGGCACGGTTCTCGGACCGTTCGCAGCGGATCCGGGCGGCTTCATGGTCAACTGGACGTTCGGCTACACCGACGCGACGGTCAACACCGTCATCAAGGACGTCGGATGGGCGAGGTACCCCGCGACGGTCGAGGGTGAGCCGTCGGCTCCTCCGATCGGTGGCGGCGACATCGCGGTCGGCGCCTACGCCGACGACACCGACCTGGCCTACGAGGCGGCGCAATGCATCACCTCGGTCGAAAACCAGGTTCAGTACGCGATCGACGTGGGTGACATGCCCTCCAACGAGGCAGGCTACGAAGACCCGAAGCTGCAGAAGGCGTTCCCGGCGGACCTGCTGGCTCTCTACCGCGAGAGCATCGACGCGGCCGGACCGCGGCCGACGACACCGTACTGGGCGGCGATCGTCAACGCGCTCCTGAGCAAGTGGCATCCGGCCGATTCGGTCAACGCGGACACTCCGAAGGAGTCGGCAAGCTTCATCGAGCAAGTCCTCAACGGCGACGCGCTGGTGTGAGAGGAAGGCGACGATCATGGCAACAGCCGCCACAACAACACCCCAGGCAGCCAGGCATGCAACGGAAAGAGCCCGCGGCGAGAACCGTCTCGGATGGCGCCTGGTAGCGCCAGCCGTCATCGTGATGCTGGTCGTCACCGCGTATCCGATGCTCCGGGCGCTCTACTTGTCACTGTTCCAATACCGACTGACCGCGCCCGACGACCGCCAGTTCGTCGGCCTGTCGAACTACTGGACGGTGCTGACCGACTCGCTGTGGTGGAGGGACGTGTGGAACACCACCTTCATCATGGTGGTCACGGTGGCCGTCGAGTTGGTGATCGGATTCGCGTTCGCGATGGTCATGCACCGGCTCATCTTCGTGCGTGGCGTGATCCGGACGGCGATCCTGATCCCGTACGGCATCATCACCGTGATCTCAGCGATCACCTGGCAGTTCGCCTTCAGCCTCAACAACGGCTTCGTCAATCTCTGGCTCAACTGGCTGCCGTGGTTCAGCTACGACGAAGCCACCTTCAGCGGGACCCCCAACTGGTTCGGCAGTCACTGGCCGGCGATGTTCGCGATCTGCGTGTCTGAGATCTGGAAGACGACGCCGTTCATGGCGCTGCTCCTCTTGGCCGGGCTGTCTCAGGTGTCGGAGGACATGATCGAGGCGGCGAAGGTCGACGGAGCGACCTGGTGGCAACGATTGTGGAAGGTGATCATCCCGAACATGAAGGCCGCCATCATGGTCGCGATCCTGTTCCGGGCGCTCGACGCCTTCCGGATCTTCGACAACATCTACATCATGACGCGCGGGGCTCAAGACACCGAGTCGGCTTCGTTCCTGACCTATCGGCAAGTGATCGAGCAGTTTGAGCTCGGCGCCGGATCGGCGTTGTCGGTGCTGCTCTTCTTGAGCGTGCTGCTTCTGGCGTTCCTAATCGTCAAGGTATTCCGGGTCGATCTGGCCCGCGCGCGAGGGGAGGGATGATGAGAGCACGCTCAATCATCGGAACGATCGTCGGGCTGATCGTGATCCTGGTCTGGTGCCTGCTTCCGGTGCTTTGGATCATCTCGGTATCCCTCAAGCCGCAGGAGGACACCGTCGCCGGAAGTCCGGGCTTCCTGCCCAAGGACTTTTCGTGGAAGCCCTGGGACTGGAATTGGGACAACTACGACACCGTCCTCCATGACGACGCCTTCCAGCACGCGTTGGTCAACTCGTTCGGCATCTCGCTGATCTCGACCGTTCTGTCGGTGGCGCTGGCGACTTTGGCCGCGTACGCGATCGCTCGGCTCGACTTCAAGGGCAAGCGCCTGGTGCTGTCCCTCGCGCTCGCGATCGCGATGTTCCCCGTCGTCTCCCTTGTGGGTCCGCTGTTCGACCAGTGGAGCGCGCTGGGTCTCTACGACACCTGGCCGGGGCTGATCATCCCGTACATGTCGTTCACCTTGCCGTTGGCGATCTGGGTGCTGTCGGCGTTCTTCCGCGAGATCCCCTGGGAGATGGAGCAGGCGGCCCAGGTCGACGGTGCGACGTCGTGGCAGGCGTTCCGCAAGGTGATCGTCCCGCTGGCGGCGCCGGGCGTCTTCACGGCCGCGATCCTGGTGTTCTTCTTCGCGTGGAACGACTTCGTGTTCGGCATATCGCTGACCTCGACGACGAACGCCAGGCCCGTGCCCGCCCAGCTCGCCTTCTTCGTCGGGGCCGACCAGTTCAATCCACCCGTGGCTCAGATGTCGGCCGCCGCGGTCGTGGTCACGATCCCGATCATCGTCATCGTGCTCTTGTTCCAGCGCAGAATCGTCTCCGGTCTGACGTCCGGAGCCGTGAAGGGTTGATGCCATATGGCCACCATTGAAATGAAGAACATCGTCAAGCGCTATCCCGACGGATTCGAGGCCGTCAAAGACGTCAGCATCGACGTCGACGACGGCGAGTTCATGATCCTGGTCGGTCCGTCGGGTTGCGGGAAGTCGACCCTGCTGCGGATGATCGTGGGCCTCGAGGACATCACGGCCGGCGACATGGTCATCGCCGGCGAGCGGGTCAACGACAAGGCGCCACGCGATCGGAACCTGTCGATGGTCTTCCAAAACTACGCGCTCTATCCGCACCTGACCGTGTACGAGAACATCGCGTTCCCGCTCCGACTGGCCAAGCAATCCAACGCCGACGTCGATGCCAAGGTACGAGAGGCGTCCGAGCTCCTCGAGCTCGACGAGCATCTCAAACGCAAGCCGGCCAACCTGTCCGGTGGCCAGCGGCAGCGAGTCGCCATGGGGCGGGCGATCGTGCGAGACGCGAAGGCGTTCTTGTTCGACGAGCCGCTGTCCAACCTGGACGCCAAGCTGCGCGGCCAGATGCGGACCGAGATCGCCCGGCTGCAGAAGAAGCTGGGTGTCACCACCGTGTACGTGACGCACGACCAGGTCGAGGCGATGACGCTGGGTGACCGGGTCGCGGTGCTGAACCACGGCGAACTCCTGCAGTGCGCGACGCCGCGGGTGCTCTACGAGCAGCCGGTCAGCCTGTTCGTCGCCGGATTCATCGGCTCGCCGCCGATGAACTTCATGCCGGCGACGGTGCGCGGCGACTCGATCGAGATGCCGTTCACGACCGTGCCGCTGTCGGCGGACGTGGCGCAGCGGATCAAGGGCAAGGACCTGCTGATCGCCGGCGTACGTCCGGAGCACTTCGAAGACGCCCGCCTGGTCACCGACGCCGACCGAGGCGTTACCTTCCAGGCGACGGTCGACGTCATCGAGTGGCTCGGCAACGAGCAGTACGCGTACGTCCCGTTCCAGACGTCTCCCGAGGTCGCCGGCAGGCTTGCCGATCTGCAGCGGGAGCTCGAGGCGGAGACGACTCGTACGCAGCTCGTGGTGTCGTTGGACGCTAGCAGCCGGATCGGCGAGGGCGAGGCCGCGCAGCTGTTCATGAACACCGAGCACATGCACCTGTTCGACCCGGCGACGGGTGAAAACCTGACGCTCAGGTCGAGCTGATCCGGCGCATACCACGCAGGCGCTTGCGTCCAGACCGCTCGAGTTCCGACCCACGGTCGGTGTTGACGCCCTGACACCGACCCTCAGTCGGAACTCGAGCGGCGCGCCGTCGCGTGAATTGGCGTCGACCGGCACTTGACCGCGCGGCGTCCATACGGTGGAATCACGGGGCAACCCTCTCCACTACGGATCGTCCGGCACGTACCTGCCGGTGGAAGGAAGTGCCAGTCATGGCCAGTGTCACGTACGACAAGGCGTCCTGTGTCTATCCCGGCGCCGACAAGCCCGCGGTCGACGAGCTCGAACTCTCCATCCAAGACGGTGAGTTCATGGTGCTCGTCGGTCCCTCCGGATGCGGCAAGTCCACGTCCCTTCGCATGCTCGCCGGCCTCGAAGAGGTCACCGATGGCAGCGTGCTGATCGGCGACGTCGACGTCAGCCGCACGCCGCCCAAGGACCGCGACATCGCGATGGTTTTCCAGAACTATGCGCTCTACCCGCACATGACCGTCGCCGAAAACATGGGCTTCGCGCTCAAGATGGCCGGTGTCAACAAGGCCGAGCGGGCTCAGAAGGTCGGCGACGCCGCCAAGCTGCTCGGCCTCGAGGAGTTCCTCGACCGCAAGCCGAAGGCACTGTCCGGTGGCCAGCGGCAGCGGGTGGCGATGGGCCGAGCAATCGTGCGGGAGCCGCAGGTCTTTCTCATGGACGAGCCGCTGTCCAACCTCGACGCCAAGCTGCGCGTCTCGACTCGAGCCCAGATCGCTTCACTGCAGCGGCGGCTCGGCATCACGACCGTCTATGTGACGCACGACCAGGTCGAGGCCATGACGATGGGCGACCGGGTCGCCGTCCTCAGCGACGGCCTGCTCCAGCAGGTCGACACGCCGCTCAACCTCTACGACAGGCCGACCAACTCCTTCGTCGCAGGCTTCATCGGCTCGCCTGCGATGAACCTGTTCACGGGCAAGGTCGACGGCGACGGCGTCAAGGTGGGCAGCCTCGTCGTGCCGATCACCCCGGCCACCCGATCGGCTCTCGACGGTGAGAAGGAGGTGACGGTCGGGATCCGGCCGGAGGCCTTCACCGCGGTCGGATCGGACGCTCCCGGTCTCGACGCCACCGTCGACGTCGTCGAGGAGCTCGGTGCCGACGCCTATGTCTACGCGTCACTCAAGGCCGGCTTTGAGTCCGGACACGAAGGCGCGGTGGTTGCCCGCCACGAGGCGCGGACCGTGCCGCAACGCGGAGCGTCGATCCGGCTTGGGGCGCAGCCCGACAAGGTCCACATGTTCTCGAAGAGCAAGGGAGAACGACTGCCCGTCTGACCACTTTGTTGGGGGCTCGCCCGGTCTCGCCTGCAGATCGACTTGATCACGGAGCCGTCATCGGGCAGTGTGAGCAAATCTGTTCTGCGACCCGACTCGTCGCCCGAGAGAACAAGTGGAGTGCCCCGTGGCCGAACGGCCCGCTCGACCAGGGAAGCACGCGGCTCGCCACCGTCGACCCTCGCGGGTGGAACGCGCTCGGGACCGGATGCCCGAGCTGCGCAAACCGACCGCCGTGACGGCGGCCGGTGGCGTCCTGGCGGCGTCGGCCGTGGCCGGCACGGTAGTGGTCGTCTCGGGAGACGAGGACGACGCGCCGGCGGCCAAGCCCTCGTCGTCGACGACCGCGATCGACTACCACCGGGCGGCTCCCGACGAGGACGTGAGCCGCGACCTCGACCGCGCAACCCTGGCCGACCTGAAGGCCCAGGCGATGGAGGACTACTCGCGGAGCTCCGACCCGAGCGACGGGCGCGTCAGGGTCACGCGGGAGGAGTTGGCGACCAGCGACGCGACTCCGCAAGACATCGCGCTCGCGATGCTGCCGCAGTACGGCTGGGACTCCTCGCAGTTCGTCTGCCTCGACGACCTGTGGTACGGCGAGAGCAAGTGGGATCCGTTCGCCGAAAACCCGTACTCGGGTGCCTACGGCATCCCGCAGGCCCTGCCGGGCTACAAGATGGCCACGGCGGGCCCGGACTGGGAGACCAACCCGGCGACGCAGATCGAATGGGGCTTGGGCTACATCCAGGATCGCTACGGCTCCCCATGCGCCGCCAACGACTTCAAGCTGTCCAACGGCTGGTACTGACATCCCGCTGGGCCGCCGGGTTTGGCCCGGAGTGGCGCCGACGAACCCCTTGGCCCGGGACTATTGGCCCGGGGCCACGCCGGGCCAAAGGGCGGCCGGCTCCCTCGCCCGCCCAGCCGATAGCGTGCCGGGGTCCGAGTCGTCGCGAGAGCGGTGCCCCAACCCATGAACGGTCAACGGTCGGCAGCGATGCCGTCGCGTCCGTCGCTCATCACTGGGTGCGTGCTGTTGGTGTACGCGATCGGGGCCGTCGTCGTCACCTGGTCGCTGTGGCATCCGCTCGGCGAGCGCACCAGCGCGGTCAATCCTGGCGATACGGCGCTGTTCGCCTGGCTGTTGGAGTGGACGCCGCACGCGATAGCGCACGGCGACAACCCGTGGTTCACCGACGCGCTGAACGCGCCGACCGGCATCAACCTGATGTGGAACAACGGCATGTCGCTGCCGGCGCTTCTCGTGTGGCCGGTGACTGCCCTGTGGGGTGGCCTCGCTTCCGTCACGGTGTTGCTGACGCTTGGCATGGCGGGCTCGGCGGCGACCGCGTACGGCTGCCTCAAGGCGCTCGATGTCGGGACCGTGCCGGCCGCGGTCGGCGGCGCCGTGTTCGGCTTCTCGCCCGCGATGCTCGCGCAGTCGCACGGCCATCCCAATCTGGTCTTCAACGTGTTGGTGCCGGTGATCCTGTACCTCGTCGTACGGCTGGTCGTTGACGACGAGCCGCAGCGGCGGCACGCCATCCTGCTCGGGCTCGCCGCCGGGGGCCAGGTGCTGATCGGCGAGGAGGTGCTCGTCCTCACTGGCGTCATGGCAATCGTGTTGCTCGCGGTGTTGGCGCTCAACTGGCCGAGCCTCGCCGCGCAGCGAGTACGGATCGTCGCCCTGCGCGGGGCCCAAGCGCTCGGTGTCTTCGTCCTCGTCGCCGGGCTGCCGCTGGGGTACCAGCTGTTCGGGCCCTTGGAGCAGCATGGCCTGCCGTTCAACCCGGCGTACTACTCGGCCGATCTCGCGGGGTACGTCGTCCCGACCGAGCTGCAGTGGCTCCACACCGACGACTCGGTCGCGCGATCGGTGTCGTTTCCCGGCGGCCTCGAAGAGCACACGGCCTATCTCGGCTGGCCGTTGGCGATCGTGGCGGTCGCGTTGCTCGTCCTGCGCTGGCGTAACCCACGGACACGCGTCGCGCTGCTCACCGCGGTCGTCGCCGCCGTCTTCGCACTCGGCGAGCGACTCACCGTTGATGGCGACGAGCGTGGCCCGCCGTTGCCGTGGGAGCTGCTCAACGGGCTCCCCGGACTGGAACACGTCGTGCAGACCCGCTTCGCGTTGCTGACGGCCGGATTCGTCGGAGCCGGTCTGGCGTTCGCGCTCGACGACCTGGCACGCTATCGGCCGGCACCGAGGATCGTCGGCGCAGTGGTCGCCGCCGCAGCTCTGGTGCCGCTGCTGCCGGCGCAGTTGGCCGCCGCTGACGCGCCGAAGACACCCGCCTTCTTCACCTCCGATCGGGCCGCCGACGCCTTGGACTGCGACGGCACCGTGTTGGTGTTGCCGTATCCGACGCCGGCATTCACCGACCCGATGCTCTGGCAGGCCGACGCCGACATGTCCTTCGCCATGTCCGGCGGCTACTTCATCGGCCCCGGACCGGACGGCCAGGCGTCCTTCGGGGGCGCCCCGAGCTTCACCCGGACGCTGTTCGAGTCGGTGTACCTGGAGGGCCTGCTGCAACCGGCGACGCTCGCGAACCGTCGGGCATTCGCGGCCGACCTCGAGGCGTGGGACGTGTGCGCCGCCGTGGTGGGGCCGGGATTCAACAGCGACCTCGTGCGGGACGAGGCCATCCGGCTGATCGGGTACGAGCCGGAGCCGGCCGACGGCGTCATGATCTGGCGCGACCTGTCCGCCGTACGGTCGCTGGCCGATGGCTGAGCGCAGAGCTCACGGATCGGCAGGACGAAACGCACGGATCGGCGCCTGAGAGGATGGGGCGCGTGGTAGGGGTCGAGCGGGAGCTGGTGGAGGCGGCGACCGAACCGACGGGACAGTCGACCGAGGAGTCGGCCGCGCCGTGGTGGC
>JBKOYM010000038.1:0-19260 GCA_046725375.1 Actinomycetota bacterium
ACCTGCGCGATCGGCTTGCCGGTCTCGACCACCAACTGCACCGCACCCAGCTTGAAGTCCTCGTCGAACCTCCGATAGTTCCTAGCCATCGCCCCGCTACCTCCTCAAAGGCGATATCTCCACGCTACGAGGGAAAGCCCACCCTCCTGGCGGATGGCTATGGCATCTTGGCTCGCCGACCCGAGTGGTGCGTCATTTCGGCTCCCCTCTGTTGTCAAGCAGGGGTGAGGGTGGCGGCCCTTTCGGGGTGGTCGGGACGGCGATAGCGTCGCTGTTGCGGGTCCGGGAAGTGGCTGATCCGAAGTGTCGATGTGTGGGTGAGAGTCGGCCGCGCTGGATTGATGAGACGCCCCGCGGTGCCCTTCCGGACCCGCTTCAACTAGGTTGGCCTGCGCAGCTCGAGTGTCGGCGAGGAGCTGGCGGTAGACGGCGTCAGAGATCCGCCGCTTGAGGCAGCGCATGGCCTCCATCCGGGTCTTGCCCTCGGCGAGCTTGGGTCGGTAATAGCGCCGGCCTTCGGTGTCGAGGCGGATCTGAGTGGCCGCCGCGATGTGGATCATGTGGTTCATCCGCCGGTTCCCCGCCCGGGAAAGCCGGTGTCTGATCTGCTCCCCTGAGGAGGCGTCCAAGGGTGCGGTGCCGGTCCAGGACGCGAACCGGTTGCGGTCGGCGAACCGGGTCACGTCACCCACGTCAGCCAGGATGCGGGCGGCGACGATAGGCCCGACGCCGGGTAGATCCATCAAGGTTGACCCAGTGTCTTCGACCAGCGCCTCCAACTCCTTGCTGAGGGCCTTGATCTTCTTCTCGACCGCGACCTGGTCAGCGAGTTGCTCGGCCGCGAGCCGGCGGCGGGTCTTCCCGACCAGGCCTCGGGGGCGCACCGAAGCGAGGATCGCCTTGGCCTGCAGGGTTGTGATGTCCTTCTTCGCCTTCCCGGGTGTGAGTTCGGCGAGCAGGCGTTGGAGTCTGTTGGCTGTCTGGGTGCGTTGCCGGGCGAGCTCCGCGCGGCGATCGACCAGCATCCGCAGCGCCTCCAGCTCCGGATCGAGCGCCAAGACACGGAGCTCCTTCGCGCGCACCGCAGCGACCGCGACCGAGCGCGCGTCATGAGCGTCGGTCTTCCGACCGTGCCCGGTGTCGAGCATCCGGACCCGAGCGGCAAGCTTCGCGGACACGTCCACCACGTGCTCCCCGTCGGCCAGTAGCCGCTGCGCCAGCGGACGGCCGGCACCGTTGCTGCCCTCGACCGCCCACGTCCGTTCCGGCCAGGCCGCGACGTGCTTGCGCATCGCGGCGTAGCCGACGTTGTCGGTGGCGAACCGACCGGTGGCAAACACCTGCTCGTGGTCGTCGAGGACCTCGATAGTCACCGACAGCTTGTCGGGATCAACCCCGATGACAATCTTCATGCACTTCCTCACGCAACTGTTCTGAACGGACAGGACGGCGAGGCGGGCAATGCTGCAACGAGCCGGGCACACCCCTCTCGGGCCACGCCGCACCACGACACCCGGCGGGCCCGCAAACCGAAATAGAGCCACACCCGAAGACCGGGCGGGCAGCCGCAAACAGAGCATCCCGCCGCGCGCCCGGACCGAGTCTGGCCCGACGCCGGTCCTACGGAGAATCGTCTAGCAGCCGCGCTCGGGGGTGGGGATGAGCTTGAACCGAGTCGCTGGCAAGCGTCCAGATCTGGCCGATGTGCGGATGGTTCCTGAGGGGCCTGGTTGTCGGCTGATGAGACCCAGGCCTGCATCAGACGGTGGCCCATCGGGCAGTGATCGCCGCAGCAACAGTGTGCGATCCGGGCTCAACCGAAACCGAGGAGATGTCTGCGGCGGCAGCGTGTTGCTCCACATAGCGATCCACGTGGGCCGCCTCGCTCACTCGCAAGACGGCACCCAGGTCACGCCCGGACAACCTGGCGTATTGCCGGGCCTTGTCCAGGGCGTTCGCCCACGCTTCCGCACGAGCCTCCGCCAGCGCCTCTTCGGGAGCCGTAGCGGCGAGCGAGATCCGATGCACTCGACTCGCATCGCCGCCAGCATCCACGACCGCCGCCAACACGCGGCCCGCCACCGCAACGTCGTGAACGGTGATCTCGATACCCATGGAGGCCCGAAAGCCTGGACCCATGCCGTCCCCGCGACCGCGACGACCAGCCTGGACGTCGATGTGTGTAGAACGAAGATCCTCATCCGCCACGCGGTGGTCACGGGCGGCTGCCAGCATGGCCTTCACCCCCGAATCGGCTGCTGCGAACGCGTCCCCGACCGCCGGCGCCTTCGCAACGGCAACCACATGAATGCGGACCCGGTCCAGCGTCGTCGTCGCAGACCCGTATCCGGTGACCTCCACGAATGCATCCTCGCCCGCACGAAGCTCCTCCAACCCCCATGCATCTCCTGTAGGCCCTGGCGGAGGATCACATCCTCAGGTCCGGCGCCGCCCCCCGTAGAAGTCGCGGAGGTCGCCGATGACCAGGTCGGGCACCTCCATCGAGGCGAAGTGTCCGCCGCGGTCGTACTCCGCCCAGTGGACGATGTTGGTGTTGTCCCGCTCGGCGAACGGGCGGATCGACTGGAAGTCGTCGGCGAACATCGCGAGTCCGATCGGCCCGTCGTTGACCACTGGCTCCGCGCCCGATCGGGCGGTCTCGTAGTGGTAGCGCCCGGCCGACGCCGAGGTGTTGGTCAGCCAGTACAGCGACACCTGGGTCAGTACGTGCTCCCACGAGACCATGCTGGTGCCGTTGCCGAAGTTCTCAAACAGCTCGTTGTAGGCCAGCTGACCGACCGGCGAGTCCGACAGGGCGGCCGCGACGGTCTGTGGCCGGGACCCGTTCATGGCGTTGTAGCCGCCGACGATCTGGAACCAGCCGAGGAACTCCAGGGCGGCGTGATCCTTCTCGCTGAGACCGGAGAACTCCGCAGGATCACCGGAGGGGAACGAGAACAGCTGCAGAACGTGGGCGCCCAAGAAGCCCTCGGGGCCCCGGATCGCGAGCTCGCGGGACACGATCGCGCCGGCGTCGCTGCCGTGGGCGCCGTAGGAGTCGTAGCCCAGCCGGCGCATCAGGGTGTCGAAGGCGTTCGCGACTCGCGTCCAGGTCCAGCGGCCGACGACGGGGGTGCTGAAGCCGAAGCCGGGGATCGATGGAATCACGACGTGGAATGCGTCCTCGGACTGGCCACCATGGGCGACCGGATCGGTGAGCGGCTCGATCATGTCGAGGAAGTCGACGAACGAGCCGGGGTACGTGTGGGTGAGCAGCAGCGGCGTCGCGTCGGGCTCGGCCGAGCGTACGTGGATGAAGTGGATCGGCTGGCCGTCGATCTCGGTCAGGTAGTGGGGGAACTGGTTCATCCGCGCTTCCTGGGTCCGCCAGTCGAAGTCGTCGCGCCAATGCGCAACCATCTCCTGGAGATAACTGACAGGAGTTCCGAAGTCCCAGCTGTCGTCCGGTGCCGGTGTGGGAAAGCGGGTACGACCGAGACGCTGGTGCAGGTCGTCGAGCGCCTCTTGCGGGATCTCTACGCTGAAGGGTCGGATCTCGGTGCCGGCTGGGCCGGTCTGCGATGTCGTCATGGGGCAACCGTAGGAGCGAATCAGGAACAAATCGTTCCGGATTACTGAGAGACTTTCTCTCATGCGTAACACCTCCGCTCGCCTGCTCGCCCTGCTGGCCCTATTCCAGTCGCGTGCGGAATGGACCGGCGCCGAGCTGGCCGATCGACTCGAGGTCACCGACCGGACGGTGCGCAACGACGTCGCGCGACTGCGCGAACTGGGCTACCCGGTCGATGCCAGCCGCGGCCGCGCCGGTCGATACCGGCTCGGCGTCGGAGCCAAGCTGCCGCCGCTGCTGCTCGACGACGACGAAGCGGTGGCCGTGGCGGTCGGGCTGCGGGCGGCGACCGGCATCAGCGGGATCGAGGAGACCAGCGCCCGCGCGCTCGCCAAGCTCGAACAGGTGCTACCCCACCGGCTTCAACGGTCGGTGAACGCGATCCGCGACGCGACGGCGCGTGGACCGGACAACACTGCGAGCAACGTCGAGGACCCCGAGATCGACGCCCGGCTGCTGACCGCCGTGGCAGCGGCGGTACGCGACCACGAGGAGATCCGGTTCTTCTACCAAGGCGATCCGGTGCTCGTCGAGCCGTACCGGCTGATCAGCTGGCAGCGGCGCTGGTTCGTCGTCGGACGCGATCCTGCGGCGGGCACCTGGGCGCCGTACCGACTGGACTGGATGGAGCTGCGCATCCCCGGTGGCAAGCGGTTTCGGCCGACACCGCTGACCGGCGGCGACTACACCGCGTTCGTCCTGCGAGAGGTCGCCTTCGGCGGATGGAACGTCCATGCGCGCATCACCGTCGACGCCTCGGCCGAACAGGTGCTCGCTCGGATCAACCCCACCGTCGGCGTCGTGGAGAGCATCGACGACAACACCTGCGTGCTCGTCACCGGTGCCGACAGCATCGAGATCGTCGCGGTCTACATCGGCATGCTCGGCATCGACTTCCACGTCAACGAGCCGCCCGAACTCGTCCAGCATCTCAAGAACCTGGGCCAGCGGTATCTCCGCTCGGTCCGCTGAGACGGTCTGGCCCCGCCGTCGTGGTCCGCTACACCGTGGCCCGCACCTCTGGTCTCGCTCACAGTCGTAACGAACCGCAACGCCGCCGCCCTGGCGAACCGGACGACGTGCCAGGCGTGACCAGGTGTTGGGCCCCCGGCCGTCGAACCGCTGCCCGACCCAGACGGCCCCAGCCCGGTCTCCTGCGCCGCCAGACCCAATGAATGGACGTGTCCAACGCCTGGCCGACCTTCCCCGCTACATCGTGCTGTAAGGCAATCAGAGCGTCGGCGCCACAGGGCCACACACCGTCCATGGCCCGCTGAGCGAGAAGGAGCCGGCTCGCGGGCGGGTAGTCCACAGCGGTCTTTACGGCAGTCGCCAGAGCCGCGCCCTGCCTGGCACCGGAGATGACCGTCAGGCGCGTCTTTCCGCCGCGTTACGTCGCAGCATCAGGGAAGGTCTTCTGCTTTGGGTGCAGAAAGTCACCACCGGGCCGAGGGCAGGTGTCAACGTCATCGCCGCCGATACTGAGCGTGGCCGACCACCTGAATGTCTCGCCGAGGCCCTCCAACCGGTCGACGGGGAAGGCGGCGGCCATGGTGGTGCCACCAGATGGGATGTCGCCCGACAGGTTCGCCTGGTGGGCTTTAACGAGGTCGAAGACGAAGTAACCAATCGTCCGGCCATTGAGGAACTTGATGCCGAGCTGATATCCGGTGTTTCCATCGGTGCTCCACAGCTGAGCTGAGTACAGCACTGTTCCCTTGGGCGGGATTGGGTCAGCGGTGACGAACCGCGTCGTCAACACCGTGCCGTCGGCGTTGAGAACAACCTCTTCGAGGTCGCCGATCGTCCCGTCGCCGCTGGCGTCGTGGCAGGTCGCGGACCCGGTGATTCCTGACCGTGCGTCATCACTCGAGTCAGTGGTACCGGTGGCGGGGTCACTGGGCGCTCCCGGGTCATCCGCCGAACACGAAGCGGCCACCAGCGCCGTAATGACCACGGTGGCGGCCCGCCATCGCTTACAACGATGCACGATTGGCATGCGAAGTAAGTACATATCAATATCAATCAATATTGTACTCGATCCTGACCGTTCACCAGGATCGTTCGACGCCTACGCAGCATTGCCACTGACCCTCGCCCGCACGCCGACCCCGCACCACCGAGCACTACGACCGCGCCGGCGGCAACCTCGACCGCCATGGCGTCCACTTCCTCGCCGCCCACGTCGCCGGTCCATGACCCCGTGCCGCAACAGAGCTCTCGGCAGACCGCGTCCTCATCGCCCACAAAGACGCGCCAGGCCTGCTCGGGAATCCATGCCCCCTTGAGCACCAGTCCCGCAACCTCTGCGTGTCGGTCGATTGCGGTGCTCGCTACGGCATCGCGACCGGTCAGCCGCGGCTGTGCATCGCGGTGACCCACAACGATGCCACCCTTCTCCGGTCAAAAGACGAGTGAGGCGGAAGACTCCTGCGGCTCTCCCCCAGGGAAGTGCCAGGAGACTGTGCAAGTCAGACCGGAGGTGTTATACCCCGGC
Source organism: Actinomycetota bacterium (assembly GCA_046725375.1). GTDB lineage: Bacteria > Actinomycetota > Actinomycetes > Propionibacteriales > Nocardioidaceae > DATFRX01. The sequence continues at coordinate 6,129 of JBKOYM010000038.1, forward strand.
GATAGGAGTATCGGATAGCGCACAACCTGATTGGGCGCCATTCGTTCGATTGTCGGTTCGTCGGGGGGAAGATGAAGGCCTTCACCGTTCGGAACGACGAAGGACACGTCAACCACTGGCCGCCCGGTCTCGTTCCGGAGTTCGAGATATCGCAGGGTCGGCTACACCATCGGCGGGATGATGCTCTTCCCCGGCAACCGGATTGGCCGGCTCCCGACACTCAACCAAGCACGCGGCATGCGAACGAACACCATCGGAGATCGGCTCGATCTGACGCTTGAGTGCATCCGTCGGTACTACTCGGGGGAGAGTAGTCCGCTTGGCGACGTCATCTCGCGCTACAGCGACTTCTTTGCTCTGTTCGGCGACTTCCGGGGCTACGTCGACTTCTTCCTCCTGCAAGATCTGACAACCACGGACTACTCCGTGACGTTCTTCCTGCCCTTCAATGACTTCACAACCCCGGCCACGCCGATGGACGTGGAGCAGTACACCGTGTACCGCCAACGCAGCATCGACTTCGTCCAAGCCCGCAACCAACGGATCCCGGCTAGCTGCGAAGGACAACGCTAAGGCTCGTTCGCCACCCGCGTCATACCGCCGCATACCGTCCTTTCCGCTCTCGCGGGGCGGTGAACACGCAGGGTGGCGGTTCGGCACGCGCGAGGGTCGGCCATCGGCGCCAGCCGTCAGGCCGCGGGTGTCGGCGCGGTGGACTGAGCTTGAACGCCGACGGTCTCTTCGGACGGCATCAAGATCCACAGGATCGGATAGACCAGGATCTGGCTGCCGGGAACGACCAGGAGGAGCAGCATGAACAGAAGCCGGGCAATCCATGGGGAGAGGCCCAAGCGGCGGCCGAGACCTGCGCACACGCCGCCAAGTACCCGCCGGTCACGGGACCGGACCAGCCCCCACTTGGCGAAAGTTTGGCGGATGTCGTTCATCGAGGTGTACGTCCTTTCGGGTGATACGTCGGGGCCGTTTCCCTGACGTCTCCACTCTGCGTCATACGACCGCTGGCCGACATCAGGCGGTGCCCTGACCCTTCCCCTCCCGTCGCGGATCGAGCCTCAGGGTTCGGTCACAGTGACCGACGCCGGCCAGCCAAGGATCGTCTGGACGGAATTCGACCTAGAAGGCTAGCGATTGGCCAAGTAACGCTCGTGCGAACCGATCGACAGCGACCTGGCCTTCCTCACCTGACTCGCCGAGGCCGAATGCGACGATTTCTTCCGCATGAACCCTCGACTTCAAGCGCCGGATCTAAGAACGCACTATCAAACCGCGAGGCGGGCGCGCGGAAACCTGTGTCTTTCGCCGCTTCGGCACGTCTCCCGCGAGGGACGACCCCGGCCCTTGGATTGAACCCGAATCCTACGGCTGGCGCGGGACGGCGCGGTGCGGTGGAATGGCACCCATCCCACCTAGTGAGGTGACTGATCGATGCAGCAGGTGACGTACCCGGTCCGATTCTCTGTCGACTTCCCGGATCGAGACCTCAATCGAGTGAGTACGGGCTTTCGGATCTTCGCCGCCGTCCCCATCGCCATCGTGCTGGGAGCCGTCTCCGGCGCGACGTGGCGGTCGCCGGGTAGCGAAGCGATCACGGTGGCTTGGGGCGCGGGCGGTCTGTTGTTCGTCGGGCCGCTGTTGATGATCCTCTTCCGGCAGAAGTATCCGCGGTGGTGGTTCGACTGGAACCTGGAGCTGCAGCGATTCTCCAACCGGGTCGCCGCCTATGTGGCGCTGATGGACGACCGATACCCCTCCACCACCGACCACCAGTCCGTTCATCTTGAGTACGCCTATCCCGATGCCGCCCGGGACCTCAACCGGTGGTTGCCCCTGGTGAAGTGGTTCCTGGCCATCCCTCACTACATCGTGCTCTTCTTCTTGTCGATCGCCGCGGTGATCACGGTGATCGTGGCCTGGTTCGCCATCCTCTTCACCGGGCGCTACCCCAGGGGCATCTTCGACTTCGTCGAGGGCGTCATCCGGTGGCAGAACCGAGTCGTCGCGTACGCCTTCACCCTCGTGACCGACGCCTACCCACCATTCCGACTCGCGTCGTAAACACACCTGATAGGGGCGGTGAGCACCCTCCACCGGCCCACGACCATGCTCCGGGCGACAGGCTCCGGACGCTGCATCTGCGTCATCTCCTGCGGTCGTGACGGCGACCTCGTGGGCGGCCCCTCACCAGTGCTACGAACAGATCGACCCCCATACGACAACATCGCAGCGATCTTCCTTCACCCGCTCACCCGTACCACCTCGGACAGCGTTCACCAACTCCTCGGGGACCGCTGCCGTCCAGGGTCGCGCCGCCCTTCAGCAAGGGGCTCGACCGTGAGCAGATAACCGACCTCGGCACATTGCTCAGCACGCCGGGCCGGGCCGCGAACGCCTGACCATGCCGCCGTACGGGCTCCGCCCGACCACGCCGCGATCCACGTGCGACATAAGTGCGTCACACTGCCGCGAGCCGGGCTAGGCGGCACGCCCCTCATCCATGTTGACGATAGAACGAGAAGGGCACTCATCTAGCCGCGATGAGGGTGCGTCTACAGCCGCATCTGGGCGCTGCCGCATGCCGCGCACGTGTCGGTGGCCGGCAACGAGCAAATCGGGACGTAGACTTGAGATCCAAGGAAGTGAGCTGGATGCGCAAGAGAACGTGGGCGGCAGTTGCGTCGGTGGCCGCCATCGGCGGCTGGGTGGCGACACGTTCAAAGTCGGTCTCCAAGAGCGCCGGCCCATACCTGCATCGCACCGTAAACCAGGCGAAGGGCTTGGCGTATCGAGTGACGCGGCGCCACCCCAGCGCCACGGTGGATGACTCGGTCCTCGCCGACCGCATCCGGTCCACCATCGGCCCGCTGGAAAAGCAGCTTCACAACCCCCGCATCAACGTAACCGTCGAGAACGGCGTGGCAATCCTGCACGGCGACATCGATTCCACCGAGGCTGCCGCCCAGATCGAGGAGGCTGTGCGTGGCGTCGCCGGCGTCCGGGGCATCAGTTCCCACCTGTCCGACTGACAACCCCCGTGTGCGCACCGCCGCATCTGATGCGATGCCCGCGGATCCTGCCGAGGAGCGAACGCTGGCCCCCGTGAAGCCTGTTTTGCGATCCGGAGCCTGGACGGTGTGGTGAGGGCCGACGCGCTCTTCGGCGACCCACCTGGCGTGGTCGTCCTCAGTGGGGCCGGCCTCACGGCATTGGACAGCGTTATCGATCGTATCGTCGATCTCCCAATGGTCACCGACACAGAGACCCACGTAGTTCGCAAGTTGTTGTCGAACTGACACCCTCAGGACAAACGCACGAGCGCCCCCACGTCCGATCTATGCCGCCGCACTGCGCACTCAATGAAGCCGGCTACTTGCCGCGCTTGCCGTGCTGAGGCCAATGAGTATGGACGCTGTTTCGCTGGCACCGATCAAGGACTGCGGTTAGCCGCCAGAGCCGATCGTGACGGGATCTAAGCTTGAGCATGGCAGAAATAGTGCTGCGGATCCGACTCATGAGCGGTGACCAACTCGACGTGCGCTATGAGTACGACACGGTCGACGAGGACGAGGGCATCCAACGAGTAGTCGAGACGCTTGCACAGGATTCTGGTGTGCTTCGCACCCGCCACGGTAACCGGCTCATGGTGGTCTACGGCAGGGGCGTTGCCGCCGTCGAGGTGGCCCCACGCGGCGCAGTCCTCTGACCTCCCACCCCGCCTTGCGTCCAGATCGGAGAGCACCCGTCGACCGGCCGGCGCACCTCACTGCTTGTGCAAGCCCGGCTGGTGCACTCGTCGCAAGGACGCCGGATGCTTGCCGAAATGAACCGCAGCTCGCGTCGGTCGAGCGGTGAGCTCGCCGCCACAGTTCGGGCAATCTCCGTCGAGGCAACGCTCGACACACGTCGCGCACCAGGTGCACTCGAAGCTGCACATCCACGCCGACGCCGAGTCTGCGGAAGGTCGACGTCGCAGCACTCGCACGCAGGCCTCATCAAAAGCATGGACATAGTCTCACCCGGTATACATACATCCGAAGCCACAACGCACTAACATGGCGCGACCCGCCCGGTCACGCGAGTGTGCGTCATTTCGGCGGCCGCGAGCGACCATGCCCTCCGGTCCTCACGCTGGAGCAGAGTCGCCCCCCTTGTCCTCCAGAGCCTCTCCCGGGGCGCGAGGGCGTGCCACACGACCTGCGTGGGTTGCCGAATGTGAGAACGGCAAGCGGGTTGCCTGGACCGAGCTAGGCCTCGCGAGCTTCGCCCCCCGCAGTCAAACAGCCGACGTGCGAACGCCTGCTCGACACGTCGCCTCGGCCGACGCGATGCTTGCCGTTATGGGCGGCGGAGATAGTACTCCGTGAACTCTCGGCAGCGTCCTTCGCGGTCGAACCGCATCACGAAGCAGTTCTCATAGATGCGGACAACCGGCCCGCCGGGCTCGTCGCGGTACCGCGAAGTGCCAGTGGCTACCACGGTGTCGCCGTCAACGGCGACCGGGGAGAACTCGGCCTCGTAGGTGCCTGGCGCGTCACGGGTAGACGCGTCGACCACCTCGAGCTCCCCGAGCCAGGATGCGACGACGGAGTCCCGACCGACAATCGGCTCATCCTATGGGTGGTATCGGTACGCGACGTCCTCGCTGAACAACCCCGAGATGTCGGCCCGATCGTAGGAGTGCCACGCGGCAACGTACCGGTCGTGACTACTACATTCACCTCGCTCCCGGCCTCAGATGGGGCTCCTTCGGGCATCCATGGCAGGAGAGCCTGACGCTCTGGGGGGACGAACTGGTCGAGTCCCTCGGGGCCGAGTTGCTCACGTGGCTGCCTCGACACCCTCAGAGCAAGTTGTCGTGCCAGGACATGCCGCGTTTCTCGCGGTAATCGGCGGCGTCGTTTCGCCGCGAGCAAACCGTGCTGTGAGATCAACCCATCGCTAGCAAAGGTCTTGGCTACGGCTCAAGCGAGCTCGGATCGGATGGGATGTCGACCGCGTGCTCCTGGAGGGCTGCCAGTGGCACGACCCTCAGTGCCGCCTCGTTGGTGGAGGCCAGCACCACCGGTGCCGCGACTCCGTCGACATGGGCTCGTGCCCAGTTCACCGCGGTCACGCACCAGCGATCGCCCGGCGAGAGTCCGGGAAAACCGTACTCAGGTATCGGTGTCGAGAGGTCATTGCCGATGCCACGCTGGTGATCGAGGAACTCAGCCGTGACGACCGCGCAAATCGTGTGGCTGCCCGGATCCTCCGGACCGGCGCTGCAACAGCCATCCCGGAAGAAGCCGGTGACCGGATCCGTGCCACACGGTTCCAGCTCACCACCCAGGACATTGCGCTGTGACATAGCACCAGCATCTCGCACTGCGGTGATATCCAAGCGCCTGGGTATCTGCCCGCAATCCCGTGCTCACGGGGGCGCCCTCGCCAACCCACGCAGCTGCCGCGTGCGTTGAATCGTCCGCTCATGCCGATGAGCGAGCGCGGCCGAAGTCGCTCGTGTGCGGACTGGAGGTGGCAGCCCATCGGGTGATGCTTTGCCAATACGGACGCGGATCGTCCGGATGGTGTCTTACGCTCTCCGACATCGGAGGCGGACATGAGCGAGCAGGGCTGGCGGGAGTTTCTCGCCGCAGAGAACGTGGGCGACTGGGTGGTGTTGCACGGCGGAGCGACGGCGGTGTTCGCGGTGGCGTCCCTCGGCAACGCGGCACAGCTTGCTGACGCGATGGCGCAGGTGCCTGGAATCGAAGGCGCGGGCGTGCTGATCACCATCGCTGATAACCAACTCACCGTGCGATTGACGCGCGGCGTATATCGGCTGGAGCCGCGACACGTCGACCTTGCACGAGCAGTCTCTGCCGTCGCGCATCGGCATGGAGCGGTCGCGGATCGCAGCCGCGCGCAAGAGGTCTCGCTCGCCATCGCCGCGCAGCCGGAGACCGTCGATGTTGGCTTCTGGCGGGCCGTCCTCGGGTATGCCGAGCTGGCCGACGACAACGCGATCGACCCACTCGGCCACGGATCGACGGTCTGGATGCAAGAACTCGACGAGGCCAAGCCGTTGCGCCACGCGATGCATGTCGACGTGTCCGTTGCCCGCGAGCACGTCGAGGCCCGCCTGGCGGCTGCACTCGCCGCAGGAGGCCGCATCGTCCACCACTGGAATGCCCCGGAGGCCTGGACGCTCGCCGACCGCGCCGGCAACCGCGTATGCCTCTGCGCGTGGCCCGACGGCGCCACCGGCTCTGCTCCTCCAACACCGGAACCGAGGTAAGCATCCTCCCGTCAGGAATAGACCTGCGCCGCCGCCGTCTCCAGACCCCCCGGAAAACCGCCCGGAACTGCCGCGATCCGCGCGGTCATCGACGTGCATCTTTCCGCCCGCGATTGCGCCGCGTGTATCAGCCTCGCCTGATCACGGACCTCGCGACCGGTCAACGAACGGGCCCGGGCTGGTGCGCGGACAGCTTCGGCGCCTGATCGAGCAACGGTCCGCCCCACTGGTCGACGAGGAGCGATTCGAGCGCCGCGCCGACCCGGTACATCCGGTCATCGGCCATCGCCGGCGCCAGGATCTGGATCGCCGCCGGGAGCCCATCCTCGTCGGCGAGCCCGCTCGGCAGCGACAGGCCCGGCATGCCGGCGAGGCTCGCCGGGATCGTCGCGATGTCGTTGAGGTACATCGCGAGCGGGTCGTCGACCTTCGCACCGAGCTTGAACGCCGTCGTCGGCGCCGTCGGGGACACGAGCACGTCGACCCGCTCGAACGCCGCGTCGAAGTCGCGCCGGATCAGCGTGCGTACCTTCTGCGCCGAGCCGTAGTAGGCGTCCCAGTAGCCGCTGGACAATGCGTACGTGCCGAGGATGATGCGCCGCTTCACCTCGGCGCCGAATCCGGCCTCCCGGGTCGCCGCCATCACCTGCTCGGCGCTCGGCGCGTCCACACCGTCCGGCAGGGTCCGCAGCCCGTAACGCATCGCGTCGAACTTCGCCAGGTTGCTGCTGGCCTCGGCCGGCAGGATGAGGTAGTACGTCGCGAGCCCGTAGACGAAGTGCGGGCAGGACACTTCGACGATCTCGGCCCCAGCGCCGGTGAGCAGCTTGAGCGCGTCGTCGAATCGGGCCTCGACGCCGGCCTGGTAGCCCTCGCCACCCAGTTCGGTGACGACGCCGATCCGAACGCCTCGCAGGTCGGCGTTGCGAGCCGCGTCGACGACCGGCGGCACCGGCGCGTCGATGCTCGTCGAGTCACACGGGTCGTGGCCGGCGATCACCTCGTGCAGCAACGCCGCGTCGAGTATGGATCGCGACACCGGCCCGGCCTGGTCGAGGCTGCTCGCGAGCGCGATCAGACCGTAGCGCGAGGCACCGCCGTACGTCGGCTTGACCCCGACCGTGCCAGTGACGGCGCTCGGCTGCCGGATCGAGCCGCCGGTGTCGGTGCCGATCGCGAGCGGCGCCTCGTACGCGGCGACCGACGCCGACGAGCCGCCGCCGGAGCCACCGGGGATGCGGTCGAGATCCCACGGGTTGCGGGTCGGCCCGTACGCCGAGTGCTCGGTCGAGCTGCCCATGGCGAACTCGTCCATGTTGGTCTTGCCGAGGATCGGCAGCCCGGCCGCCTTGAGTCGCTTGACCACCGTCGCGTCGTACGGCGGGACCCAGCCCTCGAGGATCTTCGACCCGCACGTGGTCGGGATGCCCTTCGTCGCCATGACGTCCTTAACCGCGATCGGCACGCCGGCCAGCGCCGCGACCGGCTCGCCCTTGGCCCGAAGCGCGTCGACCTCGGCGGCGGTACGCAGGGCGCCCTCGGCGTCGACCTGGAGGAACGCGTGGACCGCCCCGTCGACGGCGTCGATCCGATCGAGATGTGCCTGGGTCAGCTCGACCGACGACACGTCGCCCGCGGCGAGCAGATCGGCCAGTTCGGACGCGGACCGCTTGACGAGCTCAGTCACGAGACCTCCTCGCGAGCGCTCGTCGGTCGCGTTCTTGATGTCGGTGCTGCGTTGAATTGTTCGCTCGCGAGCTCGCTCACGTCACGCCTCCTCGCCCAGGATCCGCGGCACGGCGAACCGCTGCTGGTCGACCTCCGGGGCCGCCGCCAAGGCCTCCTCCGGAGTCAGCCCCGGGCGTACTTCGTCTGCACGGAAGACGTTGTCGAGCGGCACCGCATGCGAGGTCGGAGGCACGTCGGCATCGGAGACCTCGCTCACCTTGGCGACCGACTCGAGGATGACCGTCAACTGAGGCGCGAGATGATCGAGCTCGGCCTCGGTCAGGTCGATCCGGGCCAGTTTCGCCAAATGCGCCACGTCGTCGCGGGTGATCTCGGGCATGCGGCAATCCTATGAGCTGTCGATTTCTCTCGTCCGGCGGCGTCGACAGGGTGAAGGATGACTCCCAAGGAAGGGGACTGCGATGAAGTACGTACTGATGTTCACCGGCGAACCCGCATCGAGGGCCGCGGCCGACCCCGAGGTCGTGCAAGCCGTCTACGGCCGGATCTACCAGTGGTTCCAGGACAACGCGGACAAGATCGACGACAGCGGCGCCGAGCTGCAGCCGGTGGAGACCGCGACCACGGTCAAGTCCGGCGGCATCGTGGTCGACGGCCCGTTCAACGAGGCCAAGGAGGTCGTCGGCGGCTTCTCGGTCATCGACGTACCCGACATGGACGCGGCGATCGCGCTCGCCAAGACCTGGCCTGCCCTCGAAATGCCGGGCGTCTCGGTCGAGATCCGCCCGATGGTCGTTGACTACTCGCAGTTCGAGTGACGACCGCCTGGCGGCCACGCTCCGCGAGGAGTCCGGTCGCCTGGTCGCCGCGCTGTACCGCCGCTTCGGCGATTTCGACGTCGCCGAAGAGGCGGTGCAGGGCGCGGTGGTGGAGGCCCTGACGGCCTGGCGGCGCGACGGCACTCCCGGCCGGCCGGCCGCCTGGCTGACCACCGCCGCCCATCGCAACGCCCTCGACCTGATCCGCCGCCGCGGCCGGCAGGAGACACTCGCCGCCCGCGTCGAACCGTCGGTCGCCCGCGGCGGCACCGACGACCGGATCGCCCTGCTCTTCGCCTGCTGCCATCCAGCACTGGCTTCCGAGGCCCGTCTCGCGCTCACGCTCCGAGCCGTGATCGGCTTGACCACACCGCAGATCGCCCGCGCCTTCCTGGTCAACGAGCAGACCCTGGCGCAGCGCATCGTCCGGGCCAAGCGCAAGATCGTCAGCACCCGCATCGAGCTGCGAGTCCCCGAGCCGGCCGAGCTGCCCGAGCGACTCGACGACGTGCTCGCGGTCGTGTACGTCATGTACAACGAGGCGTTCGTGTCGTCGACCGGGCGTACTCAGGACCGCGACCTCGGCGCCGACGCGGTCTGGCTCGCCGACGTCATCGCGACCAGCCTTCCCGAGCAGGCCGAAGCCTGGGGTCTCGCGGCGTTGCTCACGCTCCAACATGGCCGGGCGGCGGCCCGATTCAGCCCCAGCGGCGACCTCGTGCTGCTGCGCGACCAGGACCGCAGCCGATGGGACCACACCGCGATCGAGCGTGCGACCGACATGCTCGAACGGGCCGCCGCGCTCCGGGCACCCGGGCGGTATCAGCTTCAGGCCGCCATCGCAGCCTGTCATGCGGAGGCGCCGTCGTGGGCCGAGACCGACTGGCTGCAGATCGTGACGCTGTACGGCGCGCTCATCGAGTGCGACTCGTCGCCGGTCGTACGACTGAACGGCGCAATCGCCCTCGCCCAGCTCGGCCCGCGGCAGGCGGCCGAAGCGCTTGCCGACATCGACCGCCTGGCCGACCGGCTGGACGGGTATCACCTCTTCCACGCGGCCCGGGCCGAGCTGCTTCGACTGCTGGACCGAGGCGACGAGGCCACGGCCGCCGACCGGCGAGCGCTCGAGCTCACCAGCAACGAGGCCGAACGCCGGCTGATCCAGACCCGGCTGCGCCGCCACCCACTCACCGACGGATCTTGAGCGATTTGGGTAGTCACTGCTACCGCAATCCCTCAAGATCCGTGGGTCAGTTGGTGATGGCGCCGAGTGACAGGTAGAGCGCCCGTTCGCCGCCACCGCCGAGTCGGAAGTGAACTCCGCCGAGGTCGGCCTGCCCCGGCGTCGGGCTGGCCGCGTGCGAGTGGACCCAGGCGCTGGCGCGCGGGCCGCCGATCCCGGCCTCGAAGATGTAGCCGGCCAGTCGATTGGCGACCGCCGGGTCGTACGGCACCGCGTAGTTGGACGCCGAAATCGACAGCGACCCGACCCGGCCCGCCGCAATCGACAGCGTCACGGTCATGGTGGGTTGCTCCGAGCCGCTACAGGTCGTCGTCGCACTGGACTCCCGGCACGTCAGTCCGGTGGCTTCGGCCTCGCGGACCAAGACGTCCGGCACGGGAAGGTTGGGCGATGGGAGCTCCGGCTCGTCGTACGACGCCGACTCGACCACCACCTGCGTCGACGCGCCACGGGCTTGGCTACCGGAGACCTGGCGACCGGCGAGCTCGGTCGGCTGCCGGACGCCGACCCGATCGGCCAGCGCGTTGCCGGCTCCGTCGAGCATGATGTCACCGGCGAGCCGCGCCGTCTGCTCGGCGAGCCGGACGTGCCCACCGTGGTCGCTCTCTCCTGCGGCGTAGATGCTGACCCGGGCGACGTAGCCGTCGGCGTACGTCAGCGCGACGTCGGCGCTGACCGTACCGCCGGCATCGTCGAGGCGATCGAAGAAACACCGCTTGACCACCGGAGCGCGCAACGAGTCGTAGCAGGCCCAGCCTCGCCCCGACAGCTCGTCGATCAGGTCGGCAGCGGCAGCCTCGGTCATGACGCGGGCGGACGGGTCGCCGGCATCGTGGGACCGCGGCCCAGGATCGGTGTCGCGCAGCAGGAAAGCCGCGATCGCCACGGCGATGACCGTGATGAACGCCGCAGTGAACCAGTCGCGCCGGCTCACGACTCGGTGGTCGCGGCGGCTCGGGCGGCATCCGGCCCGTCGTCGAGGAGCACCCGAAGACCGGTCTCGTCGAGCACCGGCACACCGAGCTCGACGGCCTTGTCGTACTTCGACCCCGGCGACTCGCCGACGACGACGAAGCCGGTCTTCTTGGACACCGAGCCCGTCACCTTGCCGCCCCGTTCGCCGATGGCCTCCTTGACCTCGTCACGCGAGAACGTCTCGAGCGACCCCGTCACGACGACCGTGATGCCCTCGAGGGTCCGCGGCGCTCGCTCGGTCGCCTCGTCCTCCATGCGTACTCCGGCGGCCCGCCACTTGTCGACGATCGCCCGATGCCAGTCGACCTCGAACCACTCGGCGAGTGATTGCACGATCGTGGGGCCGACGCCGTCGACCTCGCTCAGCTGCTCCGGTGTCGCCGACATGATCACGTCGAGGCTGCCGAAGTGTCGCGCCAGCGCCTGCGCGGCGGTCGGACCGACGTGCCGGATCGACAGGCCGACGAGCACTCGCCACAGCGGCTGCGACTTGACCTGCCTCAGGTTGTCGAGCAGGCGCATGCCGTTGATCGACAAGTTGCCGTCCTTCTTGGTGAACAGCGGCACCTGCTTAACCTGCTCGACGTCGAGCCCGAAAAGGTCGCCCTCGTCGGTGACCACACCCGCGTCGAGCAGCGCAGTGGCGCCCTCCCAGCCGAGCGCCTCGATGTCGAACGCACCGCGACCGGCCAGGTGAAACAGCCGCTCCCGCAGTTGGGCCGGGCACGACCGGGAGTTGGGGCACCGGATGTCGGCGTCGCCCTCCTTCTCGTACGCCAGCGCGGTACCGCAGTCGGGACAGTGCGTCGGCATCTCGAACTCGTGCTCGCTGCCGTCACGCAGATCGACGACTGGGCCGACGATCTCGGGGATCACGTCGCCGGCCTTGCGGAGCACGACCGTGTCGCCGATGAGTACGCCCTTGCGCCTGATCTCAGAGGCGTTGTGCAGCGTCGCGTACTCGACCGTCGAGCCGGAGACCCGGATCGGCTCCATCACGCCGTACGGCGTCACCCGGCCGGTGCGACCGACGTTGACCTTGATGTCGAGGAGCTTGGTGTTGACCTCCTCGGGCGGGTATTTGAACGCGATCGCCCAGCGCGGCGCTCGTGACGTCGAGCCCATCTGCCGCTGCAGTGACACCTGGTCAACCTTGACGACGATGCCGTCGATCTCGTGCTCGACCGAGTGCCGGTGCTCGCCGTAGTAGTCGATGAACTCGTGCACGGCTTTCATATCCTGAAGCACCCGATAGCGGGAGCTCACGGGAAGCCCCCACGCTCCGAGGGCGGCGTACGCCTCGGACTGACGGTCCGGGCGGAAGGCATCACGGGCGCCGACGCCGTGGCACAGCATCCGAAGCGGTCGGGACGCCGTGACGGACGGGTCCTTTTGCCGTAGCGAACCGGCGGCCGCGTTGCGCGGATTGGAGAACGGCGGCTTGCCAGACTCGACAAGCGAGGCGTTGAGCGTCTCGAAGTCGGCGACCGGGAAGTAGACCTCACCGCGTACCTCGAGCAGCGCCGGAACCGGATAGCCGTCGGCCTTGCTGAGCCGGGACGGGACACCCTCGACCGCGCGGACGTTGGGCGTGATGTCCTCGCCGGTACGACCGTCGCCTCGGGTCGCGCCTCGGACCAGGCGGCCGTCCTCGTACGTGAGGTTGACCGCGAGACCGTCGATCTTGAGCTCGCAGAGGTATTGGGCGCCGTCGCCGACCTCGCGGGCGATCCGAGCTGCCCACGCGTCGAGTTCCTCGCGGGTGAACGTGTTGTCGAGGCTCATCATGCGCTCGAGGTGATCGACCGGGGTGAACAGCGTCGATACGGCGCCGCCCACTTTCTGTGTCGGAGAGTCCGGCGTACGCAGGTCCGGATAGTCCGACTCGAGCCGCTCCAGCTCCTTCATCATCTGGTCGTAGTCGGCGTCGGCCAGCGTGGGCCGGTCGAGTACGAAGTAGCGGTAGCGGGCGTCCTCGATCTGCTCGGCCAGGTCGCGATGGCGTTCTCGGGCCTCGGCCGGGGCTGCTTCAACGTCGGTCACGGGCCTATTGTGCCGGGCCGCACCGACGCCATCGGTTTTGGGCCCATGTTGTTTGTGTTGGGGGCGCCC
>JBKOYM010000198.1:0-7897 GCA_046725375.1 Actinomycetota bacterium
GGCAGATTGCTCACGTGTTACTCACCCGTTCGCCGCTCGTGTACTCCCGAAGGAGCCTTACCGCTCGACTTGCATGTGTTAAGCACGCCGCCAGCGTTCGTCCTGAGCCAGGATCAAACTCTCCGTTGAAATCTATCGGTAATCGCCTCCGAGGAGGCGTCAACCGTCAACAGATGTAATCCTGACAAGTTGGAATCACTTGTCTTAGGAATCCGTAGATGACAGCGCCCGAAGGCCCTGATCATCGACGGGGCGTTCATTAATTCGTCGACTTTTGGCACACTGTTGAGTTCTCAAGGATCAGACGCACACCGTCGCGTCTCACCTTTCGGTGATCGGCTCGGGGGCAACTCGTCTAACTTACCGGATCCTCCCGGGGCGGTCAAATCCGCTGATCCTGGACAATTCCGGAGGTTTGCTTTGATTGGCCGTGGCCGCTGCATAGTCCGTCGGCCTTGGTCTTGGTAGCTCCAGTGTAGCGGGTCCGAGACCGTCAGATCTCGGTGCCCTCAACAACCGGCGAGGGACAACAGTACGGATCCCGCGAGGGCGAGTCAAATCGGTATCAGTCTGTCTCACATCGAGGTAGTTTCGCAGGTCAGCGACCGGATCCGCGGCCCTTACCTCGACCGGTTCGGAGGACGGCTCGTACCGGGTCTCAGGCGCGGACCACCTCCACACCGGCGACCGACCGCTTCCCTTTGCGCACGACGATCCAGCGACCGTGCAGCAGGGCCGTCTCCGGCAGGGGTTCGTCCGCATCCGAAACGCGCACGTTGTTGACATATGCCCCACCTTCGCCGACCGTCCGGCGGGCCGCCGAGCGACTGGGCGAAAGGCCGGTGGCCACCAACGCCTCGACGGGGGTCGGAAGCTCGGTGCCGGTCTCCAGACGTGCATGCGGCGCCTCCGTCAGGGCCGCTGTCAGCACCGATTCGTTGATCTCCGCCAGGGCGGCTCGGCCGAACAACGCCTGCGCCGCCTGCTCCGCGGCTCGCAGCTCTGCCTCGCCGTGGCACAGCTTCGTGACGTCGGCCGCGAGCGCTCGCTGCGCGATTCGGGCCGCCGGCGCCTTCTCCGATTGGGCCACGAGGTCGTCGATCTCGCCCACGTCCCGGAACGAGAAGATCCGCAAGTACTCGCCGACCATCTCGTCCTCGGCGTTGAGCCAGAACTGGTAGAACGCGTACGGGCTCGTCAGCTCGGCGTCGAGCCAGACCGCCCCGGACTCGGTCTTGCCGTACTTGGTGCCGTCGGCCTTCGTCACGAGCGGCGTCGCCAGCGCGTGTACCTGCTCCCCCGTCGCCCGTCGGATCAGCTCGACACCGGCGGTGATGTTGCCCCACTGGTCACTGCCACCGGTCTGCAGCCGACAGTCATAACGCCGGAACAGCTCGAGATAGTCCATCGCCTGCAACAGGACGTAGCTGAACTCGGTGTAGCTGATGCCCGACTCCAATCGCGATCGGACCACCTCGCGGCCCAGCATCCGATTGATCGGGAAGTGCTTGCCGATGTCGCGCAGGAAGTCGATCGCGCCGAGGGATCCGGTCCAGTCGAGGTTGTTGACGACGCGCGCGGCGTTCGGCCCATCGAGGTCGATGAACCGCTGTACCTGTTGCCGGATCCGCTCGACCCAGTCGCCGACGACCTCCTTGCTGTTGAGGACTCGCTCGCTGGTCTCCTTGGGGTCGCCGATCAGCCCGGTGGCGCCGCCGACCAGGATCAGCGGCGAGTGCCCAGCCAGCTGGAGACGGCGCGCCGTGACCAACTGGACGAGGTTGCCGAAGTGCAGGCTCGGCGCCGTCGGGTCGAAGCCGACGTAATAGGTCGTGGCACCCGAGTCGAGCTGCGCCCGAAGCGCGTCGAGGTCGGTCGTATGCGCGAGCAGGCCACGGGAGGCCAGCTCGTCGAGTACGCGGGTGTCCACTGCGAGTCTCACTCCTCTATCGGCATCAACGTCGGTCCTAAGCCTGCCGGGTGCTCGCCGGTCAGGCCAGCTCATTGTCGTCGGCGCGCGGACTCCGTCGATAGGCCGACACCGTCTCGTCGCCGGTCAGCCAAAACCGCCACGGCCGCGCGGCGGCGCGACTCACCCCGACCCGCGGCCCCTGCGAGACCGACCGCTCACCGCGCACCGGACGCAGCCGGACCGGACCCTGACCGAGGAGATCGGCGCCGTCCTCGGGTCGCCCGAGTCCGAGCGCCGTCGTCAGCCGGGCGGGGCCACGGGCCAGGTCACGATCGGCGACGGCACCCCTGCGCTCGCCGACGCCGCCCTCGCGATCGGCGACGGCACCCCTGCGCTCGCGAGCCAGGTCGACGCCCTCGACGACCCGACCGGCCCGGAGCAGGATCGCCGCCGCCAAGCCCTCGGACCCGCACACGAGATTGGCGCACCAGTGCATGCCGTAGCTGAAGTAGCAGTACAGGTGGCCCGCCGGACCGAACATGACCGCGTTGCGGCGCGTACGCCCGCGATACGCGTGCGATGCCGGATCGTCGAGACCCTCGTACGCCTCGACCTCGGTGAGCTCCACCGTCACGGTACCGTCGTCGGTCGTGTGGCTGAGCCGCCAGCCCAGGATCTCCGGCGCGACGGTCAACGCCGGACGGCCGAGCGACTGGCGGACATCGGCGGCGAGGTCGCTGGTCATCGCATCGCGTCGGCCAGCGCGGCCCGATGCGCGGCGACCGCCGACCGTAACTCCGCGAGCTGCTCCCGCACCCGTACTGGCGCCGTCCCTCCCCGAGCGTCGCGCGACGCCACCGAACCCTCGACGGTCAGCACCTCCCGTACGTCGGGCGTCAAGTGCTCCGACACGGCGGCGAGGTCGGCGTCGGACAGGTCGGCCAGCTCGACACCGAGCTCTTCGCAGCGGCGTACGCAAGCGCCGGCGATCTCGTGGGCGTCGCGAAACGGCACCCGATGGCGCACGAGCCACTCCGCGATGTCGGTCGCCAGGGTAAATCCGCGCGGCGCGGCGGCTGCCATGCGCTCGGCGTCGAACCGCATCGTGGCGACCATGCCGGTGTACGCGGGCAGCACCAGCCGGAGCGTGTCGACCGCATCGAACAGCGGCTCCTTGTCCTCCTGCAGGTCGCGGTTGTAGGCGACCGGCAGCGCCTTGAGGGTCGCGAGCAGGCCGGTGAGGTCGCCGACGAGACGGCCGGCCTTGCCGCGCGCGAGCTCGGCGATGTCGGGGTTTTTCTTCTGCGGCATGATGCTCGATCCGGTGGCATAGGCGTCGTCGACGATCGCGTACCCGAACTCCTGCGTCGACCACAAGACGACCTCCTCCGCATGCCTCGAGAGGTCGACGGCGATCATCGCGGCGACGAAGCCGAACTCGGCGGCGAAGTCGCGGGCCGCGACCCCGTCGATCGAGTTGGGCGACGAGCCGGTGAATCCGAGGTCGGACGCCACCCGCTCGGGGTCGAGACCCAGCGATGTGCCGGCCAGGGCGCCCGAGCCGTACGGTGACTCCGCGGCGACCCGCGCATCCCAGTCGCGAAGCCGTCCGACGTCGCGTACGAGCGGCCAGGCGTACGCCAGCAGATGGTGGCTGAGCAGCACCGGCTGGGCGTGCTGCAGGTGGGTGCGACCGGGCGCGATCGCACCGAGATGCCGCTCGGCCTGGTCGGCGAACGCATCGACCAGATCGAGTACGGCGGCGCCGACCGCCCGGGCCTCGTCGCGCAGGTACAGCCGGAGCAGGGTCGCGATCTGGTCGTTTCGGGATCGACCGGCGCGGAGCCGGGCGCCCAGCGTGCCGAGGCGCTCGATGAGGAGGCGCTCGAGGGCGGTGTGGACGTCTTCGTCGGCAGGATCGGGCTCGACCGTGCCCTTGGCCACGTCGGCAGCGAGGGCGTCGATGCCGGCGTGCAGCTCGGCCAGCTCGTCGTCGGAGAGCAGCCCGGCGCGACGCAGGACGGTGGCGTGCGCCTTGGAGCCGGCGAGGTCGTAGGACGCAAGACGCCAGTCGAAGTGCGTCGACGTCGACAGCGCGGCGAGCGCCTCCGAGGGACCGCTCGCGAAGCGGCCGCCCCACAGGCCCGCGCCTGTCGATGGGTCGTCGGTCACGCCGGTCTCCGTCGTCTCGGGTGTTGCCGCCCGTCGGTTTCCCATGAGCTCATGGGAATTTGTCACTCCTCATGGGATGCAACCCATGATGCGTGCAGTTTCCCATGAGCTCATGGGAAACCGACGGCAGCGGGGCACCTGTGGTCGGTCATCGCCGCCCTCACGCGTCGGGGGCGTTGCCGGCCATGTCAAGGAACCGCTGCGCGACCTCGGTGCCGCCGTCGGGCACCCGACTGATGACGAGCACGGTGTCGTCGCCGGCGATCGTGCCGAGCAGGTCGGGCCGCTCGGCATGGTCGATCGCGGACGCGAAGAACTGGGCGGCGCCCGGCGGCGTACGCAAGACGACGAGGTTGGCCGACGCCTCTGCCGACACGAGCAGCTCGCCGCACAGCCGTGCCAGCCGGGCACCGGCGGCCTCGGTCTCGGTGACTCGCGGAGTACGGTCGCCGCCCTCCCCCGGTACGGCGTAGACGAGCGAGCCCGTACGGTCGCGGATCTTCACCGCGTTGAGGTCGACCAGGTCGCGGGACAGCGTGGCTTGGTTGACGCTCAGGCCCGACTCGGAGAGCAACTCGGCGAGCTCGCCCTGCGAACGCACCGACCGGGTCGAAACCAGCTCGATGATGAGCTGCTGCCGGGCTGCCTTGG
The DNA here is from genome assembly GCA_046725375.1 of Actinomycetota bacterium. GTDB lineage: Bacteria > Actinomycetota > Actinomycetes > Propionibacteriales > Nocardioidaceae > DATFRX01. Next base: position 4,736 of record JBKOYM010000198.1, read on the forward strand.
TGTTGGGGATCCGTGCCGTGGCAGTCATCGTCGGGCCTCGGAGCCCGGAGCGTGCCGCTTTGACGACTGCGCGTCCGATTCGCCGGTAATTTCGTCACTGCCAGCGGAGGCCGAGAGCAGCCAGGTCAGCAGCGCCTTTTGGGCATGCAGCCGGTTTTCGGCCTCGTCCCAGACCACGCTTTGCGGGCCGTCGATGACGTCGGCGTCGATCTCCTGCCCCCGGTACGCCGGCAGGCAGTGCAACACGATCGCGTCGTCCTTGGCGTGGGAGAGCAGCGCCGACGTGAGCCGGTACGGCACGAACGGCGTCGCCCGGGCGGCTGCCTCGCCCTCCTGGCCCATCGACACCCACGTGTCGGTCGCGAGTACGTCGGCGCCGTCGGCCGCGGCATCGGCGTCGGTGTACGTGGCGGTCGATCCGCCGGTCGCCTCGGCGATCTGGTTCGCCTTCGCGACGATGGCCGGGTCGGGGTCGTAGCCTTCGGGCGACGCGATTCGCACGTGCATCCCGGCGGTGGCGCCCCCGAGCAGGTAGCTGTGCGCCATGTTGTTGGCGCCGTCGCCGAAGTACGTCAGGGTCAGGCCGGCCAGCGTGCCCTTGTGCGCCCGTACCGTCTGGAGGTCGGCGAGGATCTGGCACGGGTGGAATTGGTCGGTCAGCGCGTTGATCACGGGTACGGCGGAGACCCGGGCCATCGCGTCGATCCGGTCCTGGCCGTACGTTCGCCATACGATCGCCGCGACCTGCCGGTCGAGCACCCGCGTCGTGTCCTCGATCGTCTCGCCCTTGCCGAGCTGCGACGTCTGTGCGTCGATGACCAGCGGGTAGCCGCCGAGCTCGGCGATGCCCACCGAGAACGAGACGCGGGTCCGGGTCGAGGTCTTGTCGAACAGCACGGCGACCGCCTTCGGGCCGGCCAGCGGCTGCGCATGAGTGCGGTCGGCCGCGAATCGGTCGGCCAGGTCGAGGATCTCGGCCTGCTCGGCCGGCGTCAGGTCATCGTCGCGAAGGAAGTGGCGCAGCGCCGTCATGAGGGATCCTCCTCAGTCGGTGGTCGGCGACTTGTCAGGCACATGTTGCCCCCGGGGGCAACATGTGCCTGACAACTCGGCGTGGTTCAGCAGCTCAGGGAGAGTGTCCACGAACGTGTCGAGCTGATCCAAGCTGACCACGAGCGGCGGCGCCAGTCGAAGGGTGGTCGGATTCGGCGCGTTGACGATGAAGCCCGCGTCGAGCGCGGCCTTTGTCACCGCCGGAGCGATCGGCTCGGCGAGCCCGATGCCGCGGAGCAGCCCGCGCCCGCGTACGTGGTCGACGCCGCGGACCTCGTCGAGTCGGGCCGCCAGGTGCTCGCCCGCGACCATCGTGTGCCCGAGGAGTCCGTGACCCTCGATCACGTCGATGGTCGCCAAGGCCGCGGCCGCGGCGACCGGATTGCCGCCGAAGGTCGTGCCGTGGTCACCGGGGCCGAGCAGGTCGCCGGCGTCGTCGACCCCGATGGTTACCCCGATCGGGAATCCGGCGCCGAGGCCCTTGGCGAGTGTGACCAGGTCCGGTCGGATGCCGGCCTCGGTGTGGGCGAACCAGTCACCCACCCGACCCATGCCGGTCTGGATCTCGTCGATCCACAGCAGGGCTCCGTGGCGTTTCGTGATCTCGCGGGCCTTGGCGAGGTAGCCAGCGGGCGCGTCGATGACGCCGTTTTCGCCCTGGATGGGTTCGACGACGAACGCCGCGGTACGGTCGTCGACCGCCGCCGCGAGGGCATCGACGTCGCCGTACTCGACGAACGTGACCTCCCCCGGTAGGGGCTCGAACGGTTCGCGGTACGCGGGCTTCCACGTGATGGCCAGCGCGCCCATGGACCGACCGTGAAATGCGCCCTTGGTCGACACGATCTTGGTCCGGCCGGTGCGCCGCGTGGCCTTCAGCGCCGCCTCGTTGGCCTCGGTGCCGGAGTTGGCGAAGAACACCCGGCCTTCCGCGCCGAGGAGAGTCAGGAGCCGCTCGGCCAGGGCGATCTGCGGCGGCGACGCGAAGAGGTTGGAGACGTGGCCGAGCGTGTGGAGCTGGGTGGTGACTGCTTCGACGACCCGGGGGTGCCCGTGACCGAGGGCATTGACGGCCAGGCCGGCGAGCAGGTCGAGGTAGCGACGTCCGTCGGCGTCCCACACATGGCAGCCGTCGCCGCGTACGAGCACCCGTTGCGGACTGCCGAAGGTGCGCATCAGGGCCGCGTCGTACCTCGCGGCGAGGTCGGCGTTGGTCGCGAGCTGCGTACTCATGCGTCGATCACCATCGTTCCGATCCCCTCGTCGGTGAACAGCTCCAGCAGCAAGGCATGCGGCACCCGGCCGTCGATGACACTGGCGCGCTGGACGCCGCCGTGTACGGCCCGCCGGCAGGCCTCCATCTTCGGCACCATGCCGCTCGCCAGATCGGGCATCAGCTTCTCGAGCTCGTCGACGGTCAGTTCTTGCACCACCTCGTCGCTGTCGGGCCAGTCGCGATGGAGCCCGGCGACGTCGGTCAGCATGACGAGCTTGGTCGCGTCGAGCGCCTCGGCGAGGGCGGCGGCCGCCGTGTCGGCGTTGACGTTGTGCACCTGACCGTCGACATCGGGCGCGACCGTCGACACGACCGGGATCCGGCCCGCCTCGATCAGGTCGAGGACCGTCTCCGGGCGTACATCGACGACGTCTCCGACCAGGCCCACGTCGACCGACTCGCCGTCGACCATCGCCTCGGTACGAGCCGCCGTGAAGAGCCTGGCGTCCTCACCGGACAGGCCGACCGCGTACGGCCCGTGCGCATTCAGCAGGCCGACCAACTCCCGACCCACCTGGCCGACGAGGACCATCCGTACGACGTCCATCGCCTCCGGCGTCGTGACCCGAAGGCCGCCGCGAAACTCCGAGTCGATGTCGAGCCGGTCGAGCATCTCGGAGATCTGCGGCCCGCCGCCGTGCACGACGACGACGTCGATCCCGACCCAGCGCAGGAGGACGAGATCCTGTGCGAAGGTCTTGCGCAGCGCCGCGTCGTCCATGGCGTGGCCGCCCACCTTCACGACGACCGTGCGACCGCGGAACTTCGAGATGTACGGGAGCGCCTCGATGAGGACGCGCGCCTTCTCGATGAGCGCTTGCATCCGCCTCGAC
>JBKOYM010000187.1:0-10602 GCA_046725375.1 Actinomycetota bacterium
GTGGCCCGCCTGACTGGCGGCCATCCGATCACGTACGCCCACGTAGTACGCACTGTCGATCCCGACCGCCTCGACGCAGGCGGTCGTCGCATGTCTGGACCCGGTCGAGGCGCCCATCCCGACCGGAGGAACCCATGACACGCCAACTCAGCGGCATCACTCCGAGCGGCCACCTCACGCTCGGCAACTACATCGGCGCGTTGCGAAGATTCGCACAGACAGGCGTCGGCACGTACTTCGTCTCCGACCTGCACGCCCTGACCACACCGCACGACCCGGCCCGGCTCCGGGCCCTCACTCGCGAGACCGCGATGCTGTTCCTCGCCAGCGGCATCGACCCGGAACGCTGCACGGTGTTCGTCCAGTCGCAGGTACGTGAGCACGCCGAGCTCGCGTACCTGATCGAATCCACGACGTACGTCGGTGAGCTCGGCCGGATGATCCAGTTCAAGGAGAAGGGCGGTCGGCCCAAGACCCGGGCGAGCCTGTTCACCTATCCGTGTCTGATGGCGGCCGACATCCTGCTCTACGACACCGAGCTCGTGCCCGTCGGGGGCGACCAGGATCAGCATGTCGAACTGGCGCGGGACGTCGCGATCCGGTTCAACGGAGCCTACGGCGAGACGTTCGTGGTGCCACGGCTCGCGCGGGCCGCGATCGGGTCGAGGATCGCCGACCTCACCGACCCGACGGCCAAGATGAGCAAGTCCGCACCCGACGACGCCGCCGGCGTGATCCGGATGCTCGACGATCCAGACGTCGTGCGCCGCAAGCTGATGCGAGCGGTCACCGACACCGTCGGCAAGGTGCGATACGACCCCGAGACCCAGCCCGGTGTCGCCAACCTGCTGGAGATCCTGGTCTGCTGCGGCGGGGACACCGACCCGCGCCGACTCGCGGCGGGCTATACGTCGTACGGCGAGCTGAAGCGCGATGTCGTCGACGCCGTCGTCGAGACGCTGCGGCCGATCCAGAAGCGCCACGCCGACCTCGCCGCCGACCCGGGTCACGTCGACCGCGTACTCGCGGCGGGTGCCGCCCGCGCGTCCGAACAGGCCAGCGTCGTACTCCGTCGGGCTCAGCAGGCGATCGGAGTCGGCTGACCACGAGACAGCGGTATGTCGGCTTTCCGCAAGGCGTCGCTGCCACCGCGACCTGTCGCTAGCCGGGCTGGTCGGCGGCGAGGGCGCGGGAGCGGTTGCGGGCCGCCTCCGCTGCGGAGAGGAACGCCGCGCGCACCTTGTGATCCTCGAGCTGGCGGATGGCGGCGGCGGTCGTCCCGCCGGGCGAGGTGACCCGCTCCCGCAACATCACCGGATGCTCGCCCGTCTCGCGCAGCAGCTTCGCCGACCCCACCACGGTCTGAACGGCGAGCTCGGTCGCGGTCGGGCGCGGCAGCCCCAGGTGAACACCGGCCTCGATCATCGACTCGACGACGAAGAAGATGTACGCCGGCCCGCTGCCCGAGATCGCGGTCACCGCGTCCTGCTGCTTCTCGGGCACTCGGAGCACGCGTCCGTTCGCGCTGAGCAGTGCCTCGGTCTCGGCCAGGTGCGCCTCGTTGCTGTGGCGGCCGCCGGAGATCACCGCCATGCCCTCGTCGACCAGCGCCGGCGTGTTGGGCATGACGCGTACCACGGGCACGCCAGTCGGCAGCCGCCCCTCGATCATCCCGGTCGTGACGCCGGCGGCCAACGACACGACGAGCTGGTCGGATGTCAGGTGCGGGGAGATCTCGTCGAGCACGCCGGGCATGTCCTGCGGCTTGACGACGAGCAGCAGGGTGTTGGCCTTCTGCGCGGCCTCCGCATTGCTGACGATGTCGACGCCGTAGCGCTCGCGCAACTCGTCGGCGCGGTCCGGTCGTCGCTCGGTGACGACGAGGTCCTCAGGCCGGCGACCGGACCGCAACAGCCCGGAGGCCACCGTCTCGCCCATCACTCCGGCTCCGAGGACCGCAACCACGCTCATGCGGGTCATCATCGCATCGCCGCTCGGCGACGTCGCCGCCGCTCCGTACCCGTTCGGTTGTGTGGCGGGAGAAATTCACCTAGCATTGAGTTCATCAATCGATGAAATTACAGAAGACGGGAGGAGATTCGGATGGACACCGCCATCGACGTCGCCGATCTCGTCGTGGAGCGCGGCAGGAAAGAGGTGCTCCACGGCATCAGCACCCAGGTCCCCCAGGGCAGCGTGACCGGGTTGCTCGGACCCAGCGGCAGCGGCAAGACCACCCTGATCCGGGCCATCGTCGGCGTACAGATCGTCAAGTCCGGCCGGGTGACCGTCCTCGGCGAGCCGGCCGGCGCTCCGCCGCTACGGCACAAGATCGGGTACGTCACCCAAGACCCCAGCGTCTACGCCGACCTGACCGTACGGGAAAACACCCGCTACTTCGCGACCCTGTACGGGCTCGGGCGGAACGAGGCAGACGAGGCGATCGAACGCGTCGGTCTCGCGGGCCAGACCGACCAGCTCGTCAACACCCTGTCCGGCGGCCAGCACAGCCGCGCCTCGCTCGCGGCTGCGCTCGTCAGCCGCCCGGAGGTCCTGGTGCTCGACGAACCGACAGTCGGGCAAGACCCCGTTCTGCGTGACGAGCTGTGGAAGAGCTTCCGCGACCTCGCCAACGAGGGCAGCACCCTGCTGGTGTCGAGTCACGTGATGGACGAGGCCAACCGCTGCGACCGACTGCTGCTCATCCGCGAGGGCGACCTGATCGCCGACCAACCTCCCGACGCGCTCAAGGCCGAAGCCGGCACCGACGATCTCGACGAGGCGTTCCTTTGGCTGATTCGGGCCCGCGAAGAGGGAACCGAGGAGGTGGCGTGATGCCCGGACGGATCCTGCTCAGCACCATCGAGCGCATCCTGACCCAGCTCCGGCACGACCGGCGCACGATCGCACTCATGCTCGTGGTGCCGATCCTGCTGATGACGGTCGTCTACTTCATGTACGAGGACGACCCGTTCTCGTTCGACCGGATCGGGCTCATCATGCTCGGCATCTTCCCGTTCATCATCATGTTCCTGGTCACGAGCATCGCGATGCTGCGCGAGCGTACGACCGGCACCCTCGAACGGCTGTTCACGACCCCGGTACGGCGGATCGACCTGCTGTTCGGTTACGGCATCGCGTTCGGCCTCGCTGCGTCGGTCCAAGCCGCGCTGGCGTCGATCGTCGCGTACTGGATCCTCGGGCTCGACACGCTCGGCAGCTCGGCCCTCGTGATCCTGATCGCGGTCGGCAACGCCGTCCTCGGGGTTGGCCTGGGCCTGCTGTGCAGTGCGTTCGCTCGGACCGAGTTTCAGGCGGTGCAGTTCATGCCGCTGGTGGTGGCGCCGCAGATCCTGCTGAGCGGGCTCTTCGTGCCGCGTGACGAGATGGCCGGCTGGCTCAACACCATCAGCGACGTGCTGCCGCTGACGTACGGTGTCGACGGCCTGCTCCAGGTGGGTACGCACGTCGACCCGACCGGGACGATGTGGCGCGACCTGCTGATTCTGTTCGGGGCGATCGTCGCCTCGTTGATCCTCGCCGCGACGACGTTGCGCCGTCGCACGCCGTGAACGGTCGCCGCACGGGACGCCGCCCGGGCAAGCAGGACACCCGGCGGCAGATCCTCACGGCGGCCCGGACCTCGTTCGCCCAACACGGCTACGACCGGGCGACGATCCGGCAGATCGCGACCAGCGCCGGTGTCGACCCGGCGCTGGTCCACCACTACTACGGCACCAAGGAGAGCCTTTTTCGAGCCACGATCGCGGTGCCGATCGATCCGGCGGTGTTGGTGCCGACGGTGCTGCGGGGCGACGTCGATCACATCGGCGAACGGCTCGTCCGTACGTTCCTCGGCATCTGGGACGATCCCGACACCGGGCCGGCGATCCGCGCGATGGTACGCAGCGCGATCGGCAACGAGATGTCGACCGAGCTGTTGCGGGAGTTCTTCGCGACGCAGATCGTCCGTCGGGTCACGAACGATCTCGGGGCCGACGAGCCGCCGGAGCGGAGCGCGATGCGAGCCTCGCTGGTCGCGAGCCAGATGTTCGGCCTCGCGCTGGCGCGCTACATCATCCGGCTCGAGCCGCTCGCGTCGATGTCGATCGACGGGCTCGTGCCCCTGGTCGCGCCGACGGTTCAGCGCTATCTCACCGGCGCGTTGACTCAGCCCACAGCAACCTAGGCCCCTCCCCGCGACATTGCACGTCTCGCCCCTGCGGCGGAGGTGGGCTGACGCCCGAGGCTCCTGGATCGCCGCTGCGACTATTGCCGGGAGATTGCCGAACGGCGCGACCTGATCTGCCGTTTGAGCGCAATAGTTGGGCGATCGCCTCCCCGCGACCCCGCCGGCTCACCTTCCTCCAGTTTCTGCGCCGCAGGCCCGACATGTCGCCCACGAAACCACGCGTACTGGAGGGAGGCGACACCGAGTCGGACCAAACCGGACAGCGTGCTGGAACCTGTCTGCCCCGACTCCGAACGTCCGGACACCGCCGGGGCGACTACATCAGCGCCCTCGGGGACCGACATCACTCATCTAATCGAACAGGTAGCGCTGGATCGTCGGTCCGATCGCGGCGGCCACGTCGTCGACCGGCATCGACGCGATCGGTTCGAGACCCACGACGTACCGGGTCATGATCAGCCCGATGATCTGCGACGCCACGAGGTTGCCCCGCCGCCGCGCGTCGTCGACGCCGGGTATGGAGGCGATCTGATCCAAGATCAGTCGCAGAAAGCCGTCCCGCAGCAGGTGCGACGACGCCTCGTTCGCGATCGCGGCGCGGATCACAGCCAGCAGTCGCGGCCGGCGTTGCGGGTCCTCCCACAAACCGAGGACCATCCGTACGAGGCGTTCGCCGGTCCGATCCTTCGGGCCGTCGATGACCGAGCCGATCATCGTCCGCGGGTCGAACGGCACCTCCATCGCGTCGAGGAGCAGATCCTCCTTGCCGCTGAAGTAGTGGTGTACGAGGGCCGGGTCGACACCGGCGGCGCGGGCGACGGCGCGCATCGAGGTCCGGTCGTATCCGTTGGCGGCAAACTCCCGGCGCGCCGCCTCGAGAATCTCGCCCCGAGTGTCGGGCGAACCCGGACGCCGACCCGGACCGCGGCCGGTACGAGTCGCCACGGTCAGCTCCCCCTCGGGTTGCGCCGTACGTCGTCGAGCTCGAACGTATGCTGCTCGACCGATCCCTCGGGCCCGACGACGAAGTCGGCATGGGCCGCCGCCGCCGCCAGATGGAGGCGGGTGAACGCCAGCGCCTCGGCCAGGTCCTCCTCGCGCAACGATCGGTTGGCCGCTCGACGCGTGTTGATCTCGATCACGACATGACCGTCGTAGCCTCGGCTCGCCAGCAGCTCGAGAAACTCGCCGCACGGCTGCGTGCCACGGCCCGGCACCAGATGCTCGTCGCGCGCCGAGCCCGAGCCGTCGCCCATGTGGACGTGCCGCAGCCGTGAGCCCAGGTCGTCGGCCATCCGCATCACGTCGGACCCGGCGGTCGCCGCGTGTGACAGGTCGAGCGTGACATTGGCGTAGTCGTAGCCGACCGGATCCCAGCCGGGCGCGTACCCCTGGATCGCGCGTCGCACCGTGCGCCACGGATACATGTTCTCGACGGCGAAGGCGATGCCGGTCTCGGCCTCGAGGCGCTCGATGCCCTCGAGAAAGCTCTTGGCGTAGTCGCGCTGCCACCGAAACGGGGGGTGGACCACCACGACATCGGCGTCCAGCCGCTTGGCCATCTCGGCGCTGCGTTCGAGCTTGTACCACGGCTCGGTCCCCCACACGCGCTGCGTCACGAGCAGGCAGGGTGAATGCACCGCCACGACCGGGAGCTCGTGATAGTCGCGCAGATGCTCCACGGCGTCGACATCCCGGCTGACCTCGTCGATGCCGATCATCACCTCGACGCCGTCGTAGCCGAGGCGAGCGGCGAGCTCGAAGGCGCTGGCGGTCGACTCCGGATAGACCGACCCGGACGACAGCGAGACGTCAGCGGCAGGGACCTCGACGGCGGCTCGTTCGTCGTCGCTCGCAAGCTCGCTCACGTGCCCTCCTCGCTGCGCTCCTCGATCACGTTCGCATCCGCTGCTGTGTTGAACTGTTCGCTCGCAAGCTCGCTCACATCAGGTCCAACCACTGCAGGATCACGCCTTCGCGAAGGGCCCAAGGACAGATCTCCAGCTCAGGAAGGTCGAACAGGTCGAGCAGGGCGTCGGCGACAACCGCACCCGCGGCGATCTGATGTGCCCGGGTGCCGCCGACGCCGGGGAGCTTGGCGATCTGCTTGGCCGTCATGCCGGTGAGCTCGGGCAGGCGTTCGCCGAGTACGTCGCGCTGGAGCATACGCCGGGCGTACGGGCCCTCCTTCGATCCGACCGCGCCGCAGATACGGGCGAGCGAACGAAAGGTCTTGCTGGTCGCGATCGCGTGATCGGCCCGGCCCATCCGGAGCACCTCGACGGCGTCGCGGGCGATCTCGGCGCGGACATGCCGGCGCAAGTCGCGGGTCCGCTTCGGGTCGGGCCGCCCCTCGCCGAACCATTCGCGGCTCAGCCGACCGGCGCCGAGCGGCAGCGACTGTGCGACGTCCGGCGTCTCGTCGGCCCCGGCCGCGATCTCGAGCGAACCGCCACCGATGTCGAAGACGATCATCCGCCCCGACGACCAGCCGAACCACCGGCGTACAGCGAGAAATGTGAGCTTCGCCTCGTCGCCGCCCGGCAGTACGGTCAGCTCGACGCCGGTCTCCTCGCGCACCATCTCGAGTACGTCGTCGGCGTTGGCCGCCTCCCGAACCGCCGACGTCGCGAACGCTCGAACCGTCTCGCAGCCCTTGTCCTCGGCCACCATCTTGGATTCGCGGACGAACTTCACGAGCTGGTCGATGCCGGTCGCGTCGACAGCGCCGTCGGTGTCGAGGTGCTCGGCGAGGCGCAGCGCCTCCTTGTGGGAGTACGCCGGGAGCGGTGCTGCGCCACGGTGCGCGTCGACCACCAGCAGATGCCCGGTGTTCGACCCAATGTCCAAGACGCCCATCCGCATGAAACACACGCTATCCCGGCGACACCACAACGTTGCGCAATGTGCGGGTCGCAAGCCGCGAAATGCCGGACGCTGCACCGTTCGACGCGCTGGCCCCGCGTACGTCTGTACGGCGGTCCGCGAGCTACCGTTGTCGAATGCCCGAAGTCGCGCTGGGATTTCCGCGAACCTTCGTCGAGTTTCCCGATCCCGAGGATGAGAGCCAGGTCTTTCGCTGCGACCTGACCTGGCTGACCTCGCGCTGGACCTGCATCTTCGGCGAAGGCTGCAAGGGCATCTACGCCGACCGACCCGACGACGGCTGCTGCACGCTCGGCGCCCATTTCGCCGACGAAGAGGACGAACGGCGAGTGACGCACTTCGTTCCCAAGCTGACGGCCAAGGACTGGCAGCATCGGGCCGAGGGCCGGTCCAACGGCTGGATCGAGATCGACGAGGACGGCGAGCGCAAGACCCGTGTCGTCGACGGCGGCTGCATCTTCCTGAACAGTCCGGACTTCCCCGGTGGCGGCGGCTGCGCACTGCACCGGTGGGCGCTGCGCAAGAAGGTCAAGCCGCACAAGGTCAAGCCTGACGTGTGCTGGCAGCTGCCGACCCGGCGGCAGTATCGCGAGGTCGAGCGCGGGGACGGCACGTCGTACACCGAGGTGTCGATCGGCGAATACCAGCGCGCCGCCTGGGGACCCGGCGGGCACGACCTCGACTGGTTCTGCCCGGCGGCTACCGAGGCACACGTCGGCCTCGACCCCGTGTACGTGTCGATCCGCGACGAGCTGATCGAGCTCATGGGCAAGGGCGCGTACAAGGAGCTGGTCCGGCTGTGCGAGGAGCATCTGGCCAGCGACCATCGCTCCACCCGACACCCCGCCGACCCGGAATGATGCCGACCCGCCCCCGGCACAGGCCGCGCCGCTTGTCGCCAGCCGGCGAGTATTGGCGGGAGAATCGGCTGATCCGGCCGGCGACAGCCGATTCTCCCGCCAAAACTTGGGTGTTCGCCGCAGCGTCGACCACCGGACTTAGCACACCGACCGATCCGACCTGACCCGGACCCGGCCGATCGCTCGCCCGACCCGGCGACGAGAATGCCGCCTATGCGCCTGGACCATCTCTCCTATGCGGTGGGCCCCGACGGCATCGAAGGAACGACCTCCAGACTCTCGGCGCTGCTGGGCGAGTCGTTCCGGGACGGCGGGGTTCATCCGCGATTCGGCACCGTCAACCGCGTACTCCCGCTTCGCGGCGGGATTTACGTCGAGATCGTCGCCGTACTCGATCACCCCGCCTCCGACAAGGTGCCGTTCGGCCAAGCCGTACGCGACCGATCGGCGGCGGGCGGCGGCTGGCTGGGTTGGGTCGTCTCCGTCGACGACATCACGCCGGTCGAACGCCGACTCGGCCGGCTCGCGGTCCAGGGCAACCGGCATCGCCCCGACGGATTCGAGCTGCGCTGGAAGCAGATCGGCGTGAAGGGTCTCCAGGCCGACCCGCAACTGCCCTTCGTCGTGCAATGGGAGATCGACGACGGCAACCACCCGTCATGGGACGCGAGTGGCGACATCGAACTCTGCGCGCTCGAGATCGCCGGTGATCCGGGTCGCGTGGAGAAGTGGCTCGGCGAACCGGCGCTGACGGCGCTGGCGGACGTCAGCGTCCAGTGGGTCGCGCCGCACGGCACGCCCGGGATCATCGCCGCCCACTTCGAGACGGCCGACGGCACGATTCGCATCTGACCTTTGTCCGTGGCGTACGACGCGACCGTCGGTGGGCTCGCCTAGGGTCCGATCATGAGCTCGACGAAGACCCGTACTCGCCAGCCCGGCTTCCGCTGCACCGAGTGCGGGTGGACCAGTGCCAAGTGGGTCGGGCGTTGCGGCGAGTGTCAGGTCTGGGGCAGCGTCGAGGAGAGTCCGGTCGGGTCCGCCAAGGGCGCCACCGTGCAGAGCGCCGCCAGACCGATCGGCGAGGTCGACGCACAGGCGTCCACGGCCGTCAGCACCGGCGTCGCCGAGCTCGACCGCGTTCTCGGCGGCGGCGTCGTGCCGGGGTCGGTGCTCCTGCTCGCGGGCGAGCCCGGGGTCGGCAAGTCGACGCTGCTGCTCGAGGTCGCGGCGTCGTGGGCCCGCTCCGATCAGACCACCCTCTACGTCACCGGTGAGGAGTCCGCGGCGCAAGTACGCCTGCGGGCCGACCGCACCGGGGGCGTCCAGCCGTTGCTCTATCTCGCGGCCGAGACCCAGCTCGCCGCGGCGTTGGCCCACGTCGAGCAGGTGAAGCCGTCGCTGCTCATCATCGACTCCGTGCAGGCGATCGGGGCCGACGGCGTCGACGGGGTGCCGGGTGGTGTCACCCAGGTACGCGAGGTCGCCGCGACCCTCATCCAGGTCGCCAAGCGACACGGCATCGCGACGATTCTGGTCGGCCATGTGACCAAGGACGGGTCGGTCGCCGGTCCGAGGGTCCTCGAGCACCTGGTCGACGTGGTGTTGACGTTCGAGGGTGAGACGACGTCGCGGCTCCGGATGATCCGGGCGACCAAAAACCGCCACGGCCCGGTCGACGAGGTCGGCTGCTTCGACCTGGCCGAGGACGGCATCGTCGAGGTGCCCGACCCGACCGGCCGCTTCGTGTCGCGCCATCCGAGCCCGGTGTCCGGCACGTGCGTCACCGTCACGATGGAGGGTCGCCGTCCGCTGCTTGCCGAGATCCAGGCGTTGGTCGCTCCATCACCGGCGGGCACCCCTCGCCGGGCCGTCGTGGGCATGGATTCGGCCCGGATCAGCATGATCCTGGCCGTTCTGGAGCGCCGCGCCGCGGTCGCCGTCAGCGGCTACGAGGTCTACGTGTCGACCGTGGGGGGCGCGCGCCTCGTCGATCCGACGGCCGACCTGGCAATCTCGATCGCGGTCGCGTCGGCAGCCCGCAACCGGGTGCCACCGCATCATCTGGTCGCGATGGGTGAGGTCGGGCTCGCCGGCGAGGTACGCCGGGTGCCGCACCTGTCGAAGCGGCTCGCCGAGGCGGCCCGCCTCGGCTTCACCCACGCGCTCGTACCGTCCGACCTCGGGCCGCATCCGGAGCGGCAGCGGCCCGTCTCCGGCATCACGACGCTCGACGTGCCCGATCTCGGCTCGGCGCTTCGGGTGCTCGGGCTGGCCGCGAGGCCCTAGGCCCTAGTCAACCGGCAGGCCGGCGTAGGTCGCCGCGAGCCGCATGTTGGACGCGAACAACGCGTCCCGAGCCTCGTCGGTCAGGAAGTGCAGGTGCCCGTACGCCTCGAGGCTGGTGAAGCCGTAGAGGTGGGCCCAGCAGTGCAACAGCGCCTGGAAGCTCTCCGGAGGGAGGTCGACATCGTCGCCGTGGATGCCCTCTTTCTTCTGCTTGAAGTGGGCGACGAGTGGCTCATCGACGTCGCAGATCAGTGGCGGACCGAGCCTGCCCTGCTCGCGAGCCTCGTCGAAGAACGCCTTGAGCCCGGTGATCGCTCGCATGCAGGCCTCCGCCACCGGCCCCTCTTGAGGCACCTCGAACCCCGGAACGGGAGC
>JBKOYM010000033.1:0-12088 GCA_046725375.1 Actinomycetota bacterium
CGTCCGCCCCCCAGGCGGCCCGGGTCAGCGGACCGGCAGGTTGCACGTCGGCCGGCACGACCGACGCGCACTCGCCGGAGACCGTCTGGGGGCCTACCTTCCAGGTCAGCATCACCGGCAGATCGGTTCTCGGAAGGACCGCATCGGGAGGCAGTGCGCAGGTAACCCGGGGCACGACGTCGAGCTCGTCGAGCGTCACGCTCCAGGTCAGGTGGCTGGCGCCCTCGTTGTATGTGTGCTGGACCAGACGGTCGCCGTTGACCTCCTGTGGGAATCGGACGAACCCGCCGGCCACCTGGTCGTCGCCGCCGAGCATCTGCGTCAAGGCGACACCGAGCACCGAGACCGACGCGAGTACGGCGGCGCCGGCCGCGACCGCCTTGCGCCGGCGGGCCGCGCGTACCTTGCCTCGAACGCCGGCCAGCCGGTCCGGCATCGACGTCCCGCCCGGATCGGCCGCCCGCGTCCGCAGCTCGCGGCGGAGGTCGTCAAGATTCATGTCGGCCCCTCTCCGCTCGACCCGCTGTGACTGTCCAGGATGGCCGGGTCGATCCGCAGCTTGGCAAGCGCCTTGGCCGTCTGGCTCTTGACCGTACCGGGCGATACGCCGAGCAGGTCGGCGGTCGCAGCCTCCGACATATCCTCGTAGAACCGCAGCACCACGACCGCACGCTGTCGCTTGGGCAGGCGGCCGACGGCGTCCCACAGGTCCGTGCTCTCGGCCCTGTCGGGTCCGCCGTGATGGGGATGATGGGCGGCCGGCTCGGGCAGCTCCTCGGTCGGGAGCTCACCGTTCCACCGGCGGCGCCACCAGGTGGAGAAAGTGTTGACCAGGATCCGGCGGACGTATGCCTCCGGGTCGGCCTCGATGCGGTGCCACGACGACCAGGCCTTCGCCAGGGCAGTCTGCAAGAGGTCCTCGGCCAGCGCGTGATCGCGGGTCAGCAGGTACGCCGTGCGCAGCAGCCGGTCGGACCGGGCCATGACGAACTCCTCGAACGCCGCGGTGCGGGCATCCGCCGATCCGGCTGGCGCTCGTTCGGGGCGTGGCACGGCCACAGTCTGGCCGAACAGGGTCACAACTCTGATGACCACCGGGCCGTCGTGTCGGGTTGCCTGGGCCGGTCCGAAGTCGGCGAGTATTGGCGTGAGATTCAGCTCGACGGCCCGTGCCGAGCTGAATTTCACGCCAATACTCGGTTCCCAACGCTGCGGCGACGCGAGGCCCAATGCCGCCATGAACGCCGACGAGATCAGCTCGCCCGACCCGGACCGACTGCAGGCCGCCGCCAAGCGATACCTGTGGATGCACTTCACCCGGCACGCGCCGTACGCCGAGGGCCAGGTGCCGACCATCGTGCGCGGTGACGGGCCGTACGTGTACGACGCCTATGGCAAGCGCCTGCTCGATGCGCTGTCTGGACTGTTCACCGTCCAGGTCGGTCACGGCCGGACCGAGCTGGCGGACGCGGCGGCCAAGCAGTCGGCGGAGCTGGCGTACTTCCCCATCTGGTCGTTCGCCCATCCAACGGCGATCGAGCTGGCCGAGCGGCTGGCCGGCTACGCCCCCGGCGACCTGAACCGGATCTTCTTCACCAGCGGCGGCGGCGAGGCCGTCGAGACCGCGTGGAAGCTCGCCAAGCAGTACTTCAAGCTCACCGGACGGCCGGGCAAGCACAAGGTGATCAGCCGGTCGGTTGCCTACCACGGCACTCCGCATGGTGCGTTGTCGATCACCGGTGTGCCCGGGTTCAAGGCGCCGTTCGAGCCGCTGGTGCCCGGCGTGACGCATGTGCCCAACACCAATCTCTACCGGGCGCCGGTGCACCGCGACGATCCCGAGGCGTTCGGTCGCTGGGCCGCGGACCGAATCGGCGAGGCGATCGAGAACGAGGGGCCCGACACGGTCGCCGCGGTGTTCTTGGAGCCGGTGCAAAATGCCGGTGGGTCGATCCCGCCGCCGCCGGGCTACTTCGCGCGAGTACGGGAGATCTGCGACGAATACGACGTGCTGTTGGTCTCCGACGAGGTGATCTGCGCCTTCGGCCGGCTGGGCGAGATGTTCGGCGCGACGCGGTACGGGTATCAGGCGGACATCATCACGTGCGCGAAGGGGCTGACATCGGGCTACTCGCCGCTCGGGGCGATGATCGCCTCGGATCGCTTGTTCGAGCCGTTCGCGAGCGGGCGTGCGATGTTTTCGAACGGCTACACCTTCGGCGGGCACCCGGTGTCGGCCGCCGTCGCGATGGCCAACCTGGACATCTTCGAGCGGGAGGCGCTGTGCGACCACGTCCGGGGGTTGGAGGACGCATTCGGATCGACGCTCGACCGGCTGCGCGATCTGCCGATCGTGGGCGACGTACGCGGGGCCGGCTTCTTCTGGTCGATCGAGCTGGTCAAGGACAAGGCCACCCGGGCGACGTTCGACGCCGAGGAGCGGGAGCGGCTGCTGCGGGGGTACCTGCCCGCCGCGATGTACGACGCCGGTCTCTACTGCCGGGCCGACGACCGCGGCGACTCGGTCATCCAGCTCGCGCCACCGCTGATCTGTATGCAGGAACACTTCGACGAGATGGAGCGGATCCTGCGATCGGTCCTGACCGACGCGCTGGCGTACGCGTAGGCGTACGGCCTCGCGACCGTGAGCATGACGCTTCTAGCGCTCGAAGCCGCCGAAGACGGTAAATACGTCACTCTCAGCGTTGCGGGCTAACCCGGTGGGGCGTCCCAGGTCGCGAGCTCGCGCTTGAGGATCTTGCCGGTCGCATTGCGCGGCAGCTCGGCGCAGAACCAAACGTCCCGCGGCACCTTGTATCGGGCCAGCTGCCCCCTGACGTACTCGCGAACGTCGTCCTCGGTCAGATCGGCGCCCTCGCGAGGCACGACGAACGCTCGCAGCCGCTGACCGAAGTCGGCGTCGTCGACTCCGATCGCGGCGATCTCGGCGATGTCGTCATGGCGAGCCAGACAGTCCTCGATCTCGACGGGATAGACGTTTTCGCCGCCGGACACGATCATCTCGTCGTCGCGCCCCTCGACGAACAGCAGCCCATCGTCGATGCGGCCGACGTCGCCGGTCGCCATGAGACCGTTGACCGTCTCCATCGAGCCTCCGGCGGTGTAACCCTCGAAAAGCGCCGGATTGCCGACGAAGATGCGGCCGACGCCGCCAGACACCGGCCGGCCGCTGTCGTCGAGCAGCTCGATTCGCGTGCCGAGTGGCGGCCGGCCGGCCGTGCCGGGAGCCAATCGAATGTCGGCCGGCGACGCGATGGTCGCCCAGGCGCACTCGGTCGAGCCGTAGACGTTGTAGAGGTTGTCGCCGAAGGCATCCATCCATCGCGTCGACAGGTCCCCCGGGAGGGCCGATCCGCTGGCGGCGACGACCTGCAGCGACGACAGGTCGTAGCGACGCCGAGTCGACTCGGGGAGATCGAGAACCCGTTGCAGCATGATCGGGATGACGATCGCGGCGTTGCACCGCTCCTCGGACAGCGCGGTCAAGAACCCCTCGGGGTCGAAGCGCCTGCGCAGGACGAGTGTCGAGCCGATCAGCATCGACAGGTTGAGATGGGCCCATCCCCAGGTGTGAAACATCGGCGCCGCGACATGTACCTTCCAGCCGTAGCGCATCGGCAGCCGCGACACGAGAGCGGCGGCGGCCTCGAACGATCCGGACCCCCGGCTCGCCCCCTTCGGAGCGCCGGTCGTGCCCGAGGTGAGGATGACCGTGCGCGACTCGCGTTCGGGGATCGGCAGGTCGGCGTCGTCGGTGCGGGCGACCAGGTCGGCCAGGGTGCCCGAGCCGGTCGGCTCGTCGTGCCAGGCGACCAACCGCTCGGCGCCGATGCCGTGCAGCAGCGGGCCGAACTCACCGTCGTGGATCACGATTCGAGGGCGTTCGCGCTTGATGACATCGCGCAGTTGAGGGCCGCTGAAAGCCGTGTTGAGGTAGCAGACGTCGGCGCCGAGCTTCGCGATGCCGACCGATGCCGTGACGAACCATCGGTGATTGCGGCACAGGACCGCGACGCCGTCGCCCTCGCGTACTCCGAGATCGTGCAGCGCACGCCCGATCGCGTTGGACTGGCGATGCACCTCGCCGAAGGTCAGGGAGCCGATCTCGTCGATGAGGCCGACCGCATCCGGGATCCGGTCGGCCAACGCGACGTAGCCGCCGGCCGGGCCGGTGCCCCATCGGACCAGTGTCCGAGCCATCCGGTAGAGGCGATCGGGGCGATACGGCCGAATGATGCCGGTCTGGGCGAGTGCCCAGAGGCCTTTCGTCAGGACCGAGACTCGGGCCGATGACTCACGGACTGGTGGCATATCGAACCTCGGGTACGGCCACGGCGGCTAGCGTCGGCCGCGCCCGGCCTTCGGTTTCACCAGCTTGGTCGCCGACCAGGCATCGCTCGCGGGTTGGGTCGTCGTGACGGACACACCGGCGATCGGAGCCGCCTCGGCGACCTCGGTGGGGTCGACATGGCCGTCTCGGCCGACCTTCGGCGTCAACAGCCAGATCCCGCCGCCGTCGGCGAGATCGGTCAAGGCGTCGACCAGGGCGTCGACCAGGTCACCGTCGCCGTCGCGCCACCACAGCATCACCGCGTCGACCACGTTGCCGTAGTCACCGTCGACCAGCTCGGCGCCTGTCACCTCCTCGATGGCGTGCCGCAGCTCGTCATCTACGTCGTTGTCCCACCCGAGCTCTTGCACCACCATCTCGGCACGGAAGCCCAGCCTCTCGGCCGCCCGCCGCAAGTCCGCGCCGTCCCCGGTCGCCGTCACCTCTGCTCCTCCTCGGTTCCCTCCGGCCAGCTGCCTGGGCTGACTCGTGCCCGACACCATAGTGGGTCCGGCCGGACGCCGCTGCCTCTCGCCCCTTGGGTCGACACCCGTCCGTCGCGTATGTGATGCCGGACGCTATGGGCGTACGCGTGGGGAGTGTCAGGATGAGGGCATGACAACGTCCGCACCCGGCGCGCCCACCGGCCGCCCCGATCCGCCTCCGGTCATCCACGAGGGCCTGCCGACCCAGTTGCCCGACATCGACCAGGAGGAGACCCGCGAGTGGCTCGAGTCCCTCGACGCGCTCCTCGACGAGCGCGGTCGCGAGCGGGCCCGATACGTCATGCTGAAGCTCCTCGAACGCGCCCGCGAGCGCAACGTCGGCGTCCCGGCGTTGCGAAGCACCGACTACATCAACACGATCCCGCCGGAGCGAGAGCCGTGGTTCCCCGGCGACGAGCACATCGAGCGCCGGATCAGGGCATACATCCGGTGGAACGCCGCCGTCATGGTGTCGAGGGCCAACCGCGAGGGCCTCGGCGTCGGCGGTCATATTGCGACCTACCAGTCGGCCGCCAGCCTCTACGAGGTCGGCTTCAACCACTTCTTCCGGGGCAAGGACCACCCCGGTGGGGGCGACCAGGTGTTCATCCAGGGCCACGCGTCGCCGGGCATCTACGCCCGGGCATTCCTCGAGGGCCGGCTCACCGAGGAGCAGCTGGCCAACTTCCGTCAGGAGGTCTCCCACGGGTTCGGCAACGGCCTCGCGTCGTACCCCCATCCGCGGCTGATGCCGGACTTCTGGGAGTTCCCGACGGTCTCGATGGGCCTGACCGCGATCAACTCGATCTACCAGGCCCGGTTCAACCGCTACCTCCACAACCGCGGCATCAAGGACACCAGCCAGCAGCACGTCTGGGCGTTCCTCGGCGACGGCGAGATGGGCGAGCCGGAGTCGCTCGGCGCCATCGGCGTCGCGGCCCGTGAGGAGCTGGACAACCTCACCTTCGTCATCAACTGCAACCTCCAGCAGCTCGACGGCCCGGTACGCGGCAACGGCAAGATCATCCAGGAGCTCGAGTCGTTCTTCCGCGGCGCCGGCTGGAACGTCATCAAGGTGATCTGGGGGCGCGAGTGGGACGAACTGCTTGCGCGCGACGT
Organism: Actinomycetota bacterium; assembly: GCA_046725375.1. Classification (GTDB taxonomy): domain Bacteria; phylum Actinomycetota; class Actinomycetes; order Propionibacteriales; family Nocardioidaceae; genus DATFRX01. The sequence goes on from JBKOYM010000033.1 coordinate 5,956, forward strand.
CGACGGGGCGCTCGTCAACCAGATGAACCGCATGCCGGACGGGCAGTTCCAGACCTACTCGGTCGAGTCCGGCGACTACATCCGCAACCACTTCTTCGGCGGCGACCCACGGCTGCGCAAGATGGTCGAGAACCACACCGACGAGCAGCTACGCAAGCTGCCGCGTGGCGGCCACGACTACCGCAAGGTGTACGCCGCGTTCAAGGCCGCGACCGAGCACGTCGGGCAGCCGACGGTGATCCTGGCCAAGACCATCAAGGGCTGGACCATCGAAGCTCTGGAGGGCCGCAACGCGACTCACCAGATGAAGAAGCTCACCAAAGACGACCTCAAGACGTTCCGTGACCGGCTGTTCCTGCCGATCACCGATCAGGCCATCGACGAGGCCCTGGTCGCGCCGTTCTACCACCCTGGCAAGGACGACGAGGAGATCCAGTACATGCTCGAGCGCCGCCGGCAGCTCGGTGGGCCGCTCCCCCAGCGGAGAGTCGACCCGGAGCCGCTCAAGCTGCCCGGCGACGCCGTCTACGCCGAGCTGGCCGGTGGGTCGGGCAAGCAGGCGGTCGCGTCGACGATGGCGTTCGTGCGGCTGCTCCGAGATCTGATGAAGGACCCCGAGATCGGGCCGCGGATCGTGCCGATCGCGCCGGACGAATACCGCACCTTCGGCATGGACTCGATGTTCCCGACGGCCAAGGTTTACAGCCCGCACGGCCAGACGTACGAGGGCGTCGACCGCAAGCTGCTGCTGGCCTACAAGGAGTCCCACCAGGGTCAGATGCTGCACGAGGGCATCAGCGAGGCCGGCGCCATGGGGTCGACGATCGCGGCCGGCACGGCGTACGCCACCCACGGCGAGCCGATGATCCCGGTCTACATCTTCTACTCGATGTTCGGCTTCCAGCGCACCGGTGACTTCATGTGGTCGATGGCCGACCAGATGGGGCGCGGGTTCCTGATCGGCGCCACCGCCGGGCGCACCACGCTGACCGGTGAGGGGCTGCAGCACGCCGACGGGCATTCGCCGCTGCTCGCCGCGACCAACCCGGCTGCGGTGCACTACGACCCGTCGTGGGCGTTCGAGATCCGCCACATCGTCCGGGCCGGGATCGAGCGTATGTACGGCTCGACCGACGAGCATCCGCACGGCGAGGACGTCTTCTACTACCTCACGGTCTACAACGAGCCGATCGTGCAGCCGCCCGAGCCCGAGGACCTCGACGTCGAGGGCCTGTTGCGTGGCATGTACCGCTACCAGTCGGCGCCCGGGATCGGCGACGAGTCGCCCCGGATCCAGTTGCTCGCGTCCGGCGTCGCGATGCCGTGGGCGCTCGAGGCGCGCGAGATCCTCGCCAAGGAGTACTCGGTCGCCGCCGACATCTGGTCGGTCACGTCGTGGAACGAGCTGGCCCGCGAGGCGGTCGCCGTCGAGAAGCGCAATTTCAACCACCCGGGCGACGAGCCGGACGTGCCGTACGTAACTCAGCGGCTCGCCGACGCGCCCGGGCCGATCCTGGCGGTCAGCGACTACATGCGGGCCGTGCCGGACCAGATCGCCCGTTGGGTGCCGCGCGACTGGCAGTCGCTCGGAGCCGACGGATTCGGCTTCGCCGACACCCGCGCCGCGGCCCGGCGCCATTTCCAGATCGATGCCGAGTCGATCGTGGTCGGCGCACTTGCGGCGCTGGCGAGGCGTGGCGAGGTGGAGCCGAAGGTCGTGGAGGAGGCGTTCGAGCGCTTCCACGTTGACGACCCGACCGCGGTCGCGGGCGTGCCTCAGGAGGGGGCTGACGCCTGAGTGGGTGGGGCCGAGGTCCTCGCCTCCGTCGGTGCCCTTGCTGCGGACGTTGAGTCACGGTCGGGTCGTTGCCGCGAGCACCTCCGTGAGCAGGTCTGTCAGGAGTTGGGCGGCGGTGCCTTCCGGGTCGAGGGTGGGGTCGTAGATGGCGACGTCGACGCCGGCGCACGAAGGGCTCGCCACCAGCTCCGACAGGATCGAGGTCAGCTCGTGCGGGGTGATGCCGTGCGGGTTGGGTGAGTCGACGGCGGGCATGTGGTCTTGGTGCAGGACGTCGACGTCGAGGTGGAGCCAGAAGGCGTCGGCGTCGGTGGCTTCGAGGTACGTGCGGGCGGCCCGGCCGGTCGCGGGGCCGCCGTCGCGACGGATGTCGTCGGCCCGATGACAGATGATGTCGCTGGCCTCGAACGTCTCGGTCGCGTACGAGCGATCGTCCCCGTCCTCGCGCATCATGCCGATCTGGACCACGCGGGACTCATCGACGTACGGCCCACGGCCCTCGATGTCGCTCAGGATCGGCGATCCGTGTCCAGTGGCGAGCCACAGGTCGAGTCCGGCGGCGGCGAACCGTCCCCGGTAGGCGGCCTCGTCCCGTGGTAGTGAGTAGTCGTCGTGGCCGTCGACCGCCGCGAGTGCAGTGGTCCCCCGCCGACGCAGGGCGAGCAACGGGCCGAGCATGATGCTGCAGTCGCCGCCGAGCACGACCGGGAAGGCGCCGGCGTCGAGCAGCTCGCCAACCCCATCGGCCAGCGCACTCGTGAACGTCGCGATGGCGGGGCCATTGCGGAAGCCGGTCTCGTCGTCCGCGACGTCACCGTACGCCGCGACGGGGACCGCACCCGCGTCGGCCGCGCCGATCCGACGTACGAGATCGCGATCGCGCAGCGCCGCCGCCAGCCCGCGTACCCCTGGCTCGGCACCGGGCCGCGGAGGACGCAATCCGAGGTTGGTCGGAGCGTCGAGGACGACGAGTCGGCGGTCGCGTGTCATGGGTCCCTGTGCCGTCGGGCCGAGCGGTAGCGGAGGTACGTCGTGCCGCCCGCAAAGCGCCGCTCGTCGACGAGCTCGAGATCGATCCGGACGCCGTCGGGAAACGCCGAGAGGCCGCCGCCCACGACGACCGGCGTGACGAAGAGATGCCAATCGTCGACCAGGCCGGCGCGGATCGCGTGCGAGGCGAGTGTCGGGCCGCCGATGGAGAGGTCGGCCTCGCCCGCGTCCTTCAGCCGCCGCACTGCCGCCGGATCGAGGGCGGGCTCGATGCGCGTCCGTTCGGTCGCGACCTCATGCAAGGTCGACGAGTACACAATCTTGTCGGCCGACTGCCAGATCCGGGCGAAGTCGGCCGTGACCGGCGAGTGCTCGGCGAGACTCGGGTCGGTCTCCCAAGCGGCCATCGTCTCGTACATCCGCCGTCCGTAAAGATGCGTCTGGATCGGGCGGGCAAGATCGTTGACGAAGGCGTGTACGTCCGTACTCGGCGCAGCCCAGTCGAAGCTGCCGCTCGCGTCGGCGACATAACCATCGAGCGACATGATCGTCAAGTAGATCAGCCTGCCCACGCCGATCCCCTCCCGTCCCGCTGGGAGGACCGCTTTCGCGAAGAGACGCCGGCGCGTTTCGCAAAGGTGGTCCGCTCAGTGTTCACGCTTGGTCACCGCCAGGCGGACGGACTCAGCGACGGCGGGGGCGACGGCCGCGTCGAAAACGCTCGGCACGATGTAGCTCGGATTGAGCCGGTCAGCCGCGACCGCGTCGGCGATCGCATTCGCCGCCGCGAGCATGCTGTCGTCGGTGATCTCATGGGCGTGCGCATCGAGCATGCCCCGGAAGTACCCCGGGAACGCGAGCACGTTGTTGATCTGGTTGGGAAAGTCCGACCGTCCGGTCGCGACGACGGCGGCATGCTGGCGAGCCTCGAACGGATCGACCTCCGGATCCGGGTTGGCCAGGGCGAACACGATCGCGTCGTCGGCCATGGTCGCGATGTCGTCGCCGGTCAACAGGCCCGGCGCGGAGACACCGATGAACACGTCGGCGCCGGGCAACGCCTCGCGCAGTGATCCGGTACGCCGCTCCTTGTTGGTGTTGTCGGCGATCCAGCGCCGGAACTCGTCGCCGACCTCCTGGCCGGCATGCACCGCGCCCTGGCGACCGCACGCGATGATGTCGCGAGCGCCCTGGGCATGGAGCAGCCGGATGATCGCGTGCCCGGCCGCCCCGACTCCGCTGATCACGTAGCGCACGTCCGCGAGCGACTTGTCGACAACCCGCAGCGCGTTGGTCAGCGCCGCCAGTACGACGATGGCCGTGCCGTGCTGGTCGTCGTGGAACACCGGGATGTCGAGCAGTCCACGCAGCCGGCGCTCGATCTCGAAGCAGCGCGGCGCCGCGATGTCCTCGAGGTTGACCCCGCCGTATACCGGGGCGATCGCCTGCACGATCTCGACGATCCGGTCCGGATCCTGCGTGTCGAGGCAGACCGGCCAGGCGTCCACGCCGGCGAACTGCTTGAACAACGCGGCCTTGCCCTCCATGACGGGCAACGCCGCCGCCGGGCCGATGTTGCCGAGGCCGAGTACGGCCGACCCGTCGGTGACCACGGCGACGGTGTTGCGCTTGATCGTCAGCCGCCGGGCGTCCTCGGGGTTCTTGGCGATCGCCATCGAGACGCGGGCGACGCCGGGCGTGTACGCGCGGGAGAGATCGTCTCGATGCTTCAGCGGCACCTTGGGATTGACCTCGAGCTTGCCGCCGAGATGCATCAGGAACGTCCGGTCACTGACCTTGCGAACATCGACCTTCGGTATCTCTCGAAGCGCCGCCGTGATCGCGTCGGCGTGCGGGGCGTCGACCGTGTTGCAGCTGATGTCGACGACCAGGCGGTCGGCGAGCGACTCCGCGACATCGAGCGCCGTCAGGACGCCGCCGGCCTTGCTGATCGCCGCCGTGAGCTCCGAGGTCGCCGTGGTCGACGCGGGCGCTTCGACCCGCACCGTGATCGAGTAACCGGGGCTTGGAGAGGTCATCACCGTTCCTCACGATCGTGGGCAACGTAGGCAAGGATCGCAGACCGCGTCCGAGAGACCCGCTGAGCGTGACGATTTTGCCGCCGCGCACCCACTTTCGCGGCGGATACGCCACGCTCAGCGCAGGTAGCGGGCTCAAAGCACGCAGAACTCGTTACCCTCGGGGTCGGCCATGAGGACGTGATCGGGCTGGCCGTTTTGCTCGTACTCCCGAATGACGGTGGCGCCGGCCGCAGTCAGTCGCTCGACGGTCGCGACGACCTTCGGCCACCGCACATCGAGTGGCTCGCCACGACCGCCGCCGACCTGGAGATCGAGGTGTACGCGGTTTTTGACCACCTTCGACTCGGGCACCCGAAGGAACGACACACTCGGACCGAGGCCTTCCGGGTCGGTGAGCGCAGCACCGTCGTCCCACTCGTCCTCCGGCACGCCGAACGCCTCGAGCCAGTCCTCCCAGGTCGCGTACCCCTCAGGCGGTGGCTTCTCGACGTAGCCCAACGCCTCGGCCCAAAACACCGCGAGCCGCTGGGGACTCGCACAGTCGATCGTGAGCGTCCACATGGTCGCCATGTCACGCCTTCCGCCGCTTCGCCGACCAGGCCAACAGATCGTCAGCCGACTTGGTGTTGATCACCCGCTCCGGCGGCACACCGTGCTCGACGGCGCGAGCACAGCCGTGGTCGACGAACTCCAACTGCCCCGGCGCGTGCGAGTCGGTGTCGATCGAAAACAGGCAGCCACGCTCGAGGGCGACCCGGATGAGCGCGCCGGGCGGATCTCGTCGCTCCGGCCGCGCGTTGATCTCCACCGCCGTACCGCCCTCGCGACAGGCGTCGAACACCGCGTCCGGATCGAACTCCGACGGAGGCCGGGTGCCGCGGCCACCGGTCACAAGCCGGCCGGTGCAGTGGCCGAGCACGTCGACCCGCGGATTGAATACGGCGGTCACCATGCGCTGCGTCATGACGAGCCGATCGGACCGGAGCTTGGAGTGCACGCTGGCGACCACGATGTCGAGCTCGTCGAGCAGCTCCGTCTCCTGGTCGAGCGTGCCGTCTTCGAGGATGTCGACCTCGATGCCGGTCAGGATGCGAAACGGCGCCAACCGCTCGTTGAGCTCCGCGACGACACCGAGTTGCTCGCGCAACCGCTTCGGCGACAGACCGTTGGCCACCTGCAGCCGCGGCGAATGATCGGTGAGCACCATGTAGTCGTGGCCGAAATCGCGAGCGGCCTCCGCCATTTCGTCGATCGGGCTGCCGCCGTCCGACCAGTCGGAATGGGTGTGCAGGTCGCCGCGCAG
>JBKOYM010000031.1:0-17489 GCA_046725375.1 Actinomycetota bacterium
GGTCCAAGCCCTCCGGCATCTGATCGATAACCCGGACGCGTCTGTCGACGACCTGATGCGGTTCGTCCCCGGCCCCGACCTCCCGACCGGCGGCAAGATCGTCGGCCTGGACGGGATCCGCGAGGCGTACGAGACCGGCCGGGGCAGCTTCCGGATGCGGGCGACGGCCCGGGTCGAGTCGGTGACGCCGCGGCGCAAGGGCATCGTGATCACGGAGCTGCCGTACAGCGTCGGGCCCGAGAAGGTGATCGAGCGGATCAAGCAGCTCGTGCAGACCAAGAAGCTGGCTGGCATCTCCGACCTCAAGAACCTCACCGACCGCAACAGCGGCCTGCGGCTGGTCATCGAGCTGAAGAACGGCTTCCATCCCGAGGCGATCCTCGAGCAGCTCTACAAGCAGACGCCGCTGGAGGAGTCGTTCGGGATCAACGCCGTGGCGCTCGTCGACGGGCAGCCGCGGACGTTGAGCCTGCACGACCTGCTGCGGGTCTACCTCGAGCATCGCTACGACGTCGTACGCCGGCGCAGCCGCTACCGCCGCGACAAGGCGGCCGACCGACTGCACCTGGTCGAGGGACTCCTGATCGCCATCCTCGACATCGACGAGGTCATCCAGCTAATCCGCAGCAGCGACAATGCGGAGGCGGCCCGAACCCGACTGATGTCGGTCTTCGACCTGACCGAGCCGCAGGCCAACTACATCCTGGAGATGCAGTTGCGCCGGCTGACGAAGTACTCCCGGATCGAGCTCGACAAGGAGAAGTCCGAGCTGGAGCGCACCATCGAGGGTCTGGACGCGATCCTGGCCGACGATGCGCTCTTGCGGCGTACGGTCGGCGACGAGCTCGCCGAGATGGCCGAGAAGTTCGGCACGCCGCGACGTACGGTGCTGCTCGAGTCGGCCGGACAGCCGGTCAAGGCCGCGATGCCGCTCGAGGTCGCCGACGACCCGTGCTACGTCTTGCTGAGCTCGAGCGGACTGCTCGCGCGTACCGCCAACGACGAACCCCTCGGCGACGGCGGCAAGCGGGCCAAGCACGACGCGGTGGTCTCGCTGACGACGGCGACGGCGCGTGGACAGGTCGGGGTCGTCACGTCGACAGGGCGCGTCCACCGACTCGACGTCCTCGATCTACCGGTGCTTCCGGGCACCGCCAACGCACCGCACCTGCGCGGCGGCGCACCCTTGTCGGAGTTCCTGGCCCTCGACCCCGAGGAGCAGGCGCTGTGTCTTGCGTCGCTCGACCCGGACGGGCCCGGCCTGGCGCTCGGCACCGCAAGCGGCATCGTCAAGCGCGCGACGCCCGAGTATCCGTCGAACAAGGACACCTGGGACGTCATCCGGCTCGATGCCGGCGACCGGGTCGTCGGCGCCGTGGAGCTCGGCACCGGCGACGAGGAGCTGTGCTTCATCAGCTCACAGGCCCAGCTGCTGCACTTCGGCGCGTCGCTGGTGCGTCCCCAGGGCCGCTCGGGCGGCGGCGTCGCGGGCATCAAGGTGCCGTCCGGCGGCAAGGTCGTGTTCTTCGGCGTCGTCACCGATCCCGAACAGGCCGTCGTCGTCACCGTCGCGGGATCCGGCACTGCGCTGCCAGGCACCCAGGCGGGATCCGTCAAGGTCACACCGTTCTCGGAGTATCCGGGCAAGGGCCGAGCCACCGGAGGCGTCCGCTGCCACCGCTTCCTCAAGGGCGAGGACGCGCTGCTGCTCGGCTGGGCCGGCGCCGGCCCCGCGATGGCGGCAGCGAGCAGCGGCGCTCCGGTCGACCTGCCGGAGGCGACCGGCCGACGCGACGGATCCGGCGAATCCGGCAGCCAGCCGATCGTCGCGGTCGCGTCGCCCACGCACGTGAGAGGCTGAGCCTCATGAAGGGCCGATCGAGCCGCGATCGCGGACTCACCGTCGCGGCCGCCATCGCCACGCTGTGCCTCGGCGCGCTGGCGAGTGGCTGCTCCGACGACTCGTCCGACGCGAGTACGGACGAGTTGCGCGACCAGCTCGCGGCGGCGAAGACGACACTTGACGATGCCGCGAGCATCCAGTTCTCGCTCGCTGCAGATGAGCTGCCCGACGGGGTCACCGGTCTGCTCGAGGCCGAGGGTGTCGGCACCCACGAACCCGCCTTCGAGGGCAGCGTCTCCGTCTCCGCGATGGGTGGCGTCAACGCCGACGTGATCGCGGTCGGCGACGACGTCTACGCCAAGGTGAGCTTCTCCCCCACGTACACGCCGGTCGATCCGGCCGACCTCGGCGCTCCCAACCCGTCGGTGTTGTTCAGCCCCGATACCGGCGTCACGACGCTGCTCACGTCGACCGAGGATCTCCAGGCCGGCGACGAGTCACGAGATGGCGAGACCGTCCTCACGACGGTGTCGGGAACGCTGCCCGGTGACGTGGTCCAGCGCGTCATCCCCAGCGCCGAGGAGTCCGCCGACTTCGACGTCGAGTACCGGCTGGCCGACGACGAGCTGCATGACGCGGTGATGACTGGGCCGTTCTACGGTGACGCCGGCGACGTCACGTACACGATGTCGCTGACGGCGTCGGACGAGTCGGTCGATATCACGGCCCCGTGAGCGCAAGCGAACAATTCAACACAGCGTCCGCTCACGTGCCGACGAGCGCGAGCGAGGAGGGCGCGTGACGGACGCTCGAGCGATCGGCACTGCGCCCCGCGTCCTGCTCGCGCTCGCTGCCGTGGCCGTGGCCTTCGCCGCCGCCGACACCTACGTCGTCGTCTTGGCGCTGCCCGACCTCATGACCTCGGTCGGGATCGACGTTGCCGACCTGCAGCGCGCCGCTCCGATCGTGTCGGGCTTCCTCCTCGGGTACGTCGGCATCCTTCCCCTGACTGGCCGGATCGCCGACCTCCGCGGACGTGTGCCGGTCCTGGTCGGATCGCTGGCCGTGTTCGCGATCGGCTCGGTCATCACCGCCGCGTCGTACGACCTCAACAGCATGGTGATCGGGCGATTCGTCCAGGGCGTCGGCGGCGGAGGACTCGTCCCAGCGACACTCGCGCTCGTGGCCGACCTGTGGCCACCGCATCGGCGCGGCATCCCCCTCGGCGTCGTCGGAGCGGTCCAAGAGCTCGGCAGCGTCCTCGGCCCGCTGTACGGTGCGCTCGTCCTGGCACTGGCCGACTGGCGGGCGATCTTCTGGCTCAACACCGCCGTCGGTCTCGTCCTCGCCGCCGCCCTGATTGGCGCCGGTCGAGCACGCGGCTCGTCGGAGCCTCTCGAGGATCGGCCGCGGCCCGACCTGATCGGCATCACTCTGCTCCTGCTGGCCATGACGGCCGTGGTCGTGTTGATGCGGCAGCCCGAGTCGCTCGTAACCGACATCGACTACGGCCGGGCGTTCCTTCCGATCGTCGGAGACAGCCGCTGGCTGACGCCGCTGGCGCTCGCCGCGTACGGTTTGCTGGCGCTGTTCCTCGTACGGCAGGCGACGGCTCGACGGCCGATCGTCGACTGGCGTACATGGGGCGACATCCGCCGGCGGACCGATCTGATCGGCGCCCTCCTGCTGGCCGGTGCACTCGCGGGCGTCATCCTCGCGTTCGCCTCGGCCGATCCGCAGGTGCAGGTGTTCAGTCCGGCCGGGCCGTACCTCCTGATCGGGTCGGCCGGCTGCGTCGCACTCTTCGTCTGGCGGCAGCGTCAAGCGCCCGCGCCCCTCATTCCGCCGGGTGCCTTGGCGGCGCGGCCGGCTTGGGGTGCCGTCGTCGTCTCCGCGCTGGTCGGTGCCGCATTGATCGCGGCCCTTGTCGACGTGCCGTTGTTCGCCCGGATAACCGTCTATCCGGATTCGCAGCTCGACGCCGCGCTCGTCCTCATCCGGTTCCTGGCCGCGCTCCCGGTCGGCGCGTTGCTTGGCGGGTGGCTGACCCATCGGATGGCCGCCGGGCCTCTTGCCGCGGCCGCCATGCTGATCGCCGCTGCCGGCTTCGGGTGGATGTCGACGTGGGATGCGTCGGCGCTCAACGACCCGACGGCTACGGTGCCGCTGGTGCTGGCCGGGCTCGGCTTCGGCGCCGCGATCGCTCCGGTCAACGCCGCGCTGCTGGCGAGCACCGCGGCAGGCGTCCACGGTCTCGCGAGTGCGCTGCTCGTCGTTGCCCGCATGGTCGGCATGCTCGTGGGCATCTCGGCGCTGACGACGATCGGACTGCGGCGGTTTTACGACGTGTCCGAGGACATTCCGCCGACCGATGTGCTGTGTCCCTCGACTCCGACCGATTGTGACGCATACGAGGATCGGCTCCGGGACGCCGGTCTGGCCCAGCTCGAGGCGGTCTTCATAGGCGCCGCGATCTGCGCTGTCCTCGCTGCCGTGGCGGCCCTGATCACGCTGCGCGGCGCCGCCACTCGCGAGGTCGCCACCAGCAGCGCCCTCGGCCCCGCCGGCTGACCCGCCCACGCCGACGCGCCGACCCGCCTCAAATGACCCACTCATCCGCCGTAAATGCCCCACTCATCCGCCGTAAATGCCCCACTCATCCGCCGCATTTTCGCCTACGTTCTATGAGTTTCGGCGATCAATGGCCCAACCGACTCTGCACTGATCGGACCAAGACATCGGGCCTTTGCGGATGCAAACTGAATGTCATGACTGACACGATCGCCATCGTCCTGACGCTCACCATCACCGTCGGCGCTGTGCTTGGCGCCTGGCTTCGCCACGCCGTTCGCTCAGACGGATACGGCCACCGGCCGCCGCCACGAAGCTGGGCCGACGACCGAGAGACCCGCCCGCAAACCATCGCTCGCCTCGCCCATTAGGAATCGCCGATGTCGTCCCCGACGCTTGCTCCGCTGTCGCCTACCGACCGCGTGACTCTGCGCCGCGTACGCGAGCGGGCCGAGTCCGACCGCGCCGCGCTGTACGACGTGCTCGCCGCCGGGCTCGTGTGCCACCTCGGGGTCGTCGTCGACGGCAGTCCGCTCGTCATCCCCACGGTCTACGGCTTCGATCCGGACGGGCCGGACCGAGACGGAACCCTGTACCTGCACGGATCGGTCGCCGCGCGGTCGCTACTCGCGGCGCCGGACACGTCGATCTGCGTCACAGTCACGCTGGTCGACGGGCTCGTACTGGCTCGCTCGGCGTTTCACCACTCGATGAACTACCGCAGCGCAATGATCGTCGGCACACCTCGGGTCGTCACGGACCCGGCCGAGCGCGAACGAGCTCTCATGGCGGTCGTCAACCACATCGTCCCGGACCGCGCGAGTACGCTGCGCGCCCATACCCGCAAGGAGCTCGCTGCGACCCGCGTGCTGGCGCTGCCGCTCCACGAGGCCTCGGTCAAAGCCCGCCGCGGAGACGTGGTCGACGAGCCCGAGGACGTCCGCCCCGGCAGCTGGGCCGGGGTCGTTCCCGTGCAGGCGATGATAGGTGTGCCGCGGACGAACCCCGATTGCGAACCCGGGACACCGGTGCCGTCCGACGTACGCGCAATCGCCGACCGCCCACGCCGCTGAGCCTCAACTGGGGCGGATCGCCGGGTCAAGTGGGGCGGATCGCCGGGTCAACTGGGGCGGATCGCCGGGCCAAGTGCGGCGGATCGCCGGGTCAAGTGCGGCGGATCGGCGTTAGGTGTCGATGCGGTCGGCGTCGAGCTCGTACGCGCCCTGGACGATGAAGTCCTTACGCGGCGCCACCTGATTGCCCATGAGCAGATCGAAGACCGCCGTCGCCGCCTCGGCATCGTCGATCGTGATCCGCCGAAGGGTCCGGTGCCGCGGATCCATCGTGGTCTCGGCCAGCTGATCGGCGTCCATCTCACCGAGGCCCTTGTAGCGCTGCACCGGCTCCTTCCACCGCACCCCCTTCTTCGCCAGCTCGGCGAGCTTCCGCTGCAACTCCGGATCGGTGTAGGTGTAGACGTACTTGTCCATCCCCCGCTTCGGATTGGTCAGCTCGAGCCGATGCAGCGGCGGCACGGCGGAGTAGACCCGCCCGGCCTCGATCAGCGGCCGAAGGTACCGGAACAGCAGCGTCGTCAGCAGGCACCGGATGTGCGCCCCGTCGGAGTCGGCATCGGCCATGAAGATGATCCGCCCGTAGCGGACCTGGTCGATGTCGAACGTGTGCCCGCTGCCGGCACCGATGACCTGGATGATCGAGGCGCACTCGGCGTTTTTGAGCATGTCGCCGACCGACGCCTTCTGGACGTTGAGGATCTTGCCCCGGATCGGCAGCAGCGCCTGGTATTCGGCGTCGCGCGCTGACTTCGCCGTGCCCAGCGCCGAGTCGCCCTCGACGATGAACAGCTCGGACCGGTCGACGTCGTTGCTCCGGCAGTCGGCGAGCTTGGCCGGCATCGAGCTCGACTCGAGCGCGTTTTTGCGCCGCTGGTTGTCGCGCTGCTGGCGAGCGAGTACACGAGTGCGCGACGCCGCGACGACCTTGTCCATGACCGTACGAGCCTTCGACTTGGTCGCACCCTTGCTCGACGTGAGGAACTTCTTCAGCTCACGGGTGACGACCCTCGACACGATGGACGTGACCGCCGGGGTGCCGAGGACTTCCTTCGTCTGCCCCTCGAACTGCGGCTCGGCCAGTCGGACCGTGATGACGGACGTGAGCCCTTCGAGCACGTCGTCCTTGATGACGTCGGGGTCGCTGGCCTTCTGCAGCCGGGTGCCGGGCAGCACGTCGCGGAACGCCTTGACCAGCCCCCGCTCGAAGCCGGACAGATGCGTGCCGCCCTTGGGCGTCGCGATGATGTTGACGAACGACCGCAACTCGGTCTCGTATCCGGTGCCCCACCGCAGCGCGATGTCGACGGTGAGCTCCCGCTCGACGTCCTGCGGCGTCATGTGGCCCTGGTCGTCGAGCAACGGCACCGTCTCGGTGAACGTGTCAGAGCCGTGCAGCCGGAGTACCTCGGTCAACGGCTCGTCGGGCGCCAGGAAGTCGCAAAACTCCGAGATCCCGCCGTCGTGCCGGAACGACTCCTCGACCGGCTCGTCGCCCCGCTCGTCGCGGATGACGATCTCCAGGCCCGGGACGAGGAACGACCACTGCCGAGCCCGGGTGAGTACCTCGTCGTAGGAGAACTGCGCCTCCTTGATGAAGATCTGCCGGTCCGGCCAGAAGCGGACTCGGGTGCCGGTCACGGTTTTCTTGACCCGGCCGATCTTGCGGAGCTCGGATTTCGCGTCGAAGTCGGCGCTCGGCCCCTCGCCGGCGAACACGCCCGGTACGCCGCGCCGGAACGACATCGCCCAGGTCGCGCTCGACTTGTCGACCTCGACGTCGAGCCGCGCCGACAACGCGTTGACCACTGAGGCGCCGACGCCATGCAGGCCGCCGGTCGCGACGTACGACCCGCCGCCGAACTTGCCGCCGGCATGGAGCTTGGTATAGACAACCTCGACGCCGGACAGCCCGGTCTTGGGCTCGATGTCGACCGGCACACCGCGCCCGTTGTCGCGTACCTCGGCCGACCCGTCGGGATGCAGCGTCACGACGATCCGGTCGCACATGTCGGCGAGCGCCTCGTCGACCGCGTTGTCGACGATCTCCCACAGGCAGTGCATGATGCCGCGAGTGTCAGTCGAGCCGACGTACATGCCCGGCCGCTTGCGAACGGCCTCGAGCCCCTCGAGTACGAGGAGATGGCGGGCGTTGTAGGAGGCGTCCACAGGAGCGCCCTTCGCAGTTGTGGGTGCGGTCACGCGTCTCCCTCGATGGTCTGCGCTGACGGTCACGAATACCAGCGTCCTGAGGCTACCCGGAGCAACCGACGAGCCCGTGGCAGCGCGCCGAGCGAACCTCGAGAACCGTCCTGTCGCGTGATGCTGTCGAAGTTCCGCCAAGTCGTATATGCGACATGTGAGCGGTGCTAATCTCCTCGCGCTCTACAGCCGAGAGTCAGGACAGCGCCCATGATTCGTCGGTCGTCGACTTGCATCCTCAGCGGGATCGTCGCCCTCGCCACGACTCTGCCCATCGTCGCCGTCAACGGTTCGAGCAGCACCGGTGCGGCTGCGCGTGCGGCCAACCCCGCCGACACGCGGACGAGCAGTCACGAGGTCACGCTCGTCACCGGCGACGTCGTGCGAGTCGACGAGGTAGGCGGCCGCACGGCGGTGTCGATCGACCGGTCCGCGAGCGGCTCGGTCGGGTACGAGTCGTACACCCACGACGGCGACACCTACGTCGTACCGTCGAACGCCAGGCCGTACATCCAGTCCGGGGCGCTGGACGGCGAGCTCTTCAACGTCACCCGGCTCATCGACGACGGGTACGCCGACGCCGCGACCCATCGGCTGCCAGTGCTCGTGACGTACGACGGTGACTCGAAACTCAGCGAGCGGTCGGCGGCGCTGCCCGCGAGCACCCGGACCAGCACGCTGCCAAGCGTCGACGGAGCCGCGGTCTCGGTCGCGAAGTCGTCCGCCGAGTCGTTCTGGTCGGCGGTCGACGGCGGCCAGGGCCCACGGCAGCTCGGTCGCGGCATCGACTCGATCTGGCTGGACGGCAAGGTCGAGGCGAGCCTGGACGAGAGCGTGCCGCTGATCGGAGCACCGCAGGCGTGGGACGCCGGGTACGACGGCACCGGTGTCACCGTGGCCGTGCTCGACACCGGCATCGACACCGATCATCCGGACGTCGCCGACAAGGTCGTCGCGACCCGAAACTTCGTCGGTGGCGACACCGTCGAGGACGGCTTCGGCCACGGCACCCATGTCGCATCGATCGTCGCCGGTACCGGGGCCGCATCCGGCGGGCAGTACAAGGGGGTCGCGACCGGTGCCGACCTGATGATCGGCAAGGTCCTCGACGACAACGGCTCGGGCAGCTTCTCCGGGATCATCGACGGCATGGAGTGGGCGGCCACCAACGGCGCCGACATCGTCAACCTGAGCCTCGGATGCGGGCCGTTCAACGGCTGCTTCGACAACGACGGCACCGACCCGACCAGCCAGGCGGTCAACGAGCTCACCGCCAGCACCGGCACGCTGTTCGTCATCGCGGCCGGCAACGACGGACCCGGCAGCCAAACCGTCGGCCAACCCGGCGTCGCCGACGCGGCGCTGACCGTCGGCGCCACCGACAAGTCCGACCAGCTGGCCGGATTCTCCAGCCGCGGCCCGCGTTTCGGCGATGCCGCGATCAAGCCCGACATCACCGCGCCCGGCGTCGCCATCACAGCGGCCCGGGCTACCGGGACCGACATGCAAGGCCGCGCCCAACCGGTCGACGACAACTACGCCATCGCCAACGGCACCTCGATGGCGACCCCGCACGTCGCCGGCGCGGCCGCGATCCTGCTCCAGGAGCACCCGGCCTGGGACGCCGGCGAGTTGAAGGCGGCGCTGGTGTCGACGGCGAAGCCAAACGACGACCTCACCGTGTTCGAGCAGGGGGCCGGCCGGGTCGATGTCGCCCGCGCCTTCAGCCAGGGTGTCTACGCCGGCGACGGACCACTCAACTTCGGCTTCCTGCCGTACCCGCAGACCGATCTCGACCCGATCGTCCGGACGGTGACGCTGACCAACGACACCACCTCGGACGTCACGCTCGACCTGACTGCTACCGCAACCAACGACTCCGGAGCGGCCGCCCCAGCGGGCTTGGTCACGGTCTCCTCACCGACCGCGACGATCCCCGCCAACGGCTCGACGACGGTCGACGTCACGGTCGATCCCGCCGCGGGCGACTACGGCCGCTACGGCGGCTACGTGGTCGGTCAAAACGCCGACGGCGTACGGGTGTCGCTGCCACTCGGCTTCTACAAGGAGCCGGAGTCGTACAACTTGACCGTCCACGCCCTCGACCGGTTCGGTGAGCCCAACCGCGGCGCGACCGTCGTCATATCGAGCGTCGACGACTCCAGCAAGCTCTGGGCGACTCCGTCGCTCGACAGCACGGGCAGCACGACCCTGCGTGTGCCGCCGGGCACCTACAGCGTGCTCGGCGTCGTCACGACCATCGAGGAGGGTGAATTCACCTACACCTTTGTCGGCGAGCCCCAGATCGAGGTGGCGGCCGGCGGCGCCGAGGTGACGCTTGACGGCCGCGACGCGGTACCGGTGGGGCCGGTCGTCGACCGCGACACCGAAACGGTGCTCGCGAAGCTGGAGTTTTGGCGCCAGCCACTGGCCGGTGAGACCGTCAGCTTCCGGTATCTGCTCGGCGAGCCGTTCGCCAAGATGTACGCCACCCCCACCGAGCCGGTCACCAAGGGCGACTTCCACCTGGACACGCAGTTTTCGCTGGCCGCACCCGATCTGGTCATGTCGGCGCGTGGGCTCTCGGAGTTCCGGCCGCAGTACTTCATCTACTCCCCCGAGCTCGCTGCCGGTGAACGACAGCTGGACGTCGTCAACGCCGGCGCCGGTACGCCGGAAGACTTCGCGAGTGTCGACGCGAGTGGCAAGATCGCCCTGATCGACGCGAGTGACGGCGACTGGAGCCAACGGATTCGCAACGCGGCCGACGACGGTGCCGTCATGGCGCTGCTGTGGAGTCAGGCTCCGTTCCCGTTCTTCGGTGCGGTCGAGCAGGGTCTGCCCATCCCGGGCGCCGCCCTGCGCGCCGATGACGCCGCCGCGCTTCGCGAATGGCTGGCCTCCGGCGGCAGCCTCGACGTGCACAGCCAGCCCAACAGCCCATTCCTCTACGACCTGCGCTACGACGAGGACGGCCAGGTGCCGACGGCGCTGCGCTACCCGGTCGACGAGCGCCGACTCGCCAGGGTCGACGCCGCGTACCGCACCGACCGGGTCGGGCAGACCGCAAGCGAGGTACGCGCGTCGTTCGCTCCGTGGCAGGACTCCAGCTTCGACTCGCTGCGGTACTTCGAGCTCGGGCATCACCGCACCGAGTACGTCACCGCCCGGCCCGGCCTGCTCTGGCTGCACAGCCTCTACGGCTACGACACGCCCAACCTGCCGTTCGGAGACGCGGTGCGCGGGCCCTTCCGGTACTGGTCGCCAGGCGATCGCGCAACCGAGACCTGGCTCGGCGCCCCTGCCCGGCCGCAGATCCGGTGGGAGACGACCGTCCAGGACCGGGTGGCGATCCCATGCCCGGCCTGTCGCGACGACGACGAGCTGTTCTTCTGGTTCGAGCATCTCGGCGACAACCAGCGCGGTCACTACGGTGCCGCCGACTCCCGGTTCGACACGACCTCGGTCCGGCTGTTCCGCGACGACGCGCTGATCGCCCAGCGCAGCTCGCCGCGTGGCGCGTTCCCGACGGTCCCGGGCGCCGCCGACTACCGACTGGTCGTCGACACGACCTCGACGGCGCCCTGGCGCGAGCTTTCGCCACGTACGCATTCGGTCTGGCGGTTCCGGTCCGCGGCGCCGTCGGCGAGCGGCGACCTGCCGGCCTGGTACGTCTGCGCGCAGGGCAGAGACCGCGACTGCGGCTTCCTCCCGCTGGTCTACCTCGACTACGACCTCGACCTGGATCTGCAAAACCGGGCACCGGCCGCCAACACGTACCTGTTCTACGTGCGCCCAGTCGGGCAGCCCTTCGGCCCGCGGCCCGACGTACGCACGGTCAACGTCGACGTGTCATACGACCACGGCGCGACCTGGCAGACGGCCGATGTGCGACGCGCCGGCGACCGGTGGCAGGTGTCGGTCCGGCATCCGGCGAACGCTGAGGACGTTTCGCTTCGGGTCAACGCCGAAGCAGCGGGCGGGTTGGGCGTGACCGAGGAGATCATCGGCGCCTACCGACTGCGCTGACGGCCGCCCGAAAGAGGAGACATGATGATCCGTCAAGGTCTGCGGGGAAGTCGCACCCTGGTCGGCGCCGCGATCGCGGCCCTGCTCGCTGGCGGGATGGGCGGCCCGAGTAGCGGCACGCCGATCGACGCGACGACGCCGACCACTGACCCGACCGCCTCGGACGCGGCCGCTCGGTCGACGACCGTGACCCTGGTGACCGGCGACCAGGTCACGATGGCGACTGCGCCGGGCGGTCACCGCACGTACACGGTCGATGCCGCACCCCGCGACGGCGGCGTCCCGGTGACCTTCTCGACGTTCGGGACCGGACGCGACTACTACGTCGTCCCCTCCGATGCGATGGCCTACGTGGCGGCCGGATCCGTCGACCGCACCCTGTTCGACGTCCCCGAACTCGTACGCCAGGGCGCGACGTCAACATCGGGTCCGCCGCCGGTCATCATCGAATGTCGGGGCGATCCGACCCGGCCGACCCTGACCCGGCGAGCTGCGGACCTGCCGGGCTCGTACCCGACCGCCACACTCGAGAGCATCGACGCGGCGGCCCTGGACCCCACTCGGAATGGCGGGCCCGCGCTCTGGTCCGGCCTCACCGACGCGACGACCACATCGGGCCGACTCGACGCCGGAGTACGCCGGATCTGGCTCGACACGACAACGACCGAGACTCTCGATCACAGCGTTCCGCAGATCGGAGCACCTGATGTCTGGGCAGCAGGCTACGACGGGTCCGGAGTCACCGTCGCGATCCTCGACACCGGCATCGACCCAACCCACCCGGACCTCGAGGACAAGGTCGTCGCCGGACAAGACTTCACCGGCACCGGCACGACCGTCGACGGCAACGGCCACGGCACCCATGTCGCATCGATCGTGGCTGGATCCGGCGCTGCCTCCGGCGGCCGGTACCGGGGAGTGGCGCCCGGCGCGTCGCTCATGGTCGGCAAGGTGCTCGACGACGGAGGCAACGGCCAGCTGTCGTGGGCCATCGACGGCATGGAGTGGGCCGCCCATAACGGCGCGGACGTCGTCAACCTCAGCCTCGGAGCGGGCGCGACGGACGGCACCGACCCCGGCAGCCAGGCCGTCGACGCCCTGAGTGCCGAGACCGGCACGCTGTTCGTCATCGCCTCCGGCAACGACTACCGCGACGCTGCCGTGTCGACGCCCGGTGCGGCGACGGCGGCCCTCACAGTTGGCGCGGTCGACGGCAACGACGCGCTCGCCGACTTCTCCAATCGCGGTCCGCGGCTCGGCGACGCTGCGGTCAAGCCCAACATCACTGCGCCGGGAGTCGGCGTCGTCGCCGCCCGCGCCGCCGGTACCGCGCTCGGCAGCCCCGTGGACGATCGCTATACCGAGCTCAGCGGCACGTCGATGGCGACGCCGCACGTCGCCGGGTCGGCGGCCCTGCTCGCACAGGTCCATCCCGAGTGGACCGGCGAGCAGCTGAAGGCCGCGCTGACGTCGACGGCCACGCCGGGCGACTACACCGTGTTTCAGCAGGGTGCCGGACGAGTCGACGTCGCGCGCGCCTTCGAGCAGGGTGTTTACGCCGACGCGACGGCCGACTTCGGTCGGCTCGACGATCCCGCGACCCAACCGGTGACCCGAACCCTGACGTATCGCAACGCTACCGACAACCCCGTCGACCTCACGCTCACGGCATCCGGCCGCGGGTGGGACGGGCAGGACGTGCCCGCCGACGCGATCGAGCTGTCCGCTGACGCCATCACGGCTCCCGCGCACGGCACCGCCACGATCGACCTGACTCTCGACCCGACTCGGCTGGACTCGGGCGTGTACGGCGGGGTCGTGACAGCCACCGGAGCCGGCGGGATCGCCCTATGTACTCCCTGGAGCCTCTACGAGTCGGTTGCCTCCCATACCGTCACGGTCACCGACCTCGACCGCGACGGCGAGCCGGCCGATCCGGGCTTGCCGGTGTTCCTCGTCAAGGTCGATCCCGGTGTCGTCACCAACGACCCGTTCCGGGAATGGGTGTCGATGCAATGGACCGACGGCGCCGGGCAGGCGACGTTCAAGGCCGCGCCGGGTGTCTACGACGTCTACTCCCAGATCACCACATGGGACGTCGATGCCACGGAGACGACACTCGCGATCGCCTCCGAGGTGCCCGTCGACGGCGACACCGAGGTGACGCTTGACGCTCGCGACGCGCGTACCCGCAACCCACGGGTCGGCCAATCGGTGAACCTCCTGTCGGCGTACCTGCAGGTCATCCGCAAGACGCCGGACGGACGCACGTTCATTCCCGGCCTGCTGCTCGAGGAGTCCAGCGACTGGGTCGTCCACGCCACGCCCACGCCGCCTCCGACGCTTGGCTCCGTCGAGTCGATCGCGAAGTTCACGTACGGATCGGAGCTCGCGACCGTCGAGACCACCGGGCCACATCCGCTTGTCGTCCACCCGGACTATTGGCCGTTCTACGCCGCGCCGACACTGGCCGGGACCGGGCGACTGCCGATCGTGTTCGCCGGGGCCGGCGAGCCGTCCGCGTTGGAGGCCGCACGCGACAAGTTGGCGCTGGTCCGGATCGAGATCCCCAACGGCGAGCCGTTCCGGGCGAGCTTCGCCTGGCTCGAGGCGCAGCGGATCAGCGAAGCCGCCGCGGCCGCCGGTGTGGCCGGAGTCCTCTTCTACAGCGACGCTCCCGGAGCCATCGGACAGAACTTCCAGTCCCAACCGCTGCTGCAGATCGGGCTCAGTCGGGCCGACGGCGAACGGCTGCGCCAGCAGATCGCCACCCGTCCGGGGGTCGAGCTCGTGGTCGAGGGCCGTCGGACGCCGCGTGACATCTACCACCTGCGCTACGGCACCGAGGGCTACCCCGACACCGACCGTCCTTTCGTCTCCGACCGGCAGCTCGCGACCATCCCGGCCCGCTACCAGGCGACCGGCCCGGACCAGTCGGGCGGCCTGGTCTGGTTCGCGTTCAGTCCGGCGATGAGCGACAGCAGCGACATTCTCGTGCCGTACTGGGCCGGCGCCGCGTGGACCGAGCACGCGGCGAGCTTCGGCGTCCCGGTCCGCTGGCTGCGCGAGGCCCACTTCGCCGCCGTCAACCTGCGCGCCTGGAACGTCCTGCGACCGGGCGATCGGCTGCCGCCCGAGACCTGGTTCGACGCGCCGGTGCACTACGGCGCGATGGACGTCGGCGCGCCGTACCCCACCACGCTGCGCTGTACGTTCTGCCGCCAGGGTGACCGGCTCGTCGTCGGGCAATACCGGCTCGACGGCGACGACGACCACTACGAGTTCGCGTGGTACGCCCCGCCCCAGTGGCGGCTGTTCCACGGCGATGAGGAGATCCCGGCGCAGGGATCGTCCTGGCGCTGGTTCCCGATCCCGCCTGGGCCGGGGACGTACCGGCTGCAGATGACCTACACGCAGCCGGGCGAGCCGACGCTGGCGCCGCGGATCGAGACCGAGTGGGTGTTCGGCTCGAGCGTCCCGAGCTCGGGACAGCTTCCGGCCAGCTACGAGTGTCCGTTCCCGACCAGTCCGGAGCCATGCGCGTTCCAGCGGCTCATCCAGCTCCGGTACGACCTCGGGCTGGACCTGTTCGGAACCGCCCCGGCCGGTGACCGGCACACCTTTGAGATCCGCGCCGGATCGCTGTCCGGCTCCGTCGAGCGACCCGCGGTCACCCGGCTCGATGTCACGTACTCGATCGACGACGGGCAGACCTGGCTTCCAGCCGACGTCGCGAACGTCGGTCCGGGCCGATTCCGGGTCGCGGTCGGGCATCCGGCGGCGAGCGAGGGTGGATTTGTGACGTTACGTGTGCATGCGACGAACGCCCTCGGTGACGAGATCACGCAGACTCTCGAGCGGGCCTACCGGCTGCCCTAACGGCGCGACATCTCTCACACGCCGACCCCGGAGGCTCGGGAAGCATTTGCGGGGGCGGTATGTTGACCCCTACGAAGTCACTCATTGGCGCCGGGACGAATGGGAGGCCACACGTGACGACTGCAGTTGCGAGAGACGCTAACCTCACGGCTGCCGACCGCTGTGATCGCTGTGGCGCTCAGGCCTACCTGCGCGTCGAGCTGCCCGGCGGCGGTGAGCTGTTGTTCTGCGCTCACCACGCCCGCAAGCACGGCGACCGTTTGTCGGAGGTCGCCCTCTACATCCACGACGAGACCGATCGCCTGGACGAGACGCCGGCGACCGCGCCGGACGAGGAGATTTAGGCACGCGGAAACACTGAGGCCCGTCCGACACAATGACGGGCATGAGTTCGGCTGGCGAGACCGTGATCGGTCTCGCCATTGCTGTCGGCATCGTGGGCGTCGTCGTACCGATCCTGCCGGGCAGCTTGCTGGTCGGCGCCGCCATCGGTGTGTGGGCAGCCTACATCGGCGGTCCTACGGCGTGGTCGATCTTCGCCGTGGCGTCAGCGCTGCTCGTGGCGGCAGGAATCGGCAAGTACGTCGTCGCCGAACGGCATCTGCGAGGGTCCGGCGTCCCCCGCTCGACCATGCTCGTGGGTGCCGCCGGCGGCATCGCCGGATTTTTCGCGATCCCGATCGTCGGGGTCGTGGTCGGCTTCGTCCTCGGCGTCTATGCGGCCGAGCGCTACCGGCTGACCGACCACCGGCAGGCGTGGCGAGCAACCATCGCGGCCATGAAGGCGAGCGGATTCGCGATCTTGATCGAGTTGGCCGGCACGCTGCTCGCCGCGGGAGTCTGGGTTTCGGGCCTCGCCATGACCTGAGCCTCACCCGGCCTGGGCCAGCCGGAGCCGCAGCCGCCGGCGGGCGCCGTCGAGAGCGATGCGTACGGTGGTGTCCCTGGCATCGAGATCATCGAGCCGCTCGGCATGCTCCCACCGTCCGACCAACCCGATCGCCCGGATCGCCGCCACCTGTACTCGCGGCGAGGTGCTGCTCAGCAGCGGCACCAAGGCGTCCCCGGCGCTCGCGAGCTCCCGCTGGGCCACGACGTTGGCCGCCATCTCGCGTACTCGCCACGCCGGATCGCGCAGGGCCGCGACGACACCCGGCTCCGCGTAGGGCAGCCACACGTATCGCAGACCACGGGCACCCCACAGCCGTGGCCAAAACTGCTGCCCTCGCACCGCCATCGGAGAATCGCGGTTGAGCGCCGAGACGGCACGCGCGCCGCCGAGGTACGACAGGGGCAGCGGCAACAGTTCGTAGCGGGTGTTCCCCTCGAGTAGAGCAAGGCACATGTCGACAACCGCGTGTATGCCGTAGTCGTCGACCGCTTCGGCAATCAGGTCCCGAGGATGCGCATACAGGTCAGACGGCTGCTGTCGGCCTACCACGCCACTAGACAATCACGCCCGAGCGGGGCGTCGTCACCTCGGCTTTGAAAAGATCGCCGCGTGGTGTCCCTGCTTGGGCCGGTTCGCCTCGACGACGCCGGCCGATCGACGGCGGCCGTCGGCACCGACGGCGTGGCCATCATGCGCAACCCCTACGACGCCACCGACATGGGCTACCGCTTCATCGTGGTCTTGGTCATCGGCGGACTGCTCGCGGCGAGCGCCAACAGTCTCTGGCCCGATCAACTCGACCTCATCGCCCTCGTCTACGGCGCCGCCCTGCTGATGGCGATCGTGCCGGTCATCGTCTATGGCTTCATGGCCCTGGTCGGCGCCGTGATCGGCACCGCCGCGGCGTTGGCCCGGCCACGTGGCGCGCTGCGAGCCACCAAAGCCGTCTGGCGGACCGCTCGCAGCGAGCGGGTCGATGACTTCGTCGCCGGCGTCGACC
>JBKOYM010000184.1:0-15578 GCA_046725375.1 Actinomycetota bacterium
GTCCAAAAGAGAGGCGAAGATGATGCGTCGTGCAGTACCTAACCGGTGCCGACCGAGCATGGTGGTGGGGGCGTTGGCGATCGCGACTTGTGGGACGTTCGTGGCCGGGTGTGATGGTGGCGATTCCGGCCCGTCGGAGGAGGCGATCGACAACTGCGCCGGCACGATGTCCCAGGTGAGCGCCGTCACGTCCGTGCAGGCGCTGTACAACAGCGGTGCCATCTCGCAGCAGGACATCGAACGCTTGGCTCGAGAGCTCGGCGGGCCGAACGAAGACGCCTACGAGTCGATCTTCGGTGCGAAGGGGAACGCGTACCCGGATGAGCCGATTCGAGCCTGGGAGGCAGCGCGGGATCACTATCGAGTCGCTGATCTTGTCGGGGGACTGCTAGAGCGCGTCGCTCCCAACAATTACGCGTACCTCAAGGATCTGTATGAGTCAGCCTGCCACGACATCCTGGACGAGGGCGGCTGACCGGCTGGCGCGATCTCACGCTCCCATAACCGACGTTAGCCCGACCGACGCGGATCGGTCATGCTGGAGAGGTGACTGACGTCGGATCTGCCCGCGATCTCGCCGACCGGCTCCGCGCCACCGGATACCTCGCCGATGGCGGACTCGCCACGGTGGGCTACCTCGCTCTGAGCATGGGCCGCCCGCTGCTGCTCGAGGGCGAGCCCGGCACCGGCAAGACCGCGCTCGCGGAGGCGCTGGCGACCTCGCTCGACCTGCCGCTGATCCGGCTGCAGTGTTACGAGGGCATCGACGCTTCGCAGGCGTTGTACGACTGGGACTTCCCGCGCCAGGTGCTGCACCTGCGGGCGATGGAGGCCGTACGCGGATCCGATGCACTCGATGTCGACGCGGTCGAGAAGTCGCTGTTCGACGAGCGGTTCCTGCTGGCCCGGCCGATCCTGCGGGCGCTGCGCGAGAGCCCGGTCGTACTGCTCGTCGACGAGGTCGACCGGGCCGACGACGAGTTCGAGGCGTTCCTGCTCGAGGTGCTGTCGACCAACCAGGTGTCGATCCCGGAGCTCGGTACGGTCGCGGCCGACACCCCGCCGATCGTCGTGTTGACGTCGAACCGCACTCGCGAGGTCCACGACGCCCTCAAGCGTCGGTGCCTGTACCACTGGATCGAGCACCCTGGCCTGGCCCGCGAGGTCGAGATCGTCCGGGCCCGGCAGCCGGAGGTGTCGCAGCGGCTGGCCGAGCAGGTGACGGGCGCCGTGCACCGGATGCGCGACGGGATGGAGCTGCTCAAGCCGCCCGGCGTCGCCGAGACCCTCGACTGGGCGAAGGCGCTGCAGACGCTCGGCTGCGACGGTCTCGACGTCGAGTCGGCCGCCACGACCCTCGGGGCCGTGTTGAAGTACCGCGAGGACGCCGACCGCGTACGCGCCTCGCTCGATGCCCTGCTGACCACGGCGTGAATGCCATGAGTACGGAGAAGTTGTCAGGCACATATGGCCCCGGAGGGCAACATGTGCCTGACAACTCGGGGGTGGAGGCGGACGAGGCGCTGGTCGGGTTCGCGGCGGCGCTGCGGCATGGCGGGGTCCACGTCACGTCGGACCGGGTGCAGGGCTTCCTCGCGGCCGCGGCCACCGTCGGTGCCGACGACCCCGGCAGCCTCTACTGGGCCGGCCGATCCACGCTGTGCTCGGATCCGGAGGACTTCGCAAGCTACGACAAGGCCTTCGCCGCATGGTTCGGCGGCGGAGCCGGCCCGAACGCACGCACCACCGAGCCGCCCCGGGCCAACGTGCGCCGGGCCGCGCTCGCCGAGGCCGACGCCGGAGCCAGCGGGGGCGGCGACACCGAGCCGGTCGCGGCGATCGCCAGCACCACCGAGGTCCTGCGGCACCGTGATGTCGCCGACCTCGACGCCGCCGAACGAGCCGAACTGTCCCGGATGTTCGGCCGGCTCGCGCCGAAGCCCCCGCTGCGTCGGTCGTCCCGCCGTCGATCCGGCCCGCGCGGCGAGCTCGACCTGCGCCGGATGGTTCGCGAGGAGATCCGGCGGGCGGGCGTACCCGGGCCGGCGCGCTACCGCCGACGCAGCACGCGCCCGCGCCGGATCGTGCTGCTCATCGACGTCAGCGGCTCGATGGCGCCGTACGCCGACAGCCTGCTGCGGTTGGCCCACCGGATCGAGTCGGCCTGGCCCCGCCGTACCGAGGTCTTCACGCTCGGCACCCGACTCACCCGCGTGACGAGGCCGCTGTCACATCGCGACCCCGACGCGGCCCTGATCGCGGCCGGCGAGACCGTACCCGATTGGTCCGGCGGCACCCGGCTCGGCGAGTCGATGCGGGCGTTTTTGGACCGATGGGGCCAGCGCGGCATGGCCAGGGGAGCGGTCGTCGTCGTGTTCAGCGACGGATGGGAGCGAGGCGACTGCGAGTTGCTCGCCGAGCAGACCGCCCGGCTTGCCCGCCTCGCCCATCGGGTCGTCTGGTCCAATCCGCACCGGGGCAAGCCGGGCTATGCCCCCGTGCAGGCCGGAATCGCTGCGGCGCTTCCGCACGTTGATCTACTTGTAGCCGGCCACAGCATGGCCGCGTTCGACGCCGTCTTGGAGGTGATCGCCGATGCGTGATGTGCTCGGTGATCTAGTCGGGTGGTGGCGCACCGGTGCCACCATCGGGATGGGGACCGTGGTCGGGACCTGGAAGTCCGCGCCGCGGCAGCCGGGAGCCGCGATGCTCGTCGGTCCGGACGGCAGCGCCGTCGGATCGGTGTCCGGCGGCTGCGTCGAGGGTGCGGTCTACGACCTGGCCAAGACCGTCGTCGACGACGCGACGCCGGTGCTGCAGCGCTACGGCGTCAGCGACGACGACGCCTTCGCCGTCGGCCTGACCTGCGGCGGCATCCTGGACGTGTTCGTCGAGCCGATCTCGATCGAGACCTTCCCCGAGCTCGGTGAGATCGCCGACGACATCGAGGCCGAGCGTCCTGTGGCGGTGGCGACCGTCGTCGAGCACCCCGACCCGTCGCGGGTCGGTCGCCGGCTGATCGTCCGGCCGACCGACGCCGCCGCTGCCGACGCCGCCGCCGCTCAGCGGTCCGCGGTCGCCGGCGACCTGGGCGACGCCCGTGCCAACGACGCCGTCGCCGACGACGCCCGGGGACTGCTCGCCGCCGGGCGGAACGGGCTCCTGACCTACGGGCCCCAGGGGCAGCGCCGGGGCGAGGGCATGCGGGTGTTTTGCGCCTCGTACGCTCCGAAGCCGCGCATGTTGGTGTTCGGCGCGATCGACTTCGCGGCGGCGGTGGCGCGATTGGGGTCGTTCCTCGGCTATCGCGTGACGGTTTGCGATGCCCGGCCGGTGTTCGCGACGGCGGCTCGGTTCCCTGAGGTCGACGAGGTCATCGTGGACTGGCCGCATCGCTACCTGCAGAGTCAGGTCGACGCGGGCGCCATCGACGGTCGGACCATCATGTGCGTGCTGACCCACGACCCGAAGTTCGACGTGCCGCTGCTCGAGGTCGCGTTGCGGCTGCCGGAGGTGGCGTACGTCGGCGCGATGGGCTCGCGTCGTACGCATGACAACCGGCTGGCTCGGCTCCGCGAGGCCGGGCTCACCGACGACGAGTTGGCCCGGCTGTCGAGCCCGGTCGGGTTGGACCTCGGTGCCCGTACGCCGGAGGAGACCGCCGTGTCGATCGCGGCCGAGATCATCGCCCTGCGCTGGGGCGGCGCCGGCGAGCGCCTGTCGGCCCTGTCCGGGCGCATCCACCACGACGACCCCCATTAGCGTCGAGCTTGCGCGTCTGTCCCACCTTGCGACCGACCGGCGTACCGATGAGTTTGCGCGCCGTTCCCGGTCTATAGCGCGAGAGGTTTTGCGATTGTCGGTGGTCGCGGGTAGGAAAGCCTCGAAGAAGCCGGATGAGGGAGGACATGTGGGCGAGCCTGCGAGCGAACAATTCAACGCAGCGGCCTGGTCACGTGCCGACGAGCGGAGCGAGGAGTACGCGTGGGCGACCTAGCGGTCGAGGCCGAGGGCCTCGTCAAGCAATATCGAGGACGGGGCGGCACGGTCGACGCGGTGCGAGGCGTCGATCTCCGCGTGAGCGAGGGCGAGATCTTCGGCTTCCTCGGACCCAACGGGGCAGGCAAGTCCACGACGGTGCGGATGCTGACGACGCTCATGTCGATCACGTCGGGTACGGCGCGGGTCACGGGCATCGATGTGGCGGCCGACCCCGACGCCGTCCGGCAGCGGATCGGCGTCGCCCTCCAGGAGGCCGGGCTCGATCCGCGACAGACCGGACGCGAGCTCCTCGTACTGCAGGCTCGCCTGTTCGGGCTCTCGACGGCCGAGGCCAACACTCGCGCTGGCGAGCTGCTCGAGCTGGTGGAGCTGGTCGACGCCGCCGACCGGCGCATCAAGGGATACTCCGGCGGCATGAAGCGCCGCCTCGACCTGGCGTCGGCGCTGGTCCACCAGCCTGCGGTCCTGTTCCTCGACGAGCCGACGACCGGGCTCGACCCGGCCAGCCGGCTGACCGTGTGGGACGAGGTCCGCCGCATCAACGAGCGTGGCACGACCGTCTTCTTGACGACGCAATACCTCGAAGAGGCCGACCAGCTGTGCGACAGGCTGGCGATCATCGACGAGGGCCTGATCGTGCGCGAAGGCACACCGGCGCAGCTGAAGGCCGATCTGCGGGAGCGTCGTGGGCTCGGCGTCGATCCCTCCCTCGACGAGGTCTTCCTCGACGCGACCGGCCGGACCCGTGAGCGGGTCGCCGGCGAGGTGCAGGAGGTGACCTCGTGAACGAGCTTGCGAGCGAACAGTTCAATACAGCAGCGAGCATGCGAGCGGCCGCGCTGTGGCCAGTCAGTCTCACGGGGGCGACGAGCACTAGCGAGGTGGCCCGATGAGTGTCGTCGCGCAGGTCAACGTGCTCGGCGCCCGCGCCATCCGGGAAGCCTGGCGTACCCCGGAGGCCCTGGCACCGACCCTGTTCATCCCGATCTTCTTCCTGGTGGTCAACTTCGGCCAGGCCGGCAAGATTTTCCCGAGTTCGACCCCCTTCCTCAACGGGCAGACCTACGCGGCGTTCCAGCTGCCGGTGTCGCTCTTGCTCGGAGCGTCGTTCGGCACCGCCGCGCTCTACCTCGTCGAGGAGATCGAGGGCGGCTACTTCGACAAGCTGCGGGCGACGCCGATCTCCCGCGTGTCCCTGGTATTCGGGCGGTTGATGGCCGAGGGCGTCAAGACCGTGTTCCTCACCGCCGTCCTGGTGATCCTCGCCCTGCCCTTCGGCGTTGAGGTGGCCAGCGGACCGATCGGGTGGGTTCTGCTGCTGGTCCTGACGTCGCTGTGGGCGGTCGTTTTCACCGGCTTCATGCTGTTGATCGCGATGACGACGCGCAGCGCGGCGGCGACCAACTCGGGTGGGTTGATCTTCTTCCCCCTGCTGTTTCTCACGCCCAACTTCGTCCCGCGTGACCTCCTGACTCGGCCGATGGAGATCGCGGCGACCTTCAACCCGGTGACGTACGTGATGGAGGGGCTGCGCTCGCTGATCCTCGAGGATCTCGATTGGGGCGCGATCGGCGCGGGCTTCGGCGTCGTCGCCGCGTTGGGGGTCGTGATGTTGTTCCTCAACGTGCGCGTGATCCGCAGTTACGA
Organism: Actinomycetota bacterium; assembly: GCA_046725375.1. GTDB lineage: Bacteria > Actinomycetota > Actinomycetes > Propionibacteriales > Nocardioidaceae > DATFRX01. The sequence goes on from JBKOYM010000184.1 coordinate 5,650, forward strand.
CTGACGGTCTATCCGAGCGATCCGGCGACGATCAGGATGACCCCGGCCAAGGCGACCACACCGCACGTCACGAGCCGACGTCGAAAGGTCGCGACCGGCTCCTCGCTGTCGACGTAGCCGACCCGAGCGAGGACTCGGCGGATGCGGCGCGCCTTGAAGCTCGCGAAGGCAAACCCGGCGGCGAGCCCGAGAAGGATCAGTCCGATCACGACAAGCAGCACGATTCACCGCCTCCGACGGACGCTTGGACAGCCCGTCATCCCCAGCATCGCACCCATAGGCGAAGGCCCAATCATGCGCAACCGACCCGCGGACTCGGCACTATCCGGCAGGTTTATCGCGTCGCGATAAGCCGACCTCCGCGCATGGCAGCCCCTTGCCAGGATGTGGTTTCAGGATCACGTTGAGGGATCAACCGTCGGCGATGTCTCAATGAGGAGGCGCTCATGACCCGAATCCATGTCAACGTCGACGGTGTCGCTTATAGCGACGACGTCGAGCCCCGGATGTTGCTGGTGCAGTACCTACGAGAGGTTCTCGGGAAGACCGGCACCGTCGTCGGATGCGACACGTCGAACTGTGGCGCCTGCACGGTCCACTTCGACGGACGCAGCGTGAAGTCGTGTTCGCTGCTGGCCGTCCAGGCCGATGGCCACGAGGTCACCACCATCGAAGGACTCGCCAGCAACGGGGAGCTGCATCCGGTCCAGCAGGCCTTCCACGACGCGCATGCCCTCCAGTGCGGATTCTGTACTCCAGGCATGATCATGCAGTCGGTCGACCTGCTCGCCGAAAACCCGAACCCCAGCGAGACCGAGATCCGTGAGGGTCTCGAGGGCAATCTCTGCCGCTGCACGGGCTATCAAAACATCGTTCGCGCCGTACAAAAGGCGGCATCCAGTGCGGGAGGTGGGTCATGACCGCGGTGGAGGAACGGCCGGCGGCCGAGATCGGCCACCCGCGCCGACGCAAGGAAGACCGACGGCTCCTCACGGGCCGAACCCGATGGACCGACAACCTCACCCTGCCCGGCCTGCTCCATCTCGCGATGGTTCGTAGCCCGATCGCGCATGCCCGCCTGACTTCGGTCAACGTCGACGACGCCAAGCAGGCGGAGGGCGTGCTGGCCGTGTTGACCGGCAACGACCTGGCTGAGGAGCAGGGCAGCCTGCCCAACGCTTGGCCCATCACCGAGGACCAGAAGGCGCCGCCGCACCCGTCGATGGCCGTCGATCGGGTCGCGTTCGCCGGCGAGATCGTCGCCGCGGTCGTCGCCCGCAGCGCCGCCGAGGCCCGCGACGCCGCCGAGCTCGTCGACATCGAGTACGACGAGCTGCCGGTCGTCCTCGACCTCGAGGCCGCGTCGAAGGAAGGGGCGACACTCGCGCATCCCGACCTCGGCACGAATGTGTCGGCGACGTGGGTGTTCGACTCTGCCGAGGCCGGTTCCGGCGGCAACGTCGATGACGCGATTCGCGACGCCGAGGTGACGATCGAGCGCACCTATCGGCAGCAGCGGCTCGTGCCGGCGTACATGGAGCCACGCTCGGTGGTCGTCGACCCGACCGGCGAGCAGATCACGATGTGGTCGACGACCCAGATCCCGCACATCTTGAAGCTGATGCTGGCTCTGACGACCGGGACGTCGGAGAGCAAGCTGCGGGTCATCGCGCCGGACGTCGGCGGCGGATTCGGCGGCAAGCTGCAGGTGACGCCCGAAGAGGTCATCACGCTGCTCGCGGCCAAGCGACTCGGCAGGCCCTGCAAATACACCGAGACGCGCAGCGAGACGATGGTGTCCGGTCACCACGGACGTGACCAGATCCAGCGGCTCACGCTGGCCGCCAACCGCGACGGCACCGTCACCGGGTTCAAGGTGGATCTGCTCGCCGACATGGGCGCATATCTCGGCCTGGTCACCTCCGGGATCCCGATCCTGGGGGCGTTCATGTACAACGCGATCTATAAGTTCCCGTCGTACCGGTTCACCTGCACCAACGTCTTCACCAACAAGACGTGGACCGACGCCTACCGTGGCGCCGGACGGCCGGAGGCGACGTACGCGGTCGAGCGCATGATGGACGAGCTCGCCGCCGAGCTGGACATGGACCCGCTCGAGCTGCGGGAGAAGAACTGGATCAAGCACGAGGAGTTCCCGTTCACCACGGTCGCCGGTCTGGAGTACGACTCCGGCAACTACGAGGCGGCGACCGCCAAGGCGAAAGAGATGTTCGGCTACGACGATCTGCGTCGCGAACAGGCCGAGCGGCGGGAACGCAACGACCCGGTGCAGTTGGGCATCGGGATCTCGACGTACACCGAGATGTGCGGCCTCGCACCGTCCCGGGTGCTGGGATCCTTGTCATACGGTGCCGGCGGCTGGGAGCACGCCTCGGTCCGCATGCTGGCCTCTGGCAAGGCCGAGCTCGTCACCGGATCGAGTGCCCACGGCCAAGGCCATGAGACGGCATGGAGCCAGATCGTCGCCGACCGGCTTGGTATCCCGTTCGAGGACGTGGAAGTGCTGCACGGCGACACCCACATCGCGCACAAGGGCATGGATACCTATGGCTCGCGATCGCTGACCATTGGTGGTATCGCTGCCCTGAAGGCCGCTGACAAGGTCGTCGCGAAGGCCAGGACGGTCGCGGCCCACATGCTCGAGGCAAACCCGGACGACCTCGAGTTCGAGGCCGGAAAGTTCACCGTCAAGGGCACCGACAAGAGCGTGGGGATCGGTGACGTGGCACTCCACACCTTCGCTGCCCACGACCTGCCGGAGGACTACGAGCCGAGCCTCGACGCGGACGCCACGGTCGACCCGGACAATTTCTCCTTCCCGCACGGCACCCACCTGTGCGCGGTCGAGGTCGATACCGAGACCGGCGGGACGACGATCCGCAAGTACGTCTCTGTCGACGACGTCGGGGCGGTCATCAACCCCCTCATCGTGGAGGGCCAGGTACACGGGGGCCTGGTCCAAGGCATCGCACAGGCGTTGTACGAGGAGGCGATTCACGACGACGCGGGGACGCTGGTCACCGGATCGCTCGTCGACTACCTGGTGCCGAGCGCCGCCGACCTGCCGAGCCTCGACACCGACCGTACGGAGACTCTGTCGGTCACCAACCCGCTCGGCGTCAAGGGCGTCGGCGAGGCAGGCACGATCGCCGCCACGCCGGCGGTGGTCAACGCGATTGTCGATGCCCTGCGGCCGATGGGAGTGCGCGACGTGGTGATGCCGTGCTCGCCCTATCACGTGTGGCAAGCGATCCAGGCTGCATCGACAGGAGGCGCGGCATGATACCGGCGGCTTTCGACTATCAGGCACCCTCGACGGTGGAGGAAGCGCAGCACCTGCTGGGGTCGTCCGACGACGCCAAGGTGCTGGCCGGCGGGCAGAGCCTGCTGCCGGTGCTGCGGATGCGGTTGGCGGCGCCGGACCTGCTCGTCGACCTGTCCCGCATCGACGAGCTGCGCGGCGTACGCGACGCGGGCGATGCGATCGTGGTCGGCGCGATGACGCCGCACGAGGTTGTGGTGGCCGACCCGCTGATCGCCGAACATGCGGCGCTGCTCGCGAAGGCGACGGCGATGGTTGCCGATCCGCAGGTTCGGCGCCTGGGTACGTTCGGGGGATCCCTGGCCCATGCCGATCCGGCGGGTGACCTTCCGGCCTGCGCGTTGGCGCTCGGGGCCGAGTTCGAGATCGCGGGGAGCGAGGGGCGTCGTACGGTGCCGGCGACGGACTTCTTCGTGGACTACTTCACGACCGCGATCGGTGAGGACGAGATCCTCACCGAGATCCGCGTGCCCAAGCACACCGGCTGGGGAGCGCATTACGAGAAGTTCGTACGAACCGCACAGCAGTGGTCGATCGTGGCCGTCGCTGCGACGGTCAAGGTCATCGGCGGCAGCACCGCCGAGGCCCGAGTGGCGATGACCAATATGGGCCCGACGCCGGTGCGTTCGAGTGCCGTGGAGCAGGCGCTGGTTGGGGTCGCACCGACCGACGAGGCTGTGCGCGCCGCCGTTGCCAGCATCGCCGAAGGAACCAACCCGCCGACCGACCTCAACGGTGACGACAACTACCGTCGACACCTGGCGCCGATCTTGGCCCGGCGGGCCGTCCTTGCCGCCGCCGGCTGACGGGCTCCGCGTGAGTTCCGAGTTAGGGTCGGTGCTAGGCGAAAACTACCGACCCTAACTCGGAACTCGAGCGGGTGTCAGGGGAGAGGAGGACGCGGTGGAGCTCGAGCACCGCTTCACCGTGCCGACGCCAGTTGCCGACACGTGGGAAGCCTTCAACGATCTGGAGCGCATCGCGCCCTGCTTTCCCGGCGCGAGCCTGACGTCGGTCGAGGGGGACGATTTCGCGGGCTCTGTGAAGGTTCGACTCGGGCCGATCTCGCTGCTCTACAACGGGACCGGTCAGTTCGTCGAGCGTGACGAGTCGGCCCGTCGCGCGGTCATCGAGGCGAAGGGCAAGGACAAGCGCGGCAACGGCACCGCGTCGGCGACGATCCGCGCGCAGCTGACGCCGGACGGGGAGCAGACCGTGGTCGAGGTCGCGACCGACCTCGCGATCACCGGCAAGCCGGCGCAGTTCGGCCGTGGGGTGATCAAGGACGTCAGCGACAAGCTGCTCGGACAGTTCGTCGCATGCCTAGAGCAAAATCTCGGCCCGACGGCGGAGCCAGCGGCTGAGCCGTCGGCTGCCGCCGCATCGGCCCCCGCGGCATCGGCTGGCGAAGCGACATCGACCGAGTCGTCGGCGACCGAGTCATCGACGGCCGACCGGATCGCATCGGAGCCGCAAGCAACGCCGTCGAACACCAGCGATGGCGAGCTCAACCTCCTGACGACCGTGGGTCCGGCGCTCGCCAAGCGCTACGCCGCACCCGTGATCGGTGTCCTGCTGCTCCTGCTGCTGCTCCGCAAGCTCCTCCGCCACTGAGACCACTGCGTTCGCGCCGAGCTCGCGCGTCTGCCCCGCCCTTCGCGCCGAGCTTCCGCGTCTGCCCCACCCCTTCGCGCCGAGCTCGCGTGTCTGCCCCAGCCCACCGCGTCTAGCTCCGCGCTCTTCATCGGCAGGTGGGACAGACGCGCAATCTCGGGCCAAAGTGGTGCGATGATGGCGGCACGATGAACGACGTATTGCTCCAGATCACGACGCTGCATGCCTCCGACGCCGAAGCCGCCCAGGAGGGCGGGGCCGATCGACTCGAAGTGGTGGGCTCGACCGACGACGGGGGCATGTCGCCTGAGCCGGCGGTCGTGTCGTCGATCGTGCGGTCCACCGACCTGCCGGTGCGGACGATGCTGCGACTGAGTGAGGGGTACGGCACGACCGGCGGCGAGCTGGTCCGGCTGATGGGCCTCGCCGAGTCGTACCTCGCGGCCGGCGCCAAAGGAGTGGTGTTCGGTTTCCTCACCGCTGACCTCGAGGTCGACGTCGACGTCGCGAGCCGGCTCGCCGACACCGTCAGACCGGCGCCGTGGACGTTTCATCGCGCCATCGACTCGAGCCTCGACCTCGACCGGTCCTGGCGTCGGCTGTACGAGCTGCCCGGCCTCGACGCGGTCCGAACGGCCGGCTCGGCGTTGGGCGTCGACCGGGGACTCGACGAGCTGACTCGGCTGGCCGCCGCCGACCCGTGGATCGCCGGTCGCATGGTGGCCGGCGGCGGACTGCGCGCCGAGCACGTGCCGTGGCTGATGCGGGCCGGGGTACGTGGCTTCCATCTCGGAGCGAGTGTCCGACCGGGCGGATCGTGGGAGCGGGCCTACGTCGACGCCTCGTACGTGCGTTCGTGGCGTCTGCTGCTCGACGACGCCGTCGGCCAGGCCGCGACGTCGTGAGTGAGCGGAGCGAGCGAACGGTTCAATACTGCGCCTCTGCGAGCGGGCCTGTGAGTGAGCGCAGCGAGGCAGGCCCGTGAGCCTCCTGATCGACCCGCCGACCTGGCCGGCGCACGGCCGCATCTGGTCGCACCTGGTCAGCGACGAGAGCTTCGACGAGCTGCATGTGTTCGCTCGCGAGGTCGGACTGCCCGAGCGCGGCTTCCATCGGGATCACTATGACGTGCCGGCCGAGTCGTACGAGCACGTCGTGGCCGCCGGCGCGATCCCGGTCAGCAGCCGGGAGCTGGTCGCTCGGCTCAGCGCGGCGGGCCTGCGTCGCCGGCGAGTTCGGCCGTGACATTGCGCCGGGCCGCCGATTCCCATCGGGCCCGGCCCGCGTCGGTGCGGTAGATCCGGGACCGGTCGACGAACCGCTGCAGGATTCGGTCGCGTGCCGCCCGAAACTCCGCGTCGGGTACGTGGGCGTACTCCTCACGCACGTCGGCCACGTACCGCTCGTACCGGGTCGGGGACGAGCCGAGAATCGCGAGATCGGCGTCGCAGAGCAGCATCCCGTCGGCGTCGTCGGATGCCGGATCGTGCGTCGCGGTCAACCGGACCAGACGTACGACCTCAGACACGTCCTCGGAGGCGAGACCCGCGGCCGGCAGTGCCTTGGCGGCGAGCTCGGCCGAGCGTTCCTCGTTGTCGTGAGCTCGCGGGTCGTAGATCGCGTCGTGAAACCAGGCGGCCAGCTGTACCGTCGCCGGCACCGCATCGGCCGTCAGCTCGTCGAGGGCCGTCAGCACCTCGGCCAGATGCTCCAGGTCGTGATAATGCCGTTGTGGCTCGGACCACCGTCCCAGCAGATCCGCGCCGAGCACATCGGCACCGGGCAACGCCTGCCGCCAGGCGTCGCGGAGTCCCGCTGGATCGGTCACCGCAACGGCTCCGGCAGCGGCTCGCCATGAAGCACGGTGAGCGACGTCACGGCGCGGGTGAGGCAGACGTACAGTCGGCGCAGGCCGGTCGTGTGATCCGGCTCGGCTGCCACGATCTGCGCCGGCTCCGCGACGATGACGTGGTCGAACTCGAGTCCCTTCGCGAGGCTGGCCGGCACCAGATCGACCCGGGCCTCGACATCGTGGATGTCGCCGAGCCGTACCTGGTCGATCCCGGCGCGGTTGAGGCCGGTGGCGACCTTGTCGGCCAGCTGGTCCGGCACGATGACGCCGACCGAACCGTCGGCCGCCAGCGCCTCACGGGTGGCTGCTACAACGTCCGCGACGAGATCCGGCGCCGGTCTCAACGAGAGCTGGCCCTGGGCGCGACGTACCGAGGTCGGCGGCCGGAGGTGCGGCGCGATGTGCGGCAGCAGCCTGGCCGCGAAGTCGATGACATCCGACGGCACTCGGAAGCCCTGACTCAGCTCTTCCAGGTGTGCGTTCGCCTTGCCGAGGTGGTCGAGCGCGTCCCGCCACGACGTCGAGGCCCACGGCGTCGTCGCCTGCGCGAGGTCGCCGAGCACGGTTGCCGACCCGGTCGAGCAGCGCCGGCCGACCGCTCGCAGCATCATCGGCGACAGGTCCTGCGCCTCGTCGAGTACGACGTGACCGACGCTCGGTGTGCGCTCGATGATGTCGGCCGCCTCGTCGATCAGCACCGCGTCGGCAACGGTCCACCGGGTCGTGCCCGGCGATCGGCTGGGCCGGTCCCACAGCAGGCGGGCCTGCTCGTCGTCGGTGAGTACGCCGTCGGCGGACTCCGTGAGCAGGTCGATGTCTGACAGCAGGCGCCAGACCACCCGGGCCGGATCGAGCTTGGGCCAGATCTCGTCGACCCAGCGCCGGACCGGCTGCGAGCGGGCCACCGAAGCCTGCACACGGTCGTCGAGGGAGTCGCCGGCGAGCTCCATCTTGACCAGGATGGCGTGCGCCACTCGTTGCGCCAGCATGGCCCGGCCAGCGCCGTATCGAACGCCGCGTTCGCGTAGCTCGGCGAGGATGTCGGCCGCCTCGTACGCCGGCACTCGCCAACGCCGGGATCCGCGCGGCAGCACGATGCTGTCGGACGGCGTGCCGATGTGACTCCACACGGCGCGCTGGACGACGGTTGCCATCCGAGCATCGCCCTTGAGCCGCGCGGTGGCCGCGTCCTCGTTGCGGCGTACGCGAACCCGTGCGGTCAGCGCCTCGATCGTCAACTGCTCGGCCTCGATCTCACCGAGCGCCGGCAGCACATCACCGATGTAGCGCAGGAACGAGTCGTTGGGGCCGATCACCAGTACGCCCTGTCGGGTCAACTGGTCACGATGCGCATAGAGCAAGTACGCCGCACGGTGCAGCCCGACGGCCGTCTTGCCGGTGCCCGGTGCGCCCTGCACGCAGATCGATGTGGGGAGGTCGGCCCGAACGATGAGGTCCTGGTCGGGTTGGATCGTGGCGACGATGTCGCGCATCGGCCCGACCCTGGGTCGCTCGATCTCAGCCTCGAGGATGGCGCTGTGTCGTTGCGCCTCGACCGCATCGAGGTGTTCGTCTTCGTACGCGGTTAGCTCGCCGCGCTGAAACCCGAACCGTCTCCGAAGGCCCATCCCCATCGGGTCGTGCGGACTCGCTCGATAGAACGCCCGCGAGACGTCGGCCCGCCAATCGACCACCATGGGCTCGCCGTCGGGGTCGGTGACATGACGTCGTCCGACATAGAAGCGTTCTTGCTCTTGGCCGGCGGTCGGCGTGGTGTCGAGCCGGCCGAAGAACAGCGGAATCTCGGGGTCGTCCTCGAGCGCCTTCATGCGACGCCACAGCGCGGCCTTGAGGTATTCGGTCGAGACGCCGTCGCCGCCATGGGCTTCGAGGCCGGCGACCTTGGCGCGCATCCGGGCCAAGGCGGCGCGGGACTCGGCGAGGTGGCGACGCTCGGCGTCGAGGTCGGGAGCGGGCTCCGGATCGGATCGAGCGACGGGCGACGGGGGTGCGGACACGGCGGACCTCCGCGGGACGCGGTCGGAAAGAGGGGCCAGGAAACGTTACGCCGACGGACCGGGCCTGTCATCCGATTTATCGAGCCGTCGTGCTGCACGAGTTCCGACTTAGGGTCGGTGCGAACCCTCCCACACCGACCCTAAGTCGGAACTCACGCGGCACGGCCTGCCGCCTCAACCGGCCGATGCCGCGGCCGCGCGGCGGCGAGCGCGGTAGGCCGCGACGTTCGCGCGTGAGGAGCAGCGATCTGAGCAGTAGCGCCGGGATTGGTTTGGTGAGGCGTCGACGAAGACTTGGTTGCAGTCGGCCGCTTGGCAGACGCCGAGCCGAAGCGGACTCAGGTCGCAGGCGAGGATCGCGAGACCGAGTAGCGCCTCGGCGATGAGCAGTTCGGCGACGCTCGACGAGCTGTTGCCGACGTGCAGGTGCCACGACTGGGCGTCGTGTCCGGCGATTTGAGGGGTGATCGAATGCCGGTCGAGCAGGTCATTGAGCTCCTTGACGACTGCCGCTTCGTCGCCGAGCGATGCGATCTCGAAGGCCGTCCGCAAGTCACGCTGGAAGCGGCGGAGGTGGTTGACATCGCGATCGGCGACGCGGGGGATCAGCCAGGCGCGGTCGTCGAGGAAGTTTCGAAGGTCGTCGACGTCGTCCACGGGAGTGTTGACCAGACGCGCGGCGCGCTCGGCGTAACCGACGAAGTCCACGCCCCCAGCGTACGCGTTCGCGTCTGCCGGGGGCGTGGACCGCCGTATCGCGTGCGTCCTAGCTCTCCGCGTGGACGGTCTCGAGCTCCTCGAACTCCTCCGGCGGCTCCTCGAACTGCTCGTCGTGCTCGCGCTTGCTGATCCGGTTCGGCCACCACATGTGCCGACCCAGGTCGAGGTTGAGTCCGGTGACCAAGATCGACCGCACGATGATGGTGTCGAGCAACACGCCGAACGCCACCACGAAGCCGATCTGCAACGTGAACGTCAGCGGCACCGTGGCGAGGGTCCCGAACGTGCCGGCGAGCACCAGCCCGGCCGATGTGATCACCCCGCCGGTGGCTGCCAGTCCGATCAGTGCCCCGCGCCGACTGCCCTCGCGAAGTGCCTCTTC
>JBKOYM010000083.1:0-13133 GCA_046725375.1 Actinomycetota bacterium
GCCGCCCTCGATGTCACCGATCCGGAGCCGCTGCCGACCGGCCATCCGCTGTGGTCGGCGCCGAACGTGCTGATCACACCGCATCGCGGCGGCGCCTCGACGGCCTTCCCACCCCGGATCGCCCGACTCGTACGCGATCAGCTGGCCCGCTACGTCGCCGGCGAACCGCTGCAGAACGTCGTCGCCGGCCCACCCCGCTGACGCCGCGGAACAGTCGGTGATGCGCCGCACAGCCGACGCGCCGTCCCGCTCACGCGCGGGCGAGCGTCAGACGCGGTCGACGGTGAGCGGGAGGTCGGGGGCGACGCCGACGCGGCCGTCCTCGGCGAGGTCGACGCCGAAGGCGTGGCCGCCCGCGACCAGGCCGTCGACGGCTAGCCGACCCATCGGGCCCGGCCGCACCGGTGCGATTCGGAGCCGACCCGCCGGCAGGTCCGCGTCGAGTCCGAGCAGTGCCTGGACGATCGCGATCGCGGCGGCGGCCGAGTACGCGACGTCGCCGTCCGACATGGTGCGCAGGCCGAAGCCGCTGGCGAGCCCCGGCCCGGTCACCAGTCGCGCCACCCGCTCGGACTCGTCGGCGTCGAGCAGCCCGGTGCCGAGCAGGTGCCCGATGTTGCTGGTCAGCGCATCCACGGGGCGCTTGTCGCCGCCCAGTGCCATGGCCGGATAGCGACCGACGTCGCCCGACACCCAAAACCGCTCCCGGAACCGCGCGGCCAGCTCACTCGCCCACGACCGCCAGCGGGTCGCGTCCGGACGCCCGAAGGCGTCGAGCAGCGCGGCGCCGTGCATCGCCGCTTCGTACGCATAGCCCTGCACCTCGCACAGCGCCACCGGCGGCCGGGCGTACGTGCCGTCGGCGAACCGTACCGCGTCGCCGGAATCCTTCCACCCCTGGTTGGCCAGCCCCCGCCCACTCTCGTCGACGTACTCGAGGAATCCGTCGCCGTCGGCATCGCCGTACTCGGCCAGCCACGCCAGCGCCGCCTCCAGATGCGGGAGCAGCGCTCGTACCTGCTCGGCCGGCAATCCCCATCGCCAGGCGTCGTGCAGCAGGCAGATCCACAGTGGCGTCGAGTCGACCGAGCCGTAATAGAGCGGCGGCAGCCCGGCCGGGGTCTTGCCGGGTACGCTCTCGCGCAGCTCGTGCGGAATCTTGCCGGGCGCCTCACCGGTCTCGGGGTCGACCCGCTGTCCTTGCAGCGCCGCCAGCGTACGCAACGTGCCGCCCGCGAGCTCGGTCCCGAGCGGCAGCATCATGCGGGCGGCCCAGATGCTGTCGCGTCCGAACAGGGCGCAAAACCATGGTGCGCCGGCGCCGAGGAACACGTCGTCGCCGTCGGCCAGCCGCATGCGCAGCCCGCCGAGGTCGGCAACTGATCGGTCGACCAGCATCGACAGTCGATGGTCTCCAGCGGAGACGGTCGGTGTCGACCACGCGGGAGCGCCCTCCGCGCCGGCCAGCGGGGTCGCGCCGACGTCGGCGTGCAGGCGCCAGCGCAGCCGGTGGGTCGCGGGCTCCGCCAGGTCGAGGGTCCAGCAGAGCCGGGCCACATCGTCGTCGACCGACACGGTGGCGCCGTCCTCGGTGACGATCTCGGCCCGGGCGTCCGGTGCAGACCAACGCACCCGCGCCCCGTCGGCATGGGGCGCCGCAGGAGGCCGGTCGTCGCCGCGACCCGACTTCACCGGCCCGATCCGAGCGAAGTCGGCCGCGACCACCACCTCGATCCGAACCGTCGACGCCATGCCGACGTACGTTGTGAGCACGATGGACTCGTCGACGATGCCGGGCTGCACGCCCCGGATCCGCTCGATCCGCACCGACGGGTCGGTCGCCGACCCGTCCAACGCCCGGACGAAGCCGATGAACCGCGCCCGGCCGGTCCCGTCAGAGCCGTCGGCGACCGGATCCGGCGGCGCCCCGTCGACTCGTAGCTCGGCCCGCGACAGCACACGTACGTCGGCGTGCCACACCCCTTGGGCGCCGTGCGGCCGCAGCTGCCCGTCGCGGTCGGACAGGACGACGGTGGGCGCCGCCACCGCGGTCGCCAGCTCGTGCAACCACGGTTGACGGGGCGGGGCCATCGGCGACTCCTCGGGTCTGGGCCTTGACAGGGCGGCTGTCATGAGTCAGCTCCTTCGGTGCGGTTCGTGCTGGACGCCACGCATCCTGAGGGATTCGGGTAGCCAGAGCAGCCCAAATCCCTCAAGATTCGTCAGCCTTCAGCTGATGTCGACCGTCAGCGGCAGCTGGACCGGGTCCAGCGACCGACCGTCCTCGGACAGCGATACGTCGAACGTGTGCCCACCGACGTGCAGGCCCTCGACGCGCAGCCGCCCGACCAGACTCGGACGCACCGGCCGCATCCGCAGCCGCCCGGCTGGGACGTCCGCCTCGAGGCCAAGGAGCGCCTGCACGATCGCCATCGCGGACGCCGCCGACCAGGCCCGCGGCCGGCCCATCACGGGGTACGGGATCGGCCGCGCCACCTCCGATCGCGGATCGCCGCCGTACGACGCTGGCACCTGGAAGTCGAAGCGCACCGACGCCGCCAGCAGCCCTTCGATCAGCTCCGCCGCCCGATGGCACCGGCCCACCGCCGCGAGGCCGCGGATCACGATCGCCGTGTCGTGCGGCCAGATCGCACCGCAGTAGGGACTGATCGGTGCGTACGCTGCGTTGTCGGCCGACATGGTGCGCAGCCCGTACCCGCTGACCAGCGCCGGCTGCGTCACGAGCCGCCCGACCCGCTCGGACTCGCTGGAGTTGAGCAGTCCGGTGCCGAGGAGATGACCGATGTTGCTGGTCAGCGCGTCGACTGGTCGATTGTCGGCGTCCAGCGCCATCGCCGGGTAGGGGCCGAGCCCGCTCGGAACCCAGAACCGCTCCCGGAACCGTTCGGCGAGCTTGCTCGCCCAAGTCCGCCAGCGTTGTGGCTTCGGTCGCCCGAAGGCTGCGAGCAGATCGGCGCCGTGCATCGCAGCTTCGTACGCGTAGCCCTGCACCTCGCAAAGCACGAGCGGCGGCTTGGCCTGCGCCCCGTCGGCGAACCGGATCGCGTCCGCCGAGTCCTTCCATCCTTCGCTGCCGATCCCCTGTCGGCTACGGTCGACCGACTCGACGAAGCCGTCGCCGTCGGCATCGCCGTGCTCGACCATCCACGTGAGCGCGGCTTCGAGCTGCGGCATCAGGTCGCGCACCTGCTCGGCCGGCAGGCCCCACCGCCAGGCGTCGTGCAGCAGGCAGATCCACAACGGAGTCGAGTCGACCGAGGCGAAGCTGAGCACCGGACGCGCCCGATGATCGCCCGTGGTCGGGTCTCGGACCTCGTGCGGAATCTTGCCGGGCGCTTCACCGGTGTCCGGGTCGAGGCGGCGCCCCTGCCACGCTGCCAGTGCGCGGAGCGTCCCGGCGGCGAGGTCGGTGCCGAGCGGCAGCAGCATGCGGGCGGCCCACAGGCTCTCCCGCGCGCGCAGGTCACTGGCGTCGGGCGCACCGGCCGCCAGGAAGACGTCCGACCCCGACGTCCGCCGCATCCGAAGTCCGGCGAGATCGGCGATCGACCGGTCGACGAGCATCGGCAGGCGGTGGTCGCCGGCGACGACTCGAGGCGTCACCCATCCGGAATCGCTCTCGACGCCTTCGAACGAGCTCTCGTCGACGTCCGCATAGAGCCGCCATCGCATGTAGCGGGTGCCGGGATGGGCCAGGTTGACCGTCCAGGACAGGCGCGCGCCCTGGTCCTCGGCGACGACCGTCGCATTCACATCGGCAACCAGCTCGGCTTGCGCCTCGTCGTCGGCCCACCGAACGCTGCCGGCCTCGACGTCCGGCGCGACGAAGGTCTGGTCGATGCGCCCCTCACGTACGGCGGCCATTCGGGCCAGGTCGGCCGCGACGTCGACGTCGATCCGGGTCGTGGTCGGGATCGCCTCGTACGTGGTGAGCGCGATCGTCTCGTCGATCAGGCCGGCCCGTACCGTCCGCACCCGTTCGACCCGTACCGACGGCACCGACCACGACCCCTTGAGCGAGCGGACGTACCCGGTGAACCGCATCTCGCCAACGCCTTCGGCGCCGCCTGCCACCGGCTCCGGGGGTTCGCCGTTGACGAGCAGCTCGGCCCGGGACAGGACCCGCACGTCGGCATGCCACGCCCCCTGCGCACCGTCGGCCCGCAGCTGACCGTCTCGGCCACACAGCAGCACGGTCGGCGCTTGGACCGCCGTGACCAGCTCGTGCAACCACGGCGGGCGAGACGACGACATCCGACCTCCTCGGGTGCGGCACGGCTGGACGGCTGGACGGATCCCCACTGGATGGTTAAATCTTGACACCAATGGGGCGACATGCGGCTTTGTGTCCCCAGGCAGTGGGACCTCCGGGGGCCGCTTTGCCCGGGTACATACCTTTTGCGCGGCTTGGGTGCGGGCTCGGGCCGGAAGTGTTGGCGCAGGTTCGCGCCAACTGTCGGCAAAAGCGCGGTTCTACGCCAACACTTCGGTGCGGGTCAGATTCGGTGCGGGTCAGCCGCTCAATGCGGCGTCCCACCGGCCGTCGGATTTGGCCGCCTCGATCTCGCGCAGACCCGCCTCGCGCATCCGGCCCGCGTCGATCAGCGCCGTCACCCGCTCGATGTTGCTTCGTGACCAGCCGCTCTTGCGTCGCCTGGGCGTGAAGCGCTGCAGCCAGGAGCCTTCGTCGTACGAACGGGACATACCGTCGATCCAGCCGAAGCAGAGCGCGACCTGGAGACCCTCCTCGTAGGTCGGCCCCTCGTACGAGCTGTTCTTCTTCGTCAGCCGGAGCCAGGCGCCCGACGACGACCCGTGCTCGATCTCGAGCCACCGTTCCCATTCGGTCGCCGTAGCGAGACTCAGGATCGGACGGCCATCCGGCCCGGTCTCGGACGTCGACGTCATCGCGGTCCTCCCGTTCCCTTGCGGTGCCGCCGACTGTAGCCCCGAGTGTTGGCGTGAAATACACCTCCCGCGCGCCGTCCGGCCTGTATTTCACGCCAATACTCGGCGGTGGGTCAGGCGCGGCGAATCTCCAGCATGTAACAGCCGTAGACAATGTTGCGCGAATGGAGAAACGCCACATCCGGATCGGCCAACAGTCGCCGCGCTGCCTCGTCACGGTCGTCACCCGGCTCGAGCCGGACCCCGCCGGCGATCCGCCCGTCGGCGCGGTAGGCCCGCAGCACCTGGGGTCGATCAATCCACTCCGACGGATACCGATCCGGAGCTGCCGGCCCGGCGCACTCGTCTGCGTGTACGAATACCGGCCCGACCTCGTTGTACGGTCCCGCGTCAGCGTCGGCGCCGGGGGACTCGCGAACCGGCGCGTACGAGATCAATGCGATCGCCTCCCCCGGCCGCGAGTCGCGCAGGCAGCATCGCAACGGTGCGCCGCCCTCGTGGTCGAGGCGAGGCTCCCATCGGTGACCGAAGTCGTCGTGCCCCTGGGTACGGATCCGACGCAGCGTGGAGGCGGCGATGGCATCGACCCGTAACGAGACTGCGGGAGTCGGTACGCTCATACCTTCATCCTGACCGGGTCCAGCCTCGGGTTCTGGCGGGATTCAGACCTGGCACGCTGGACCTCGAACGCGATCTCTTGGCAGATACCCCTACCCCGTATAGGATGTTGGCATGACCAGCTCGACCCAGCACGGCTACATCAACGACAAGGACGCCTACCTCAAGCGTCTACGCCGGATCGAGGGTCAGATCCGGGGACTGCAGCGCATGGTCGAGGACGAGCAGTACTGCATCGACATCCTCACCCAGATCTCGGCGGTGACCAAGGCGACCCAGTCGGTCGCCCTCGGCCTCCTCGAGGATCATCTCGCCCACTGCGTCACCGACGCCGCCCGCGCCGGCGGCGACGAGGCCGACGCCAAGGTCAAAGAGGCCTCCGACGCCATCGCCCGACTCGTTCGTTCGTAGGAGTTGCTGCCATGAGCCAGACCGCCAGCTACACCGTGACCGGCATGACCTGCGATCACTGCGCGGCCTCGGTACGCGAGGAGATCAGCGAGATCGCGGGGGTCGCGAGCGTCGACGTCGACCTCGCGAGCGGCGCCGTGACCGTCACGAGCACGCAGCCGCTCGCCGACGCAGACGTCCGAGCCGCGGTCGAGGAAGCCGGCTACGCCCTGTCGTAGGCGGCGTCCCCTCAGGCAGCCCTCAGAACCGAGCGGTAATCTTCCCCGGTAACGCCCACGGCATCCCGGAGGACACGCGTGGCCAGCAAGCAATCCAAGGCCAGCAAGCAGTCAAAAGCGCAGCAGCGTCAAGAACGGCTGCGCGAGCTGCAAAAGGAGCAAAAGCGCGCGGAGCGCCGGCGCAACCTCCTGATCTTCGGTGTCACCGGGATCGTCGCGCTCGCCATCATCGGCGGCACGGCGTACGGCATCATGCAACAAAACGATGACAGCGGCAGCAGCAACAGCATCGCGTCGTCGGGCAATAGCCGACTCGCGCCGGACCCATCCGTCGGCATCAAGGGCGTCGAGTCGGCGAAGATCACCGACCAGACGCACACAGAAGAAGACGTCACCTACCCCGAAAACCCCCCGGCCGGCGGCCCGCATAGCCGGATATGGCAAACCTGCGGCTTCTACAGCGAGCCGATCGAGGACGAAAACGGTGTCCACTCGCTCGAGCACGGGGCGGTCTGGATCACGTACTCCCCCGGCCTCGACAGCGCCGACGTCGACACCCTGAAGAGCAAGGCGACGCCCGGCGGCTACGTCCTCGTCTCACCGCGCGACCAACTGCCGAGCCCGATCGTGGCCACCGCGTGGGGCTACCAGCTGCAGCTCGACAGCGCCGACGACCCACGACTCGACCAGTTCCTGGACAAGTTCGTCCAGGGTCCGCAGACTCTCGAGCCCGGCGCCACGTGCTCCAATGGGATCGGGGAGCCAGAGACTGGTGAGTGAGTTCACCGCGTCGCGTCGGCCCTACCTCCTCGCATCGGCCATCATCGCCTTCGCGGTCGCCGCGGCGGTCGGACTCATCGCGGGCAACCAGATCGGCAAGGATCCGGCCCAGGCCGGTCAGGCGGTGCCGGTCGACGACTCGGTCGACGCCGGTTTCGCCCGCGACATGCGAGTGCACCACGCGCAGGCGGTCGAGATGTCGTACATCATTCGCGACAACACGACCAACCGAGACGTCCGGACCCTCGCGTACGACATCGCCACCACCCAGCAAAGTCAGATCGGCTACATGACCGCGTGGCTTGACATGTGGGGGCTCCCGCAGCATTCGTCGGACCCGGCGATGGCGTGGATGAGCGACGACATGAGCGGCCACGACATGGGCCACATGTCCGACGACCAGATGCTGACTGACGACGGCCTGATGCCCGGCATGGCGACGCCGGAGCAGATGGAGCAGCTGCGCGAGGTGCATGGCAAGCAGGCCGAGATCCTCTACCTGCAGCTGATGGTTCGCCATCACATCGGCGGCGTCGAGATGGCGCGCTACGCCGCTGAGCATGCCGCGGTCGACGACGTACGCCATCTCGCCCAGACGATGGTGACGGCGCAGACGTACGAGGTCGACGCCATGAACGACATGCTCGTCGAGCGCGGCGCCAAGCCGATCAAGCAGCTGTCGATGCCCTGATGCCAGACGGCGCCGCGCGATAACATCGCCGCATGGCGATGCTAACGACGGCTCACGATGCTGGCCAGGACACCGAGGCTCATGCGCTCGATGCGGCGGCCTGCCTGTTTCGCGGCTTCAGCGATCCGTCCCGGCTGGCGATCGTGCAGCATCTCGCGCTCGGCGAGCACCGCGTCGTCGACCTCACCGATCACCTCGGGCTCGCCCAGTCGACGGTGTCGAAACACCTGGCCTGCCTGCGCGACTGCGGGCTCGTGACCTCGCGGCCGGTTGGCCGGGCTTCGATGTTTCGCCTGACCGAGACCGACGCGGTGCTCGAACTCCTCGCGTCGGCCGAGCGGCTGCTCGCGCTCACCGGCGACGCCGTCACGCTGTGCCCCACGTCCGGATCGACCGTGCGCTGATGGGCGCCGGGCACAGCTATGGGCCACCGGCCGGGCACGCCGGGTCGCGCTACCGGCACCGCCTCGCCGCCGCGTGGGCCCTGACCCTCGCGTTCTTCGGCGTCGAGCTCACCAGCGGCATCTGGTCGGGGTCGCTGGCCCTCATCTCCGACGCCGGACACATGGCGGCCGATGTGACCGCGTTGTCAGTCGCGCTGTTCGCCTTCCGGTACGCGGTGCGCGAAGACACGACGGGCACCAGGACGTACGGCAACTATCGGGCCGAGATCCTCGCCTCGGGGCTGACCGTGCTGATCATGCTCGGCATCGGCGCCTACACCATCGCCGCCGCGATCGGCCGGATCTCCGAGGGCGCCGACGTCGCGTCGACCCCGATGCTCGTCGTCGGCGCCATCGGATTGGCGGTCAACGGGGTCGCGATCGGGTTGCTCCGCGCCGGCGCCCGCGAGAGCCTCAACGTCAGGGGCGCCTATTTCGAGGTCGTCTCGGATGCCGCGGGATCGGTCGGCGTCATGATCGCTGCCGTGTTGATCGCGTGGACCGGCGATGCCGTCTGGGACACGCTCGTCGCCGTAGCGATCGCGGCGTTCGTCGTCGTCCGGGCCGCTGCCCTCGGCCGGCAGGTGCTCGCCGTACTCGGTCAGCACACCCCGGCCGGGATGAACGCGCACCAAGTCGAGGCCGAGCTACGTGGACTCGACGGCGTACGCGACGTGCACGACCTACATCTGTGGACGCTGACCTCCGGCATGCACGTCGCCACCGCACACCTCGTGACCGACGACGCTGCCGACCATCACGGGGTACTCGACGCCGCGAGCGACCTGCTCCGGGAGCGCTACGCCCTCGAACATGCCACGCTGCAGGTCGAGTCGTCCGACCACACCCACTGCGAGGAGGCCGACTGGTAGCGGTCTCGCCCGAGTCCCCTCAGCGTGGGCGGAGCGCGTCCATGGTGAGCCCGACGAGTCGGTCGACCGCCGCCTTGGACGAGGCGCTCCCGGCGGCCGTCAGCGCGTGGATGCAATAGCGAGCCAGCTCGTCGGGCGCGATGTCATCGCGGATGTCGCCGTCTCGTACGGCCTCGGCCAGCAGGCCACGTACGATGTCGCGCACCTGCCGGCGTACGCGCGCGACGTGCCGGTCCCGATGCAGAAGCGTCACGAGCTCGGCGTCGTGATGGTGACCGCGATACGAGATCGTCGCCAGGTCGCGAAGCACCGCCTCGAGACGCTCGCACGCGCTCCCGTCGAGGTCGCGGATCTCGACCAACCGAGCGTGATGGCCACCGATGTGCCGCTGGTGCCACGCGACCAGGATCGACTCGACGTCGGGGAAGTACTTGTACAGCGTGGCCCGGCCGATGCCGGTTTCCTCGGCGATGCGCGACATCGTGACGGCCGACAGGCCCTGCTCCGTCGCGAGTCGCCAGGTCGTGTCGAGGATCGCGTCTCGTACCTCCTGACGATGCTCCTCGATCGTCTCCGTCCAGAGTCTTGGCATGGCACTACCATACGCGGTGCCGATGCCGCGACACTTTGTCGTCTACTAGACAGTGTGTATTGTAAATGCCATGCACGAGACGTTTCGCCATCCGCGTTGGTACGAACTCACGTCGGCGATCATGCTTGGCGGCCGACGCCGAGCGATCTACGACGGCCTGGTCCGACTCAGCGAGGCGGCGCCGGGCGAGCGCGTACTCGACGTCGGATGCGGCTCCGGCTACTTCGCTCGGCGCCTGGCGCGTGCGGTGGGTACGTCCGGCCGGATCGAGGGCATCGACCTCTCCCCGGAGTCGATCGCGTACGCGACCCGACGCGGACCGGCCAACGCCGCGTTCACGGTCGCGACCGCGCAGCGGCTGCCCCATGACGACGACGCGTTCGACGTCGTCGTGTCGAGTCTGGCGCTGCATCACATCGAGCCCGATCAGCGCCCGGCCGCGCTCGCGGAGATGCGCCGTGTGCTCCGACCGGGCGGGCGGCTGCTCATCGTCGAGCTTGGCGGACATCCCGGCAAGGGACTCATCGGCCGGCTCATCGGACATGGCGCCGGGCACGACCTCGCCGACGAGATCCCCGGCCTTCTCGCCGAGGCGGGATTTGCCATTGCGGATCGCGGTGACCTGCCGCATCGGATGCACTACGTGCTGGCCCGCGAGATCGACGATCACGAGCCGAGGCCAGCGGTTCGCTAGGTGAGCCCGGCTGGGTCGAGCGAGTCGGAGTCGAGCGGCTCAGCCGAAGGAGCGGGCGCTGGGTCTGCCCTGTCCGCCGTCGACCGGCAGGTTGACGCCCGTGACCCAGGCGGCTCGGTCCGAGAGCAAGTACGTTACGGCGTCGGCGACCTCCTCGGGCCGGCCCAACCGCCCGTACGGGAACTCCCGAGACCGCCAGTCCTCGAACCGCTCCGGATTCGCCTCCGCAAACTGCTGATGCCCGCCGCCCTCGAACCAGATCGACCCGGGGCTCACGGCGTTGACCCGGACGTTGACCGACGCCAGCTCCTGCGCCAGCGTCGTTGCGAGATGGATCTCGGCCGCCTTGGCCACGGCGTACGACGTGCGCGGCGCCGGTCGCATGCCGGTGATCGACGCGATGAACACCACCGAACCGCCGCCGGCCGAACGCAGGTATGGCAGCGCCGCGTGGACGAGCACGGCCGCGTGCCCGGCGTTGACGGCGTACGTCGCGACGAACGTCTCGGGCTCGCCGTCGAGCAGGTTGCCCGGCGGTACGGTGCCTCCGGCGTTGGCCACCACGCGGTCGAGTCCGCCGAGAGCGTCGGCGATCCGGTCGACGCCGGCCCGCAACGCGTCGGAGTCGGTGACGTCGGCGACAGCCGTCGCGACCGGGCGACCATGTCGACCGACCCGCTCCGCCGCGGCCGCCAGTCGCTCCTCACCTCGCGCGATCAGACCGACGGAGGCGCCCTCGCTGGCGAGCGTGTCGGCGATGGCGAGGCCGAGACCCGCGCTGCCGCCGGTGATGACTGCCCGCGCTCCGTCGAGATGCAGATCCATGGGCCGCGTCCTCCTCGGCTCGGCTCGCGATCGGGCCGCGCACCTCGGCTGCGTGGCGTTGGCGCGGGGGTCCCCAACGCCAAACCTATTGGCACTGGGGACCCCCACGCCAAACCCGAGGGGCCGCCGCATACGGGAAGCCCGCCGGCCCGATCACGGTTGGCACAGGCGAAAGGAGTCGCCCATGAGCCCCTCGGATGCTCCGCTCGTCGATCTACTGCGGCGGCACAGTCGCGGCACGCTCGCCACGCTCAAACGAGACGGTCGACCGCAACTGTCCAACATCGACTACGCCTGGGACGACGCCACCCGGATGATCCGGGCGTCCGTGACCGACGGTCGTGCCAAGGTCGCCAACCTGCGTCGCGACCCGAGAGCAAGCTTTCACGTCGACACCGACGACGGATGGTCGTACGCGGTGGCCGAAGGCAACGCCCAGCTGTCCCCGGTCGCAACCGAGCCGGGCGACGCCACCGTGGCCGAACTGATCGAGCTTTACCGTGCGATCCGGGGCGAGCATCCCGACTGGGACGACTACCGAGCCGCGATGGTACGCGACCGCCGGCTCGTGTTGCGGCTGCCGGTCGACCGGCTGTACGGCCTGGTCCGCTGACGACGCCCTCGGGCTGCTTCTCCGTACCGGCTGGCGAGCGGCGGACTGTTGCCGGCTGACGCCACGGCCGCCTTCCCTCCGTACGTGTGGTTTCGCGGGCGACATGTCGGGCTTGCGGCAGACCAACTGGAGGGAGGCAGTCACAAATCGTGATGATCCACGCCGCCGCCGCGTCAGCCCACCGGCAATCCGGCGTCGACGGCCCATCCCGCGTCGGCGAGCGCCTGCCGTACTCGCGACCGCAGATCCGAATCGGCCAGCGCCGCCACGACCGCGTCCGGGTCGCTCCACGGTGCCAGGTCGGCGACGGCGGCCGTGCCGGACAGCCGACTGTGCAGTGCGACCTGACCGCCGAGGGGCAGCGGTCGGCCGCCATCCGGAGCGAGCACGCCCCATTTCGAGGCGTAGACGTCGTATTCGTGGGGCGCCTCGCCAGACCCGATCGCGAGCGGCCACCGCGCAGCCGGCAACCGAATGCGGCGGTAGTTGGGCTCCGTCGCGTCGACGGCCGCGCACTGCTCCGGCGTCAGCCACAGCCCAACCACCGGAGTCGTCACCGCCGACGCGTACGGCGCGGCCGGGAGATAACCGCCCGGGCTCACGTGCGCCGAGTGCCCGACCGCGAGCCCGACCACCCGGGCCAGCACCATCGACACCGGCTCGGTCGCACCCGCCCGAAGCAGCTTGCCGGCGAGTACTGCCGGATCGGCGTTGGATCCGACGGCGAGTACCAGCCGACGGGTGTCGACGGACGCGAGTCGCCGCCCGGGCCAGAACCGGTCGCCGTCCAGCACTCCCCTGTCGCGCACCGGCGTACCTGGGTAGTCCAACGCCGACAGCGTGCCGCCGGCGTCGACCCGTACCCACTCCCGATCGAACATCGCGTCCCCGACGTTACCTGCACGACCCCGACAGATCGGGTCATCTCCTGGCACGCTAGCCCCATGACGTCCCACGACCGGCGCTACGACATCGTGCTGCTGGGTGCGACCGGATTCACCGGCCGGCTCACCGCCGAATACCTCGCGCACCACGCCCCGGCCGAACTGCGGTGGGCCGTCGCGGGTCGCAGCGTCGAACGGCTGGAGCGACTAGCCAGTCAGCTCACGTTCCTGGCGCCCAACGCGCCGTGGCCCGGCGTCGTGCGAGCCGACGTTGACGACCCGATCACGCTACGGGCCCTCGCCGGGTCGACCCGCCTCGTCGCCTCGACGGTCGGGCCGTTCATCGAGTACGGCGAGCCGGTCGTGGCGGCCTGTGTCGACGCGGGAACCGACTACATCGACATCACGGGCGAACCCGAGTTCGTCGACCGAATCTGGCTGACGCATCACGATCGGGCCCGGCAGGCCGGCGTCCGGTTGGTCCACTGCTGCGGCTTCGACTCGATTCCGGCCGACCTCGGCGTCTGGTTCACGCTGCGTCATCTGCCGGCCGGTACGCCGTT
>JBKOYM010000131.1:0-11205 GCA_046725375.1 Actinomycetota bacterium
GCGTCGTGGTGGGCGCGATGCTTCAGCTCGTCCTCGGCCCGCCGGCGCTCGCTGACGTCCTCGATGGACATGATCGCGTACGTGTCGGCCTCGTCCTCGCCACGGATCACCGACGCCGTGACGGCGACCCACAGAGGGTGACCGTCGGCGTGGACGTAGCGCTTCTCTGTCTGGTAGGACATGTGCTCCCCGTTGACGAGGCCCAGCATCGCCGCTCGGTTGGCCTCCAGGTCGTCGGAGTGGGTGAGATCGAGGCAACTGCAGGCGAGCAACTCCGGCTCGGTGTAGCCGAGGATCTTGCACAGGGCCGGGTTGACCTGGCGGAACATGCCCGGCTGGGACGGGTCCATCGACACCACTGCCATGCCGGTCCCGGCCGACTCGAATGCAAGACGGAACATCTCCTGGCTCGCTCGCAGCCGCTGCGCTTGGAGCTCGTTGGACACCGCGATCGCGGCCTGGCCGGCGAACATCTCCAGGACCTCGCGATGCGGCTGGCGCGGGCGCTTCCGGTTGACCGGGAGATCGACCGACAAGACGCCGAGCAGGTCGCCCGACGGTGAGCGCAGCGGGGCGTACAGGACGTCCTGCGGATGCCAGGCATCGGGATCGTCGCTGACCTCGATGTCGGGGATGAAGCAGTTGCCGGACCCGTTCCGGTCGACCCATCGCTCGTGCGGGATGAACCAGAGCGAGCCCCAGTGCTCGGCGTTTCGAACATCGGCCATGAGGTTTCGAAGTGGGCGGCGCCGGCCGAGCAGTTTGCTGCGCGCCTCTTCCGGACCGGCGACGGCCACCATCTCGAGGACGTCGGCCGAGTCGAGGAGGTTGACCGCAGCCACCTCGAAGCCGACGACCTCGACCACTCCGTCGACCACGGTCTGCAGCGTGGCATCGAGCCCCTGAGCGCTGTTGAGCTTGCCGATCAAGTCGTGCATACGGCGCAGCGCGGACATACCGATGAATCGCTCGTCGGTGTCCATGACTCCTCTCCCCGACGCGGGCCCCTGTCAGCCAGACTACGCGCTTTCGGGGGACATGTCGTGACCTTCGTCGGTCTCTGGTGATACTCGCGCCCTGGCAGACTGCGTCACATGCTGGACAGGTTGGCCGACGTCGCCCCGCTCCTGCGGACAACGTACGGCGCGGTGACCGACCTGATCGCGGGTCGAACCGACCGAGACTTCGAGCGACCGACCCGCTGCGAAGGCCTGGCGGTCGGGCCGCTTCTGGTCCACGTCCTGCTGGACGCGCAGCGGGCGCTGATGGCGTTCGCGACGCCGGCGCAGCCGCCTGCCGATCGCGACTTCGTCACGTACTGGACCGATTTCCCTGCGCAAACGGGTCCACGGCCAGAGCCTGATCCCTCGGTCGCCTTCGTCACCCGGGTCGCATCCGCATACGCTCACCCGGCCCGTGGTCTGGCCGAACACTGGCGCGACACGGCCGAGGCGGCCGGACGGGCGGCTGCCGCGGCTCCGCCGGACGGCTACATCGAGACCCAGGGCCACGTGCTCGCCGTTCCGGATTTCATCGCCACCCTCGTGTTTGAGGCGACGGTCCACCACCTCGACCTCGGCCTGGAGTTATCCGGCGAGGCGCCTCCCGATGACGCGCTCGATCTGGTCGCACAAACACTGGACGGCCTGGCCGGCGCAGATCCCCGGGCCGCGACCGGATGGGACGATCGCACGTACGCACTGAAGAGCACCGGCCGGCTGCCGATTGACCAGGACGAAAACGACATCCTCGGTGACGTTGCCGTTCGCTTTCCGCTGATGGGCTGAACCCGGTCGAAACGGCCTCGCCACGTGCCGGACACCATATCTATGAGCATAAATTTCGACGTACGATATGGACGAGGATCCGTACAGAGTCCGCACGGGGGAACTCTGCCGTCGAGGGAAGGCGCCGTGACCAAGCAGGTCAAACAACTGGATCGGGTCATCATCCGATTCGCTGGCGACTCGGGCGACGGGATGCAGCTCACGGGTGCTCGGTTCACCGCCGAGACTGCGGCGTTCGGCAACGACCTGTCGACCCTGCCCAACTTTCCGGCCGAGATTCGGGCGCCCGCCGGCACCCTGCCGGGCGTCTCGAGCTTCCAGGTGCACTTCGCCGACTTCGACATCCTGACCCCCGGCGACGCCCCCGACGTCCTCGTCGCCATGAACCCCGCGGCGCTGCGGGCCAACGTCGACGACCTGCGTCCCGGCGCGACGATCATCGTCGACACCCACGACTTCAACAAGCGCAACCTTGCCCGCGCCGGCTATGACGCCAACCCACTCGAGGACGGCAGCCTCGAGGACTTCGGCGTCCACGAGGTCGACCTCACGAGCATGACCGTCGAGGCCGTCAAGGAGTTCGGGCTCAGCCGCAAGGACGCCGCACGCGCTAAAAACATGTTCGCGCTCGGCCTGCTGTCGTGGATGTACGGCCGGCCTACCGAGCCGACCGTGGAGTTCCTGCAGACCCGGTTCGCGTCCGCGCCCGCGCTGCGCGACGCCAACATCGCCGCGTTCCGGGCCGGCTGGAACTTCGGCGAGACGACCGAGGCGTTCGCGATCAGGTACGAGGTCAAGCCGGCGCCGATGCCGACCGGCCGCTATCGCAACATCACGGGCAACCTGGCGCTCGCGTACGGGATCGTCGCCGCCGGCCACCTCACGGGCCTCGACGTGTTCCTCGGCGCCTATCCGATCACTCCGGCCTCCGACGTACTGCATGAGCTGGCGAAGCACAAGCGGTTCGGTGTCACGACGTTCCAGGCCGAGGACGAGATCGCCGGCATCGGGGCCGCGCTCGGCGCGTCCTTCGGCGGCTCGCTCGGCGTCACCACGACATCCGGGCCGGGCCTGTCGCTCAAGATGGAGACTCTAGGCCTCGCCGTCATGCTCGAACTGCCGCTGCTCGTGTGCGACATCCAGCGCGGCGGCCCGTCGACCGGACTCCCCACGAAGACCGAGCAGGCCGACCTGCTGCAAGCGATGTACGGCCGCAACGGCGAGGCACCGGTGCCGGTGATCGCGCCCCGGTCGCCGGCCGACTGCTTCGACGCCGTCCTGGAGGCGACCAGGATCGCGATCGATTACCGCACCCCTGTGGTGTTCTTGTCCGACGGCTATCTGGCCAACGGCTCCGAGCCATGGCGGCTGCCGGAGATGTCCGAGCTAACCCCGATCGACCCAGATTTTGCCACCGGGCCGTCACACACGACTGACGATGGTGCCGAAAGGTTCATGCCGTACGCACGTGATCCCGAGACGTTGGCGCGTCCGTGGGCGATCCCGGGTACGGCCGGCCTCGAGCATCGCATCGGGGGCATCGAGAAGCGCGACGTGACCGGCGACATCTCGTACGATCCGGCCAACCACGACCTGATGGTCCGGACCCGCCAGGCGAAAGTCGACGCGGTCGCGAAGTCAATCCCTCCGACGGAGGTCGACGACCCCGACGGCGACGCGAAGCTGCTCGTACTCGGCTGGGGCTCGACGTACGGTCCGATCGGCGCCGGAGTACGCCGGGTCCGCGCCGAGGGCGTGTCGATCGCGCAGGCCCATCTACGGCATCTCAACCCGTTCCCGTCCGACCTCGGCGACGTGCTCCGACGGTACGACCGGGTGCTGCTGCCCGAGATGAACCTGGGTCAGCTGGCCATGCTGCTGCGGGCGAAATACCTCGTCGACGTCGTCAGCTACAACAAGGTACGGGGGTTGCCGTTCCAGGCGGCCGAGCTCGCCGACGTGATTCGCGGCCTTGCCGAGGAGGTGTACGACTCATGAGCGCTGGTTCGAACGAACCGTCACGCACGACGACCCAGCTGCCTAACCCCACCCTGCGTCAGCAGGGGCTGGTCGACGTCCCGAAGGCCGAGGGCGACGCCGACCGGAAGGCGTACAAGTCCGATCAAGAGGTGCGCTGGTGCCCCGGCTGCGGCGACTACGCGATCTTGGCGGCGGTCCAGGGCTTCATGCCCGACCTGGGCCTGCGGCGCGAAAACATCGTGATCGTCTCCGGCATCGGATGCGCGGCGCGCTTTCCGTACTATCTCGACACCTTCGGGCTGCACTCGATCCACGGCCGCGCACCCGCGATCGCGACCGGGCTCGCCGTGACGCGACCCGACCTGTCGGTGTGGGTCGTGACCGGCGACGGCGACGCTCTGTCGATCGGCGGCAACCACCTGATCCACGCGCTGCGGCGCAATCTCAACATCACGATCCTGCTGTTCAACAACCGGATCTACGGTCTGACGAAGGGCCAGTACTCGCCGACGTCCGAGACCGGCAAGGTCACGAAGTCGACGCCGATGGGCTCGATCGACAACCCCTTCGACCCGGTGTCACTGGCGCTCGGCGCCGAGGCGACGTTCGTCGCGCGCACGATCGACTCCGACCGCAAGCACCTGACCGGCGTACTCAAGGCGGCCGCAGCGCACCGAGGCGCGTCGCTCGTGGAGATCTACCAAAACTGCCCGATCTTCAACGACGACGCATTCAAGGCGTTCAAGGACCGTGACACGGCCGAGTCGGCGCTGATCCCGTTGGAGCACGGCAAGCCGGTCCGGTTCGGCCCGGACGGCAAGTACGCCGTGATCCGCGAGCCGTCGAGCGGCGCCTTCTTCGCCGTCGAGGCCGACGACGTCGACGAGTCGCAGATCCACGTCCACGACGCACACCTGCGCGACCCGTCCGCCGCGTTCGGGCTGTCGATGCTCACCGACCACGGCCAGCTGCACCGGGCTCCGATCGGCATCTTCCGCCAGGTCGAGCATCCGACCTACGACGATCAGGCCCGCCAGCAGATCACCGACGCCCGCAAGAAGCAAGGCAACCCCGACATCGAGGCGCTGCTCACCGGCAAGGACTCCTGGGTCGTCGCCTAGCACGACTCGGGGTGACAGGTTGGGTCGACGAGGAAATTCATGCCGGTCGCGCGAGCGGCAGCATCGGTCGATGCATCGGTGGGCATGCACCTTCCGATACGTCCGACGGGACGTTCATCGCCGCCTTCGCCGGTTGAGGCGATTTCGACCTGCGTCGTCAGGTGAGGCAACCAAGCCACCTAGCTCGGTTGTCCTGCTCTCCATGGCCGTTGGGGCGTTCCCACGGTCGAATCCAAGGGAGGACCACATGACACGCAAGACGTCGCGAGTTGCGACTGTCGCTGTGGCCACGAGTGCGATGCTCGCGGGCACGGGACTAACCCTGAGCGGGACAGCCTCGGCGCACAATCCGGCTGGCACCGCCAACGATCCCGAGCTCGTGAAGTTCACCGCCGGCGCTGCCGAGGTCGGCTACAGCAACTTGCGGAACGCGCCGGGGTCGCCGCAGCCGAATGCGCTCCGGCTCGACACCACCGGTGATGGCACCGCTGCGCAAGTGCGGGCCCAAAACATCGGCGTCCTGGGTGCCGCTCTCGGCGACGTCGATCAGCTGACTCTCAAGGCACGGCATAGCGGCAACCCACAGCTGCTGCTGCAGCTGGCCAACGGTCGCTGGCTGCACTTCTACGCCGGCGACAACTGCGGCGGCGGAGTCGACTTCGGCAGCGGGTGGTTCCGGTACAACTTCGGTACGAGCGACACGTGCGAGGTCGTGGCCACGGGAGGTGGCGAGGCAGCCCAGTCGTACGCCAGCTACGCGGAAACGGTGACCGGGGAGGGCGCGGGCAGCACCATCAGCAAGGCACGCGTCGCCCAGAACAACGAAGATGGCACGGCCTGGATCGACGACATCCGCCTGGGCGCCGTGCTGTTCGCCGGACCGACCGTCGACTCTCACAGC
Source organism: Actinomycetota bacterium (assembly GCA_046725375.1). Taxonomy (GTDB): domain Bacteria; phylum Actinomycetota; class Actinomycetes; order Propionibacteriales; family Nocardioidaceae; genus DATFRX01. The sequence goes on from JBKOYM010000131.1 coordinate 5,790, forward strand.
CACTAGCCCGAGGGGAGGCAACTGAGGGCGCCCGGCCCTGTGGTCCGGGCGCCCTCAGGGTTGGGGCCACACTGTCGCTGTGGCGTAGGCGATCTCAACATTTCGGACGATTTGGCTCGGCTCGACCGTCTCCATCCTGGACATGCACAACCTCGCGAAATGCGTCGCCGGGGGTGACCCATGAAGGTGTGGCAGTGGATAGTGGTCGGGCTCGCGCTCTGGTTGCTGCTCTCGTTTTCAGTGGCGCTGTCTGGGCGGCGATCGCGCGCGCATTGAGGGCACGGCGGCGCAGCGATCGGCGCCGATGACCCCTCTCCTAGGCGTCGGCGCAGTGGCGTCCACCGTCTGGTGGAGGTTGGATACGTCGAACTGCTGACGCGCAACCCGCCGCGCGGCCGATTTGCTTGGGGAAACCGCGATGAGGGGCGTACGCCGACCTGTGCGGCGGGAGGGACATACAGACGTTATGGACGACACCGAGATCGCCGTCATCGGAGCGGGACCGCACGGACTGGCGGCGGCTGCCCATCTGCGCAGGGCGGGAGTCGACTGCCGGGTCATCGGCGAGCCGATGTCGTTTTGGCGGACCATGCCCACGGGGATGCTGCTCCGCTCGAACTGGACGGCGACCTGCATCGCGGAGTACGAGGGCCCGCTGTCGATCGACTCGTACTGCGCGGCGACAGAGAAGTCGCTGCGCAAGCCCTTCCCACTCCAGGACTTCTTGGACTACGGCGAGTGGGTAGCGAGCCGAGTCGCGCCGGACGTCGACCGCCGCCGGGTGGTGCGAGTCGAGCGCGAGGCCGGCGCGTACGAGCTCAGCTTCGACAAGGGCGAGCCGCTCCGTGCGTCTCGGGTCGTCGTCGCGGCAGGGATCGCCAACTTCGCCAACCGTCCCGAGGTCGGCGCCAACCTGCCGAGCAGCTTGGTGTCTCATACCGCCGATCATTCGGACTTCAGCGACTGGAACGGGTCGCGGATCCTCGTGGTCGGCGGCGGCCAGAGCGCCTTGGAGTCGGCGGCCCTCCTGTACGAGGCCGGCGCCTCGGTGAGTGTGGCCGTGCGGGCCCCCCAGGTGCACTGGCTGCACGGTGGCAAGTACCACCGGATGCTCGGCCGGATGGCGCCGCTGGTCTACGCCCCGACCGACGTCGGTCCGATGGGCCTGTCACGAATCGTCGCCGTGCCCGATCTGTTCCGACGGTTCCCCCGGTCACTGCAGGATCCGATGGCGGCACGCTCCATTCGTCCCGCGGGCGCGGCCTGGCTGAAGCCTCGACTCGAGAAGGTCCCGGTTCACCTCGGCCGTTCGGTGCGCGAGGTGCGCCGCGAGAACTCGCACGTGGTCGTCGGCTACAACACGGGCCAGACCGAGGGCTTCGATCACGTGCTGTTCGGCACCGGATACCGGATCGACATCGCCCGGTATGAGTTCCTCGCGCCGTCCCTGCTACGTCGGATTCGCAGCGTCGGCGGGTATCCGCTGCTGGGCAGGGGCATGGAGTCGTCCGTCCCCGGCCTGCATTTCATGGGGGCGACAGCCGCGTACAGCTGGGGGCCGATCATGCGATTCGTGGCCGGTGGGTGGTTCGGCGCCGAGTCGTTGACCCGGACCGTGGCCGGCAAGCGGCTCAATGGCTCAGCGGTGTCGCGGTCGGCGCACAACGGTGACGGTCGAGTCCGGGAGTCGAGCGGGACCACGACATGAGGCGACGCGGGTCGTCGACGGGCTCGCCCGAGATCGGTGCGGTCGTGCTCGGCGGTGACTACCAGGGATTGGGCATCGCGCGCAGCCTGGGTCGCCGCGGTGTGCCGATCTGCGTACTCGACGACGAGCACTCCATCGCTGCGGCCTCGCGGTACGTCGGTCAACGGGTGCGTGTCCCCGACCTCCGAACTGCCGACGGCACCGTCGACGCGTTGACGCGGGCAGCGGACACGATGGACCTCGAGGGCTGGGTCGTCTACCCGACACGGGACGAGATGGTCGCGGCGATCGCGGGACATCGCGACCGTCTCGCATCCCGGTACCGGGTGCCGACCCCCGGCTGGGCGTCGGTGTCGGCCGTGTGGGACAAGCGCGAGACGTACCGCCTGGCCGACGAGCTCGGCATCGCGACCCCGAGGACGTGGGTCCCGCAGGACGAGGGCGACCTGTCGCATATCACCGTCGACGCGCCTATGGTGATCAAGCCGGCCGTCAAGGAGAAGTTCTTCTATGCGACCGGCGCCAAGGCGTGGCGGGCCGACGACGCGGCGGCCCTGCGGGAGTCGTACCGCCGTGCTGCCGACATCGTTCCTCCGGGTGAGGTGATGATCCAGGAGATGGTCCCCGGCGGCGGGGAGCGCCAGTACGCCTATTGCGCGCTGTTCAAGGACGGTGCCGCCCTGGCCGACATGACGGTGCTGCGACGGCGCCAGCATCCGTCCGACTTCGGCCGCTCAAGCACCTACGTCGAGACGGTCGACCTACCGCAGCTCGCGGAGCCGTCGGCCAGCTTCCTCAAGGCCATCGACTTCTACGGCCTGGTCGAACTCGAGTACAAGCATGATCGACGCGACGGCGAGTGGAAGCTCCTGGACGTCAACGCGCGTACGTGGGGCTACCACACCCTGGGTCAAGCGGCCGGTGTGGACTTTTCCTACCTGCTCTACCGCGACCAGGTCGGCCTCTCGATCCCTCGCGTACGGGCTCGCGCCGGCGTCCGATGGATTCGGGTCGTGACCGACGTACCGAATGCGGTGCGAGACGTGGCCGCAGGCAGCATTAAGGCTCGGGACTACCTGAAGACACTGCGGGGGATCGACACCGAAGCGGTGTTCTCGTGGCGAGATCCGTTGCCCGGCCTCTACGAGCTGGCGTTGTTGCCGTACATCGCCGTGAAGCGAGGGCTGTGACATGCCAGGGCGGGCGTCGGCGGTCTTCGAGTCGTCGCACGAGTTCGCGTTCTTCGACTACTTCCGGATTCCGTACGTCGTCCGCGCGGAGGGACCGAACGTGGGGGGGTCGAAGAGTCGGGTAGGCGTCATGCGTCCGCTCACACCGGTCGGCGGGGAATTGCGACACCTGGTGTGGTGGCGGGGTGGGCCGAAGGAGAAGGTCGCGACCCGAGCCGGCCGGTTCCGCCTCGCGGGATTCACCATCGCCGCGCACGTCGTCTGCGTCGGCCCCGATGAGCTGCTCGACGACCTGGGTCACGACTGGCAGCCCTTGGAAGCCATCGTCGACCAGGACGGACACGAAGTCGCGTGGGTATGGGAAAGCGCCGAGGGTGCGGTGTTCGTGCCGTTCGACCCGGGCGAGGTCATGCTCAATCTCTGGTCGGAGCGCTACACGACGCTCGGCCGCCGAGGGGTCGGGAGCGCGGCCAGGTCCCTGATGCTCCGCACCTACTATCTGGTCCGACCGTTGCTCCCGCGGCGGCTGCAGATCATGCTGCGGCAGTCCTTCGCCGCGCGCCAGGGAGTACCCGAGTTTCCGCGTTGGCCCCTCGAGACCAGTCTGCACGACCTCTACGACTGGCTGTTCGGCCTGGTGACGTCGATCTCAGGGGTTCCGGTTCCGTGGATCGACGTCTGGCCCCTCGGAAAGAGCTGGGCGTTCGTGCTCACCCACGACGTCGAAACCGATGCCGGTGTCGAGGCTCGTGAGCTGCTCCGCGACGCCGAGCGGCAGCACGGATACCGCTCATCCTGGAACTTCGTCCCCGAGCGTTATGCGCTGGATCAGGACGTTGTCCGGCAGTTGCACTCCGACGAGTGCGAGGTCGGCGTTCACGGGTTGCGGCATGACGGACGCGACCTGGCGACGAGGCGCATGCTGTCGCAGCGGCTGCCGGCCATGCACGCCGCCGCCGAACGCTGGGACGCGGTGGGATTCAGATCGCCCGCCACGCAGCGGCACTGGCGGCTTATGCCGCTGCTCGAGTTCGACTACGACACCTCCTACACCGACACCGATCCGTACGAGCCGCAGCCCGGCGGCTGCTGCACCTATTGGCCGTTCTTCAACGAGGACCTGGTCGAGCTTCCCATCACCCTCCCGCAGGATCACACGCTCTTCCGAGTCCTGCGCGACGTCGACCCGGACCTGTGGCGCGACAAGGCACGTCAGCTTCGCCAGCGAGGCGGAATGGTCCTCGTGCTGGCCCACCCGGATTACGCTGACGACCCGGTGATGCTCGAGGCGTGGGAGGGGCTGCTCGCCGAGTTCGCCGATGATCCGACGATGTGGCAGGCGCTGCCCCGGGAGATCGCGGCCTGGTGGCGTCACCGGTCGGCGTCCAGCCTGGTCCGCGAGGCCGGAGTGTGGTCGATCAAGGGTCCGGCGTCGAAGGCCGGCGAGGTGCGCTTCAGCTCACTCGCATCGCGCGGCTACGGGGTTCAGGCGTGAGTCGACTCCGGCAACGACATGTCGCCGTCGTGGTGGAGAACCTTCCGGCGTACGCCGACACCCGGCTCCGCAAGCAGCTGCGCGATCTGCTCTCGGACGACTACCGAGTCTCGGTCATCACCCAGGCCGGGCCGGAGAACGAGCCCTATCGCGGACTCGAGAATCTCACCCTGCTCGAATACCCTCCACCCGCTGAGCCGCATGGTCCGATCGGGCACGTGCGCGAGTACGGCACGTCGTTCGTGTGGGCTGCGGTGCGGTTGGGCAAGCTCCGACGACAGGGGCCGATCGACATCCTGCAGGTGTGCCAGCCACCGGACATCTACTTTCCGCTGTGCAAGGTCATCGGCTGGCTCGGCGCCAAGGTCGTGATCGACCAGCGCGATCTGATGCCGGAGCTGTTCGCCGCCCGCTACCCGAACGCCCCACGAGCGATGACCCCGGTCCTGCACTGGCTGGAGCGACGTACTCAGCGCAGCGCCGACCACAGCATCGGCGTCAACGACTACCTACGCGATCGGATGATCGCCGCCGGTGCGAGGCCGGACCGGGTGTCGATCGTACGCAACGGCCCGGTCCTCGCAAGGGTCGAGCGCGCCGTACCCGATCGCTCCCGGCGGCGGCATCCCCATCTCGCCTGCTGGATCGGCAAGATGGGGCGCCAAGACCGAGTCGACCTCGTGGTACGGGTGGCCGAGCACGTCGTCAAGGGTCTCGGACGCGACGACATCGGGTTCGTGCTGCTCGGCGACGGCGAGTGCCTGGAGCAGATGCGCGAGCTGGTCCGCGACCTGGGTCTCGAACCGTGGGTGTCGCTACCCGGGTGGCTGTCCGAGGCGGAGGTCTTCGGATGCCTGGCGGCGGCCGACGTCGGCATCGACACGTCGCTGCAGAGCGAGGTCTCGCCGGTCAAGGCGATGGAGTACATGGCGTTCGGCCTGCCGATGATCGCCTTCGACCTGCTGGAGACGCGGCGGACGGTCGGGCCCGCCGGCATGTACGTGCCGCCGGGGGACGTCGCCA
>JBKOYM010000135.1:0-9566 GCA_046725375.1 Actinomycetota bacterium
CGCAGACCGGCGTTGATGCCGAGCCAGCGCAGGGGCTCGGGCTCCCACGACCGACTGCGGTGGCCGACCCACGGTAGATCGACGAGGTCCGACGACCGACCCGCGATGAGATCGGCGAGCGTGCGCCCGGCGAGATTCGAGGTGCCGACTCCGTCGCCGACGTAGCCTCCGGCCCATCCCAAACCGGTCGGACGGTCCAGACCCACCGAGGCGTGCCAGTCGCGTGGCATCCCGAGGGCGCCGCCCCATGCGTGGGTGAAGGTCACGCCACGCAGATCGGGCAGCAGCTCGACGAGCGTCCGCCGGAGGGCGTCGAACACGGCCGGCTCCCGGTCGTACTCGGGCCGGATCGACGACCGGAAGTGGTACGGCGCGCCGCGGCCCCCGAAAGCGATCCGGCCGTCCCGTGTACGTTGCCCGTAGATCAGCAGGTGTCGGCCGTCGCTGAACGTCTGTCGATCGGCGAGCCCGGCTGTGTCCCAAAACGCCTGCGGCAGCGGCTCGGTCGCGACCATCAGCGAGTACACCGGGGCGACGACGCGTCGGAGACCGGGCAGTCGGGCGGTGTAGGCCTCGGTGGCGCGCACGACCACATCGGCTCGGACCCGACCGGCGGGAGTGCGCACGGAGCCCGGCTCGATCGCGAGGGCCGGAGTCTGCTCGTAGATCCGTACACCGCGCGACTCGGCCACGCTGGCTAGCCCGCGTACGAGCCGGGCCGGATGGATCGCCGCGCAGTGCGGGGTGTACGTGCCACCGACGACGTCGGTCGCGTCGAGGTGCTGCCGCGCCTCGTCGGCGTCGAGCACCCGTAGGTCGTCCGGCCCCATGCCCCAATGCCGGGCTTCGTCGACCTCGGCCCGGGCCCGGCGCAGTTGTACCTCGGTGCGGGCCAACACGATCGTGCCACCGCGCTGGTAGGAAGCATCGATGCCTTCGGCTTCGATCACACGGCCGACCGCGTGCACGGTGTCGTGGAGAGCCCGCTGCAACCGGATCGCGCCGTCGCGATCACCGCGCCGGGCGACGGCCGCCAGCGAGACCGGGAAGAGCGCACTGCACCAACCGCCGTTGCGTCCGGAAGCGCCGAATCCCGCGACCTCCTTCTCGATCACGACGACGCGCAGGCTCGGATCGAGGAGGGAGAGGTAGTACGCCGTCCACAGTCCGGAGAATCCGGCGCCGACGATGGCGACGTCGCAGTCGGTCGATCCGGAGAGGGACTCGCGAGGGGTCCAGATGTCGTTGGCGGTCGCGTGCCACAGCGAGAGATGGCGGTATTGACTTCGGTTCATGTCAGGTCACTCAGCGCACACCCCAGGCGTACGTCTGCTTACGTAGCCGGAGGTAGACGAACGATTCGGTGCGGAGTACGCCGGGGATGGCCCGGATCTGATTGGACAGCACGGCGAGGAGATGCTCGTCGCTCTCGCAGACCACCTCGGCCAGCAAGTCGAATCCGCCGGCGGTGATCACGACATAGTCGATCTCGTCCATCTCGGCGAGGGTGTCGGCGACCGGCTCGAGCGGGCCTTCGACGGAGATGCCGATCATCGCCTGCGTCGTGAAGCCGACCTCGAGCGGATCGGTGACCGCGACGATCTGCATGACGCCGGTGTCGATGAGCCGCTGCACCCGTTGCCGGACCGCCGCCTCGGACAGGCCCACGGCCTTGCCGATCGCCGCGTAGGGTCGACGACCGTCTTGTTGCAGCTCGGCGATAATGGCCTTCGAGACGTCGTCGAGAACGGCCCCGCGATCGCTGCGGCGATTGGAGGTTTTCTCCCTGCGGTTCACCACAAGGATCAGCGTAACGGACCCTTGCTACTGATCCCTGTGCGAGATGGGCGATTCGGTACGGCTTTTCGTTGCAGAGGGGTATCGCGACGACGGAATCCCTTGTACGACTGGCGCGCCCGTGCCACGATTCGTCCCTGAGTGTAGATCTATGGTGACGTGGGAGGCTTAACCATGGCGCCACGGTTGTCGAGGCGTAGATTGCTCCAGGGTGCTGGCCTGGCGGTATTCCTCGGTGGCAGTGCTGCTGTCCTGCCGCAGTTCGAGCTGGCGGGCGCCAAGCAGACTCCGCAGTCGTGCCCGAGCACCGACCTGTCGGCGTCCGAGCCCGAGCTGATCATCTCGAACTGGCCGGCCTACATCGACCCGCGCAGCAACCCGGACTCGACGTTCAACGTCTTCCAGGAGCGGACCGGGATCGACGTCTCCTACACCGACGACGTCAACGACAACATCGAGTTCTTCGGCAAGATCGTCAACCAGATGCGGGCCTGCGAGCCGGTCGACCGCGACATGTTCATGCTCACCGACTGGATGGCGGCGCGGATGATCAACCTCGGGTGGCTCCAGAAGCTCGACCACGCGAACATCCCGAACGTCGACGCGAACCTGATCCCGGCGCTGAAGAGCCCGCCGTGGGATCCGAACCGGAACTACTCCGCGCCCTGGCAGAGCGGCCTCACCGGCATCGCCTACAACGCCGGCGTGACCGAACCGGTCGGAAACTTCACCGAACTGCTGACCCGTTCCGACCTCAAGGGTCGGGTCACGGTGCTCTCCGAGATGCGCGACACGATGCTGTTCATGCTGGTCGACGTAGGTGCCGATCCGCTGAACTTCACCGACGACGAGTGGTACGACGCTCTCGACTACCTCAGTCAGGCCGTGAGCGACGGCCAGATTCGAGCGTTCACCGGCAACGAATACCTCCGGGGACTCAAGTCGGGCGACATCGCAGCCTGCGAGGCCTGGTCGGGTGACGTCATCCAGGCGCAGTTCGACGACCCGAACATCAAGTTCGTCCAGCCGGAGGAGGGCCTCGCGATCTGGAGCGACAACATGCTTGTGCCCAACCGCGCGGAGCACAAGGCCAACGCCGAGGAGTGGATGAACTACTACTACGACCCGATCGTGGCGGCGAAGCTGGCCGCCTGGGTCAACTACATCTGTCCGGTCGAGGGGGCCCAGGAGGCGATGGAGAAGGTAGCGCCGAGCCTGGTCGAGAACCCGCTAATCTTCCCGACACCGGAGTTTCTCGAACAGACCATGACCATGATGCCGCTGAACGAGAGCCAGATTCAGACGTACGAGAACGACTGGACCAATCTGCTGACCGGAGGCTGATCGCCATGACTTCTGCCGACGCCACCGCACAGGCCTCCGAGTCGTCGTCGGTAGCGCCCGACGCCTCGCGGGATCTGCGACTGGAGTCGCTGACCAAGTCGTTCGGCCGCTTCGCCGCGGTGCGGGACCTCAACCTCACCGTGCCGCGCGGCTCGTTCTTCGCTCTCCTCGGTCCATCGGGGTGTGGCAAGACGACGACGCTGCGGATGGTCGCTGGTCTCGAGGAGCCGACGGAGGGCCGCGTCTTCCTCGGCGACGACGACGTCACCGACCTGCGGGCGTACCGGCGGCCGGTCAACACGGTCTTCCAGAACTACGCGCTGTTCCCCCATCTGACCATCTTCGACAACATCGCGTTCGGCCTCCGGCGCCGTGGGCGAAAGGACATCCGCGACGCCGTCAACGAGATGATCGAGCTCGTCGAGCTCGGGCCCCAGGTGAACAAGAAGCCAGCCCAGCTGTCCGGCGGCCAGCAGCAGCGGGTGGCGCTCGCTCGCGCGTTGATCAACGAGCCGGAGGTCCTGTTGCTGGACGAGCCGCTCGGCGCCCTCGACCTCAAGCTGCGCCGCCAGATGCAGCTCGAGCTCAAGCGGATCCAGCTCGATGTCGGACTGACCTTCGTTCATGTGACGCACGACCAGGAAGAGGCCATGACGATGGCCGACACGATCGCTGTGATGGACAGCGGTGTGATCGACCAGATGGGTCCGCCGTCGGAGCTCTACGAGAATCCTGCCACGACCTTCGTCGCGAACTTCCTCGGCCAGTCCAACCTCATGCGCGGCGAGGTCGTCGAAAGCAACGGCAGCGAGTTGCTCGTCGACGTGCACGGAAGCAAGATCGGCGTGTCCCGGGAGCGCGCGCATGTCAACCAAGGCCCGGTGTGGGTCGGTGTCCGGCCCGAAAAGGTCTATGTCGCGGCCGCCGGCGAGGAGAGCAATGCCGAGGGCAACTCGGTCGGCGGCGGGACGATCACGGACACGAGCTTCATCGGTGTCAGTACGCAATACCTCGTCCGCCTTCCATGGGGTGAGGAGCTGACCGTCTTCGAGCAGAACACCGGTGCGCGTACGGTCTTCGCCCCGGGCACCTCGGTCGACCTGCATTGGTCCCGGCCGCATACGTTCGTCCTCGACGCCGAACAGGATGCGACGGCCGGTGTCGAAACGGTGGACGACACGCCATGAGTGCTTTTGGCCAGGTCGCGAGTGAGATCGAGGGCGAGCCCGAACCGGCTGACGTCGAGGAGCCGCAGCGCGGGCGTCGCTACACCGGGTACCTGCTGATCCTTCCCGGCCTCGTGTGGCTCGGCTTGTTCTTCCTCGTTCCCTTCTACTCCCTGGTTGCGACCAGCCTCTACGACCCGACGGGCACGGTCTTCTCCGGCTACGAGATGGTCTGGGAGTGGAGCAACTACACCACCGCCATCTCGGAGAACTGGGGGCCGTTGTTCCGGTCGTTCCTGTTCGGCGGACTGGCGACGCTCTTCTGTCTGCTGTTGGGCTATCCACTGGCTTACGCGATCGCGTTCAAGTCCGGCCGGTGGAAGTACCTCATGCTGGTTTTGGTGATCGCGCCGTTCTTCACCAGCTTTCTGATCCGGACGATCTCCTGGCAGCTGATCCTGGCCGACAACGGTTTCGTCGTGGAAACGCTGCAGGCGCTGCAGATCCTCGGCGAGGACGGGCGGCTGCTCAACACGCCCGTCGCGGTTGTCACCGGCCTCACGTACAACTTCCTTCCCTTCATGGTGCTGCCGCTGTACGCCAGCCTGGAGAAGATCGACCCCCGGCTGATCGAGGCGGCGAGCGACCTGTACGCCTCGCCGATCCGCGGTTTCGCCAAGGTCACGCTGCCACTCTCGATGCCGGGCGTCGTTGCCGGCACGCTGCTGACGTTCATCCCGGCCGCCGGTGACTTCATCAACGCCGAGCTTCTCGGGCGGCCCAGCGACAGCATGGTCGGCAACGTCATCCAGGGCTACTTCGGCGGCGGCAACAACTACCCGGACGCGGCGGCGCTGTCGCTCGTCCTGATGGCGCTGATCGTCGCCATGGTGATCCTCTACGTCCGTCGATCCGGTACGGAGGACCTCATATGAGCACCTTGGCGCGCCCACGCCGCTGGTTCTCCGACCACCTGATCCTGATCATCGGCCTGCTGGTGTTGGTTTACACCTTCGTGCCGATCGCGGTCGTCGTGCTGATGAGCTTCAACGCTCCGGCGGCGCGGCTCACCTACCAGTTCGATGGCTTCACCCTGCACAACTGGGCAAATCCGTGTGAGCCCGAGGGGATGTGCGACGCGGTCGTGGTCAGCCTCGAGATCGGCTTGCTGGCCACCCTCGGCGCGACGATCCTCGGCACGCTGATGGCGTTCGCGATGGTTCGCCATCGGTTCGCCGGCCGCTCGACGACGAACCTCGTGATCTTCCTTCCGATGGCCACTCCCGAGATCGTGATGGGTTCGTCGTTGCTGGCGTTGTTCGTCGGTACCGGATTCAGCGGCGACCTGGGCTTTTGGACGATCCTGGTCGCGCACATCATGTTCTGCCTGTCGTTCGTCGTCGTCACGGTCAAGGCGCGGCTGGCCGGGCTCGACTCGCAGCTCGAGCAGGCCGCGATGGACCTTTACGCCAACGAGTGGCAGACGTTCTGGCGGGTGACGTTCCCGTTGGTGTTCCCGGGCATTCTCGGCGCGGCGCTGCTGGCGTTCTCGCTGTCGTTCGACGACTTCATCATCACCAACCTCAACGCCGGCAACGAGGTGACGTTCCCCATGTTCGTCTGGGGATCGGCGCAGCGTGACATCCCGATGCAGATCAACGTCATCGGAACCGCGATGTTCCTGATCTCGGTTCTGATCGTGTTGGCGACGACGTTCCCGCGCCGTCGGGCGGCTCGGGCGGCGGGCTGAGAGCCGACCGGAGCCTCAGAGCTGACGCCAGGCCTCGGTGAGGACCGAGCGCAGGATCTGCTCCATCTCGTCGATGTGCTCCTGGGTCGCGATCAGCGGCGGCGACAGCTGGACGACGGGGTCGCCGCGGTCGTCGGACCGGCAGTACAGCCCGGCCTCGAACAGCGCCTTCGACAAGAAGCCACGCAGCAGGCGCTCGGACTCCTCGTCGTTGAACGTCTCCTTGGTCGCCTTGTCCTTGACCATCTCGATGCCGTAGAAGAAGCCGTCCCCGCGTACGTCGCCGACGATCGGGAGGTCGTACAGCTTCTCCAGCGTCGCCCGGAAACCCGCTTCGGTCTCGCGTACGTGCTCGAAGATCTGCTCCCGCTCGAAGATGTCGAGGTTGGCCAACGCCACTGCGGCCGACACCGGGTGGCCACCGAAGGTGTAGCCGTGCGCGAACACCTCGGGCCCGTGCGCGAACGGCTCGAACAACCGCTCCGACGCGATCATCGCCCCGAGCGGCGCGTAGCCGGACGTCAGCCCCTTCGCACACGTGATGATGTCGGGCTGGTAGCCGTAGCGATCGGCAGCGAACATGTGCCCGAGCCGGCCGAAGGCGCAGATCACCTCGTCGGACACCAGCAGCACGTCGTACTCGTCGCAGATCTCGCGTACGCGCTGGAAGTAGCCCGGTGGCGGCGGGAAGCAGCCGCCGGCGTTTTGCACCGGCTCCAAGAACACCGCCGCGACCGTATCGGGTCCGGCGAACTCGATCGCCTCCGCGATCCGGTTGGCGGCCCAGCGGCCGAACGCCTCGAGGTCGTCGCCATGCTCCGGCGCCCGGTAGAAGTTCGTATTGGGCACCTGAAGCGTGCTCGGCACGAGCGGCTCGAAGGGCGTCTTGTACTCAGCGAGCCCGGTGATCGACAGGGCGCCGTGCGGCGTGCCGTGGTAAGCGATGGAGCGGCTGATCACCTTGTGCTTGGTGGGCTTGCCGGTGAGCTTGAAGTACTGCTTGGCGAGCTTCCAGGCCGACTCGACCGCCTCTCCGCCACCGGAGGTGAAGAAGACCCGATCGAGGTCGCCCGGCGCCTCGTTGGCCAGCCGGTCAGCCAGCTCGATCGCCTTCGGATGGGCATAGGACCACAGCGGAAAGAACGCCAGCTCTTGTGCCTGCTTCGCGGCCGCGTCGGCCAGCTCGGCCCGGCCATGGCCCACCTGAACGACGAACAGCCCGGCCAGACCGTCGAGGTAGCGCCGGCCGTGCGCGTCGTAGACATGCACCCCGTCGCCACGCACGATGGTCGGAACGTCGTCGGATTCGTAGGCGGAGTGCCGCGTGAAGTGCATCCACAGATGCTGCTTGGCCGCCGATTGCAGCGCCGCGATGTCGTCGTGCGGAGTAGTCGCGGACGTCATGTCTCACCTCGTCATGGGGGCCGGGACCGCGTCGTACCCGGCTTTCGGTTCATTCTGCCGTGCGGCGAACTCGCGGATCAAGTGAATCCGTGGCTACGGTTGGCTAACGCTTGCCATACCGACACCATCGGCGGTCTAATGCTACGAAATCCGTAGGAGGATTATGCCAGCCCAATACGGTCCGGACCTCACGTTCCTCGGCGTCTCGCGCTGCGACCTGGGCAGCGCCGACTCGTACGCCGACGCCGACGTCGTCATCGTGGGTGCGCCGTTCGACGGAGGGACCTCGCACCGGCCGGGTGCGCGGTTCGGGCCGATGGCGATGCGGCAGGCCTGCTACCTGCCGCAGGACGGGTCGCGGCCGCATCTGGCCCTGCGGGTCGATGCACTGCGCGACCTGACCGTGTACGACGCCGGCGACATCGAGATGTACTCCGGCGACGTCCGGACCGCGATCGCGGCGCTCGAGGATGCGGTGCACACCGTCACCGCCTCGGGCGCGATCCCGCTGGTGCTCGGCGGCGACCATACGATCACGCTCCCGGATGCGACCGGGGTGGCGCGACACTTCGGATTCGGTCGAGTTTCGATGCTGCACTTCGACGCGCATGCCGACACCGGGAACGTCGCGTTCGGATCGCTGTACGGGCATGGACAGCCGATGCGGCGGCTCATCGAGTCGGGTGCGCTCCGAGGTGATCGGTTCCTGCAGATCGGGCTGCGCGGCTACTGGCCCGAGCCGCCGACGCTGGCGTGGATGGCCGAGCAGCGGATGCGGTCGTACGAGATGACCGAGATCGGCGCGCGCGGACTCGACGCGTGTCTCGACGAGGCGTTCGGGATCGCGACCGACGAGTGCGAGGGCGTGTTCTTGTCGGTCGACATCGACGTGTGCGATCCGGCGCACGCGCCCGGGACCGGTACGCCGGAGCCGGGCGGCCTGTCGGGTCGGCAGCTGCTCGACGCGGTCCGCCGGATCTGCCTCGAGCTGCCGGTCGTCGGTGTCGACGTGGTCGAGGTGTCGCCGCCGTACGACCACGCCGAGCTCACCGCGTACCTCGCCAACCGGGTCGTCCTCGAGGCGCTCTCCGGATTGGCCGCGGCCCGACGGGGACTCGACCACGACCCGGCCGGCCCCTTGCTGGACGGCCGCTAACGGACGGATTGTCGGAAGCTATCTGCCCCCGAGGGCGAATACCTTCTGACAACTCCATCAGGAGAGGGAGTACGGATGAACCGACCGGATGTGGTGTTCGCCGGCGGCCGGATCTTCGCGGCCGACGGGCAGCCTGTCTTCGACGGCGCGGTCGCCGTGCGAGACGGGCGGATCGGGGCCGTCGGCGGTGGCGATGTCCGTGACCTTGCGGGGCCGGGCACCCGCGTCGTCGACCTCGGCGGCGGGCTGCTCGTGCCGGGGTTCGTCGACGCCCACGTACACCCGGTCCAGGGTGGACTCGAACGAATGCGCTGCGACCTGACCGAGATGGACACGCGCGAGGCGTACATCGACGCCATCCGGGCCTACGCCGACGCCCACCCCGACGCCGAGTGGATCAGCGGCGGCGGCTGGAGCATGGCGGCGTTCGGCCGCGACTGGCCTCGGGCCGCCGAGCTCGACGCGGTTGTGCCCGATCGACCGGTGTTCTTGCCCAACCGCGACCATCACGACGCGTGGGCGAACTCCCGTGCGCTCGAGCTCGCCGGCCTCGACGCGACCACACCCGACCCCGTCGACGGCCGGATCGAGCGCGATGCCGACGGGCGCCCCAGCGGCACTCTCCACGAGGGGGCGATGGATCTTGTCGGACGGCTGCTGCCGGAGCCGACCTACGACGAGTGGATGTCCGCGCTGCTCAGCGCCCAGGCGTACCTCCACTCGCTCGGCATCACCGGGTGGCAGGACGCGATCATCGGCGAGTACGCCAACATCATCGACACCTCCGACGTCTACCTCGACGCCGCGTCGAACGGCCGGCTGACGGCGCGAGTCACCGGCGCGCTGTGGTGGCATCGTGACCGCGGGGCCGAGCAGATCGCCGACCTTCGGGCACACCGCGAACGGCTTCGGGCCGGCCGGTTCCGCGCGACGAGCGTCAAGATCATGC
>JBKOYM010000003.1:0-14848 GCA_046725375.1 Actinomycetota bacterium
GTACATCCCAGACGCCGACTCCCTTCTCGTCGAGCGACTTGTCGACGCGGGTGCGGTGACACTCGGCAAGACCAACACACCCGAGTGGGGCACCGGGTCGCAGACGTACAACGCCGTGTTCGGGGCCACCCGCAATCCCTACAACCTGGGTCGTACGCCTGGCGGCAGCAGCGGGGGAGCGGCGGCCGCACTCGCTGCCGGGATGATTCCGATCGCCGACGGCTCCGACATGGGTGGTTCGCTCCGCAATCCGGCCAGCTTCTGCAACGTCGTGGGACTGCGACCGTCACCCGGTCGGGTGCCGGTGTGGCCGAGCGCCGACCCGTGGTTCACGTTCGGGGTGGCGGGACCAATGGCGCGGACGGTCGCCGACGTCGCGCTGCTGATGAGCGTGCTGGCGGGGCCGGATTCACGAAGCCCGCTGTCGCATGCGGTGCCTGCCGAACGTTTCGAGCAGTCGCTGGAGCGGGACTTCTCCGGGACGAACGTCGCCTGGAGCCGCGATCTCGGTGGTCTACCGGTCGACGAAGCGGTCCTTCGGGCCATCGCATCGGGTCCGGACGTCCTCGCGACGTTGGGGTGCGAGGTGTCGCTCCGCGATCCGGATCTGACCGGAGCCGACGACGTCTTCCGGACCTGGCGGGCGTGGAACTACGCCGTGACACTCGGGGACCTCTACGCCGCGCATCCCGACCAGTTCGGTGATGACACCGCCTGGAACATCCGGGCCGGCCTCGAGGTCACCGGCGCCGACCTCGTACGCGCTCAACGGGAGCGAACGGCGCTCTACCACCGGATGTGCCGTTTCCTTGCCGAGCACGAGTTTCTTGTCACGCTGGTGTCGCAGGTGCCGCCCTTCGATGTCGACACGCCATACCCGATGCAGGTTGCCGGCGTGCAATCGGAGTCGTACCTCGACTGGATGCGTGCGTGCTATTGGATCTCCGCGACCGGCCTGCCCGCTGCATCGGTGCCGTTCGCGTTCACCGACGACGGACTTCCCGTGGGCTTGCAGATCGTCGGG
Organism: Actinomycetota bacterium; assembly: GCA_046725375.1. Taxonomy (GTDB): domain Bacteria; phylum Actinomycetota; class Actinomycetes; order Propionibacteriales; family Nocardioidaceae; genus DATFRX01. The sequence goes on from JBKOYM010000003.1 coordinate 1,025, forward strand.
CGGCCCGGCGACGACTTCGGAGTCCTTCAGCTTGCCCATGCCGTCGAGTCGGAGACCCAGATGTGGCGGCGCCGACCGGCTCTCGACGTCGCCTGACGGCGCCGTCTATTCGCGCTTCATGATCGCGAGCGCTTCGAGCTCGAGATCGGAATAAGGGTCTCCCGAGACATCGATGATCGCCTGCTTGATCGTGCCGCCGGTGAAGGCGTACGGACGAGTGCCGGGATAGTCGTCGGTCACCGGCGAAGCCGGATCCTGTCCGACGTTCAGCCCTTCACCGACGAGGGAGAAGTTTCCGGGCTGCGTCGTGATCGTGCCCTCGCCGACCTTCTCGTTCCCGATGAACAGGGACAGCATCCCGGTTGTGGGCATGGCGTCGCCCTCGCGGACGAACGACGCGGCCAAGAGCACCGGTCCGGTCGGCAGGTCCTTCGTCGACTCGACAACCTGCGTCCGACTGCCGACGAAGTTGTAGGCGTACTTGAGCCTCCGGTCCTTGATGTACAGGGCATGACCACCGAACGCGGCGCCGTGCGACAGCAACACGCCGGAAGCATCGGAGGACTCGACGTCGAGCTCGACCACGATGGAGTAGTCGCGGTTGCGGATGTTGGCTGCGGCACTCTCCGGGACCTCGGCCGCGTCGGGGTAGTAGACGTATCTGTCGCGGGGCGGCACGACCTGCGGCCGCGTCGGGTCGGCTAGCACCTCGACCGCAGTCCGGTCGTCAAGTGGGAGTCCGTTGTACGTGCCCGCCAGGTGGAACCAGCGGTTGATCATCTCCTGCAGCTTGGTCGGATTCTCGGCGGCGAGGTCATGCATTTCGATGGGGTCGGCGTCGGTGTTGTAGAGCTCCCACCGGTCCCGGTCGAAGTTGCTCCAGCCGGAAATCGTCGGATGCACACTCACCGCCTTCCAGCCCTTGTGCCAGACCGCTCGGGAGCCCAGCATCGAGTAGAAGGCGGACTCCTTCGGCGTCGGCGCGTCCTTGCTCTCGAAGGTCGAGCGGAAGCTCACGCCCTCGAGTGGGATCTGCTGGAACCCGTTCACGGTCTCGGGCAGCTCGACCCCGAGCATGTCGTACAGCGTCGGGGCGACGTCGGTGGCGTGCATGTACTGCCCGCGCAGCTCCCCCTTGGCCCGGATGCCACGCGGCCACGAGATGATCAACGGGTCGGCCGACCCGCCCTCGAAGTTGTAGCGCTTCCACATCTTGAACGGCGTGTTGAACGCCCATGCCCAGCCGTTCGGGTAGTGGTTGTACGTCGCCGGCGAGCCGAGGTCGTCGATGAGTCGCAGGTTCTCCTCGATCGTGTCCGGGACGCCGTTGAAAAACCTGTTCTCGTTGACCGAGCCGTTCGGACCGCCCTCGGCGCTCGCCCCGTTGTCGGACACGAACGCGATGATCGTGTTGTCCAGCTGCTCGGACTGTTCGAGGAAGTCGAGCAGCCGCCCGATCTCATGGTCGGTGTGCGAGAGGAAGCCCGCATACACCTCTGCCATGCGGCAAAACAGCCGCTTCTCGTCGGTGGACAGCGGACCCCAGGGGCGTACGACGTCCAGCGGCGGCCATTCCCTGCCGTCAGCGCTTTTCTCGGTGACGTACGGGTTCAACGGCGAGAGCTGCGCGCTGTCAGGGAAGATGCCGAGTTGCTTCTGGCGCGCGAAGACCTGCTCGCGGTAGACCTCGTACCCCATGTCGAACCGGCCCTCGTAGCGGGCGATCCACTCCTTCGGCGCGTGGTGCGGAGCGTGCGTCGCGCCCGGGCAGAAGTACATGAAGAACGGCTTGTCCGGCGCGATCATCTTCGCGTCCTTGATGAACTCGATCGCCTTGTCGGTCAGGTCTGTGGTGAGGTGGTAGCCGTCCTCGGGCATCGCCGGCTGCTCGACCGGGTGGTTGTCGTAGATCAGGTCGGGATACCACTGGTTCGTCTCGCCGCCGAGGAATCCGTAGAACCGTTCGAAGCCGCGGCCGACCGGCCAGTTCCGCTTCGTCGACGCCATGTTCATCTCGTCGGACGGACACAGGTGCCACTTGCCGAGCATGTACGTGTTCCAGCCTCGCTCGCCGAGCACCTCGGCCATCGTGGCGCACTCGAACGGGATGTGCCCGTTGCCGTTCGGAAAGCCGGTGGTCGCCTCGGCGATGCACGCCATGCCGTTCGTCGTGTGATTGCGTCCGGTCAGCAGTGAAGACCGTGTCGGCGAGCAGAGCGCCGTTGTGTGCCAGTTGGTGTACGTCAGGCCGTTGGTCGCGAGGCGATCTATGTTGGGCGTGTCGATCAGCCCGCCCCACGGACCCATCGCCGAGTAGCCGACGTCGTCCAGCACGATGTAGAGCACATTCGGAGCGTCGTTCGGCGCAACCGGCTGCAGGTACGGCTCCCAGTCCGGCGTCGAGTCGCGGACGTCGACGTTGATGGTGCCCTTGAAGGTTTTGCTCATCGGGTGCGCTCCTTTCGCGGACGCTGCCGTGCTCACCGGCCGGCACACGGGCGTACGGCCAGTGCCACGCTCACACGCTCCCGGCGTCTCGCACTCACCTTCGCGGGGTGAAATCAAACTCGATCGCCGCGGACGCCCTGCGTGCGATCGCCACGAGGACGGCAACGCCGGAACAGAATGGGTGGACGGGGCCTGGGAGGTTCATATGTCTTATCCGAGTCCGGCCGGACGACCGCCGAGGACTCAGGTCACGGTGGAGGCAGCGAGACTGTGGGGAGGTGGCGTCGCGACCGGATGCGTCGCGGCCCTCGTCGCCGTGGTGGGCGTCCTCATCAGTCGTGACATCTTCGACGTGGACCTGGTGCGACCAGCTCTGCTCCTCGAGGTCGCAGACGCGTTCGTGAGCGACTACGCGCTGACGGCGTTCCTGCTGGCACTCGTCGCCACCGGCGTGCTGCATGTGCTGGCACTCATCACACCCCGGCCCGGGCCGTTCTTTGGCTGGATCATCGGGCTGGCGACCGTATGCGGCGTCGTGACGCCGTTCACGATCGGCTCGGAGCAGGAGAGTCAGATCGCGACCGCCGCCATCAACCTCGTACTCGGCGTTTGCATCGGATCGCTTCTCGGCGCCGTCATGTCTCGCACGATCTTCGTCACCACGGCGCCACCGCCGCCCGGCCCGGCCTCATGGGGTGGACGGTAGTCAGCCCCGGACGGCCGGGCCTGTGGTCGGTCAAATAGTTGTCGCGCGACGATCCCGGACCGGAGCGTCGGTGGCGGCGACGACCTCGTCGACGGTGACGTCCGGGGCCAGCTCGCGGAGCTCGAAGGCGTCGCCGACGATGTCGAGCACGCCGAGGTCGGTGATCACCCGGTCGACGACGGCGCGGCCGGTCAGGGGGAGTGCGCACGACGACACGAGCTTCGACGCGCCGGTCTTGGTCGTGTGTCCCATGAGGATGATGACCCGACGGGCACCCGTGACCAGATCCATCGCGCCGCCCATGCCCCGGACCATCGCGCCGGGCACCAGCCAGTTGGCCAGGTCACCGTTGGCCGCGACCTGCATGCCGCCGAGCACGGCGACGTCGATGTGGCCGCCGCGTATCATGGCGAAGCTCGTCGCCGAGTCGAAGTACGAGCCACCCGGCAGCACTGTCACGGTCTGCTTGCCGGCGTTGACGATATCGGCGTCGACCTCGTCGTCGTACGGGAACGGGCCGACTCCGAGGATGCCGTTCTCGGCGTGCAGAGTCACCGACGATCCGGCCGGGAGGTGCTCGGGAATCTGGGTCGGTAGCCCGATGCCGAGGTTGACGTACTCGCCGTCTCGCAGCTCGGCAGCGCCGCGGGCGGCCATCTGATCGCGACTCCACGGCATGGCTCAGGCCTCCGGTCGCGGTCGGGTCGTGCGTTTCTCGATGTCCTTGCGCTTCGCCTGCTCCGGAGTGAGCGGCACGACGCGTTGCACGAAGACGCTGGGCAGGTGCACCTCGTCGGGCCCGAGGTCGCCGACGTCGACGATTCGCTCGGCCTCGACCAGGGTGATCCGGCCTGCCATGGCGGCGTTGGGGTTGAAGTTGCGCGCCGCGGCGTGGAAGACGCAGTTGCCGATCGGGTCGGCCACGGCCGCTCGCACCAGCGCGTAGTCGGTCACGATCGACTCCTCGAGCACCATCTCGCGGCCGTGGAAGGTCCGAACCTCCTTGGGCGGCGACGCGACCGCGACGGATCCGTCGGCGGCGTAGCGCCAGGGCAGCCCACCGTCGGAGACCATCGTCCCGACCCCAGTTGGCGTGTAAAAGCCGCCTAATCCCGCGCCTCCGGCCCGCAGTCGTTCGGCGAGGGTTCCCTGGGGTGTGAGCTCGACCTCCAACTCACCTACGAGGTACTGACGGGCGAACTCCTTGTTTTCACCAACGTACGACGCGATGACCCGCGAGATGCGCCCGTGCTCCAGCAGCAGACCGAGACCGGCGCCGTCGACGCCGCAGTTGTTGGACACCACGGTGAGGTCGTCGGCGCCCTGGTCGAGCACCGCTTCGATCAGGAACCAGGGGATACCGGCGAGGCCGAATCCGCCGACGGCGAGGCTCGCGCCGGACGGGATGTCGGCCACCGCGCCGGCCGGGCTGGCGACGATCTTGTCGAGACTCATCGCTCCTCCAGATGAGCGAGTACGGCGGCGTTGACGACGTCGGGCCGCTCGGCGTTGGCGAGATGCGCTGCGTCGGGCACGACGTGCAGCCGGGCGTCGGGGATCGCGTCGGCGATGCGCCGCAGGTGGACCGGGGGAGTCGCGGGGTCGTCGGCGCCGGCGATCGCGAGTGTGGGTGCCCTGATCGCGTCCAGGTCGGCCCGCAGGTCCATCTCGGCGATCAGGTCGCAGCAGGCGGCGTACCCCTCCGCCGACGTGCCGGACACCATCGCCTCGTACGCCGTCCGGACCTCCGGGTGGCGCTCGAAGTATGCCGGGGTGAACCACCGAATCGCCACGGTCGCCGCGATCGATCCGGTGCCGCCGGCTCGGACCAGCGCGGCTCGCTCGAGCCACAACTGCGGATCGAGCCGGGCCGACGTCGAGAGCAGGACCAGTCGGTCGACCCGTTCGGGGTCGCGCGCGGCCAGGCGGATCGCGGTCATGCCGCCGAGCGAGAGGCCGACCACATGGGCACGCCCGACGCCGAGCCGGTCGAGCAGCGCCACCAGGTCGTCGGCGAGGTCGTCGAAGGTGTACGGCCCGTCCGGAACCGGTGATTCGCCGTGGCCGCGCGTGTCATAGCGCACGACGCGAAACCGTGGCTCGAGGGCGGGGACGTTGCGATCCCACATCGCTCGCGTCGAGCCGAGAGAGTTGGACAACACAACGACGGGTCCGTCGGCACGCCCGCTGACGGAATAACTGACGTCGACGGCAGTCATCGGGCCGCCTCGAAGACCGCTGCGAGGCCTTGGCCGCCGCCGATACACATCGTCTCCAGGCCATATCGGCTTTCGCGGCGGCGCATCTCGTACACCAGGGTCGCGAGGATCCGTGCCCCGGTCGCGCCGACGGGGTGGCCCAACGAGATGCCCGACCCGTTCGGGTTGAGCCGCTCGTCGGTCGGGTCGAGCTTCCACTCGCGTAGCACCGCGAGTACCTGCGCGGCGAAGGCCTCGTTGAGTTCGATCAGGTCCATGTCGTCGAGCGTGAGCCTGGCCCGATCGAGGGCAGCGGCGGCGGCCGTCACGGGTCCGATGCCCATGACCTCCGGCCCCACGCCCGTGACGGCCCACGCCCGCAGCGCCAGCAGGGAGTCGAGACCGCGTCGTTCGGCCTCGGCCCGGGTCGTCACGACGCACATGGCGGCCCCGTCGTTTTGCCCGCTCGCATTGCCGGCCGTCACGGTCGACTCGGGATCGACGGACAACCGGACAGGACGCAGCGCGGCGAGGGCGTCGAGAGTCGTGTCCGGTCGGGGATGCTCGTCGCGATCGACCACGACATCGGGCTTGCCGCGACGGCCGGGCACGGTGACCGACACGATCTCGTCGGCGAATCGCCCCGCGTCATGAGCGGCTACCGCGCGCTGCTGCGATCGGAGCGCGAGCTCGTCCTGTTCGAGCCGGCTGATCCCGTACTCGCGCCGGAGGTTTTCGGCCGTCTCGAGCATGCCGCCCGGCACCGGATGGAAGCGGCCGCCGGCCGTCTCGCGGGCCCGGGTCAGACGGTCCATCAGCTCCACGCTGCCGCGTACGCCGGTGCGCAGTCCGCGTGCGTAGTGCTCGACCTGTGACATCGACTCGACGCCGCCGGCCACGACGCATCGGGCGGCGCCGGTCGCGACCATGCCGGCGGCGTACAGCACCGCCTGGAGGCCGGACCCGCAGCGCCGGTCGACCTGGGCACCGGGTACCGACGTGCCGAGACCCGCGTCGACAGCGGCGATACGCCCGATCGCCGGTGCCTCTCCGTTCGGATAGCACTGGCCCAAGATCACGTCGTCGACGTCGGCCTCCTGCAGGCGGGTGCGGCTCACGAGCTCGGCCAGCAGCCCGGACGCGAGCGTCGCGGCGTCGACCGTGGCGAATGCGCCGCCGAAGCGACCGACGGGAGTACGCAGCGGCGCGCAGATCACGACTTCGTCCATGGCACGACCGTAAGCCCGGTGGTCGATATGGTGAAGTATCGATTTCGATCTGATTAAGACCATGCGAGTATGAGTGGGTGGAGCTGCGTCACCTGCGGTACTTCGTCGCCGTCGCCGAGGAGCGCCATTTCGGTCGGGCGGCGGCGCGACTGCACATGGCCCAGCCTCCCTTGTCGCAGCAGATCCGACGGCTCGAGGCGGAGCTCGGTGTCCAGCTGCTGCGGCGCACCACGCGCCGTGTCGAGCTGACGCCGGCCGGCGCGACGTACCTCGGTCGCGCCCGCGAGGTACTCGCCGCCATCGACTCGGCGACCGTCGAGGCGCAGCGGGTCGACGCCGGCCTGGAGGGGCGACTCGTCGTCGGCTGTGTCGGATCGGCGACCTACAGTCTGTTGCCGAGCCTGGCGCGGACGCTGCGCGACCAACTCCCGGCTGTCGACTTCAGCTTCCGTGGCGAGATGCTGGTGCCAGACCAGATCCGGGCGCTGCTCGGCGGCGACATCGACCTCGCGCTGATGCGGCCATCGGTCGACGCGCACGGTGTCGTCCTCACGACCTTGCGGCGCGAGCGACTCATCGTCGCCTTGCCCGACGGACATCGGCTGGCCGAGCGAAAGCGGCTTCGCGTCCCGGATCTCCGCGACGAGGACTTCATCATGCATCCGGGCCGTGGCCGTTCCGTGATGAGCGGTCGGGTCACCGAGCTCTGTCGCGAGGCCGGATTCGAGCCGCGAATCCGTCAGGAGGTCGGGGAGACATCGACGCTCGTCACCTTCGTCGCGGCCGGGCTCGGCGTCGCCGTCGTGCCGGAGCCGGTGGCGGCGCTAGGCGTCGAGGGTGCGACGTACCGGCCACTCACGGGTGGCGGCACGATCGAGCTGTCCGCCGCCGTCCGGTCCGGCGACGAGGCGCCGCAGATCGCGCGGGCGCGTCGGATCGTGACCGATTTGGCCCGGGGATCCGATCCTCGGAGGCGGCGTCGCGGGCGGGGGTGAGGCACGAAACCACCGGGGTGATATGGCCGGTAACCTGTCGTGGGTCAGGATCATTCTCAGGGACCGACCACCGTGCTCTGGGGGCGTGCTAAGTCAGACAGTCAAGGAGGCCGGGGCGTGGCCGACGATCCGGACGTCGAGCTCGTGGACCGCGTCTGGACGATTCCGAATCTGCTCAGCGTGTTGAGGCTTCTCGGCATCCCGCTGTTCCTCTGGTTCATGCTCGGGCCCGAGTGGGACCTGGCTGCGCTGCTCGTGCTGGCGGTCGCCGGCGTCACCGACTACCTCGACGGTCAGATCGCCCGACGGCTCGATCAGGCGTCACGACTCGGCCAGCTGCTCGACCCGATCGCGGACCGGCTCTACATCCTGGCTGTCCTCGTCGGCTTCGCGATACGCGACATCATCCCGACTTGGCTGGCGATCGCGTTGGTGCTACGCGACGTACTCCTGGTCGCGCTTGTTCCATTCCTGCGGACCCGGGGATACAGTGCGTTGCCGGTGCATTTCCTCGGCAAGGCCGCCACGTTCTGCCTTTTGTACGCCTTCCCGCTCTTGCTGTTGGGCGACGGTTCCGGTTCGATCGCTGATATGGCCTTCGTCTTCGGCTGGGCCTTCGCGATCTGGGGCAGCGCTCTCTATTGGTGGGCGGGGCTGTTGTACGCCTGGCAGGTCCGAGTGCTGCTGACGACGACGCCCGGCGCCGACCGTGAGGAGGTCGCTCCATGATCATGCGGCCGCCCCACCAGCGAGACGCGTCGACCGCGAGCCAGCGCACGCCGTCGTCGTGGGACCTGCTGGAGCGGGTTTCGGCCACCGCACTCGACGAGGACTACGCGAAGGCGGCCTCGCAACGTGACGACGACCCGCGAGACGGACGTCGAATGCCCCGCGTACTCGGATCGCTCGGGCTCATCGGACTCGGCGTCCTCCTCACCACCACGGCCCTGCAGACCCAATCGGACCAGCCAGCCCAGGCGGAGGAGCGGTCGCGGTTGATCGCGCGGATCAACGCCCGTGAGGCCGAGATCAGCCAGCTGGCCAGCCGAACCGACGAGCTCGAAAACGCCGTCGAGGGTCTGCAGGGCACCAACGAGCAGATCGGCAGCCGCGGCGAGGATCTGCTCGACACGCTCAGCGAGTCGCAGCTGCTCGCCGGGTCGGTGTCCGTGACCGGACCGGGCGTCCGGATCACCGTCGACGACCAGTCGGAGGGAGTGTCCAGCTCCGGCGGCACCATCTTGGACGTCGACCTCCAGGTGCTCGTCAACGGTCTCTGGCAGGCCGGCGCCGAAGCGATCGCGATCAACGGCAACCGGCTCGGGTCGCTGTCGGCGATCCGTACGGCGGGGCGAGCCATTACTGTCAACTACAACTCGCTGACCCGGCCGTACGTCGTGACCGCGATCGGCGACCCTAACACCCTGGAAGCATCGTTCGCCGAGACGCCGGGCGGTCAGGCATGGTTCGACCTCGAGACCAACTACGGCATCCACTTCGACATGGAGACGGTCGACGATCTGACCTTGCCGTCGGTGCCGAAGGAACGCCTCGACGCTCAATACGCCACCCGCCAGGGGGAACTGCCATGATCGCGATCCTCGGCCTGGCCATCGGGCTGATCGGCGGCCTGATCATCGAGCCCGAAGTGCCCGACGCGATGCGGCCCTACTTGCCGATCGCCGTCGTGGCCGCCCTCGACGCGTCGTTCGGTGCGCTGCGGGCGTACTTGGACGACATCTTCGACGACAAGGTGTTCGTCGTGTCGTTCATGTCCAACGTCATCATCGCCGCGCTGATCGTCTACCTCGGCGACAAGCTCGGGGTCGGCAACCAGCTGTCAACCGGCGTGGTTGTGGTGTTGGGCATCAGGATCTTCTCCAACGTCGCCGCGATCCGGAGGCACATCTTCCATGCCTGATGGTTCGCCACCCAAGACCAACCCGGCGCGGTCGGCCAACGAGTCGTCGCAGGGAATCGACAAGCTGCTCACGATGGTGCGATCCCGTCCGGGCCGTGGCCAGATCGTCGCTGGCGTGCTTCTCGCCATCCTCGGGTTCGGTGCCGTGGTGCAGGGGCGAGCGGTGTCGGAGCCGGACGACTATGCCGGTGCCCGTCGAGGCGACCTCATCCAGCTGCTCGACTCGCTGGACGCGGCCCGCGATCGGGCCGAGGACGATATCAGCAGACTCGAGGCCGACAAGCTCCGGCTGCAAAACTCCAGCACGAGGACCCAGGCCGCCCTGCGCGAGGCTCGCGAGGAGGCCAGCGCGCTGGCCATCTTGTCCGGCACCGTCGGCGCGAGCGGGCCAGGCATCGTGATCCGCATCGACGATCCGGCTGACCAAGTCAGCGCCTCGACGCTGCTCAACGTGGTCGAGGAGCTCCGTGACGCCGGTGCCGAGGCGATCGAGATCAACGACACGGCGCGGGTGGTCGCGCAGACGTACTTCGCCGACGACACCGACGGCGTCAGCATCGACGGAACGTTGGTGCGCCCACCGTTCATCATCGACGCGATCGGTCACGCCCACACGCTGAGCGAGGCCGTCAAGTTCCCGGGCGGCGTCGCCGAGATCGTCGAGTCGCTCGGCGGGACCGTCAACGTCGACGAGCGCGACACGGTCGACGTGACCTCGCTGGCCGTCCGTCGCGAGCCCGAGTACGCTCAGCCGGCCGACTAGGTTGCAGACCGACCTGCGTCCCGAGGAGCGAGTGTGATTCCAGACGATCTGAAGTACACCGAGGAGCACGAGTGGGTCCGGCTCAACGGCGACACCGCCGAGGTCGGTGTCACCGACTACGCCCAGGACCAACTGGGCGACATCGTGTACGTCACGTTGCCCGAGTCCGGGGCCGAGATCGAGGCCGGCGCGAGCATCGGCGAACTGGAGTCGACCAAGTCCGTCAGCGATATCTATGCCCCGGTGACCGGGACAGTCGTCGAGGTCAACACGGCTCTTGACGACGCTCCGGAGCTGGTCAACTCCGCGCCGTACGAGGGCGGTTGGCTGCTGAGGATCAGGGTCGCCGATCCGGACGCGGTCAACGGGCTCCTGGACGCCGACGGCTATCGCGCCCAGGTCGGCGAGTGAGCCTCGGCGACCCGCGTTGACCGCCCCGTGGCGGCACCCGTAAGTTGCTCCCAACCATCAACCTTGACTTTGGCTTGAGACTCGACACGAGTCGACCACCAGTCGACGCGATCAGGGCACGTAGGGTGGTGGGCAGCAACTGGCTGGTTGTCTCCGAGGAGGTCGCAATGCCGTTCTGCACTGAGTGCGGACACGAGAACCCGAGTTCGGCCAAGTTCTGCGCGCAGTGCGGCCACCGCCTGGTGGCTCCCGAATCGCCTTCCGAAACGACTTCGACGATTTCGTTGACCCCGAGCTTCGACGGCGGCGACGTGGAGACCACCGAGCTGAGCGCGCAAGACGCCGCCGCACTCGACGCCCTGCCGCCGGGCAGTGCGCTGTTGGTGGTCCAGCGCGGTCCGAGCGCGGGTTCGCGATTCTTGCTGGACACCGAGACGGTGTCAGCCGGCCGCCACCCCGAAAGCGACATCTTCCTCGACGACGTGACGGTGTCGCGCCGACATGCCGCATTCCGGCGTACGCCCGAGGGCTACATCGTGAGCGACGTCGGCAGTCTCAACGGGACCTACGTCAACCGCGACCGCGTCGACGAAGTGTTGCTCGCTGGCGGCGACGAGGTCCAGATCGGTAAGTACCGCCTGGTCTACTACCCGAGCCAGGCCGGCTCTGGGGGTGCTAATCCGTGACCTCAGCCGCGCCCGATCATGCGCGGATGAGCATCGGGGAGGTGCTCGCGATCTTGCGAGCCGACTTTCCCGACGTGACGATTTCGAAGATTCGCTATCTCGAGTCGGAGGGGCTCGTCGATCCCGCGCGAACACCGTCGGGATATCGGAAGTTCTCCCACGCCGACGTGGAGCGCCTGCGCTACGTTCTCACCCGCCAGCGGGACAGTTACTACCCACTGAAGCGGATCCGTGAGGAGCTCGCCGCGATCGACCACGGCCTGACCGTCGACGACGATGACGCCAAGCCGCTGCCGCCGCGCATCGTGTTGGCCGACGACGGCTATCCCGCGCCGGAGACGTTCGCCCAGGAGTCCCGGCCGATGCGATTGTCGCGGGTCGAACTGCTCGAGGCGTCCGGCATCGACGACCACCTGCTGGAGCAGATCGAACGCTACGGCTTGATCCAGCGCCGGCCTTCGCAGACCTGGTACGACGGTACGGCTCTCGTCGTTGCCCGGACGGTTGGCGAGCTCGCGGCATTCGGGCTCGAGCCGCGACACCTCCGGGCGTTCAAGACCGCTGCCGATCGCGAGGTCGGGCTGGTCGAACAGATCGTTGCGCCGCTGACCCGACAGCATGACGGCGCCGCCGCGGCACGAGCCGACGAGACGGCTCGCCAGCTGGCCGCGCTCTCCCTGCGGCTGCATACGATGCTGGTGAAGAGCGGCCTGCGCCGCTGACGGAGATTCGTCAAATGGGGCCGGGACTCACCCCCTGCGGATCGGACCAGTGCGGAGTACGGTGGAAGGCGTGCACGAGCTCGATGTCGTCGGTGTCCGAGTCGAGATGCCGACCAACCAACCGCTAGTGCTGCTGCGCGAGGTGGAAGGCACCCGATACCTCCCGATTTGGATCGGCGCCGTCGAGGCGACGGCGATTGCCTTCGCCCAGCAGGGGGTGGTGCCACCGCGGCCGCTGACCCACGACCTCATGCGCGATCTCGTCACCTCATTCGGCGAAGAGCTCTCCGAAGTACGCATCACCGAGGTCAAGGACGGTGTGTTCTTCGCCCGACTCGTCTTCGCCTCCGGCGTCGAGGTCGACGCTCGCCCGTCCGACTCGATCGCGCTGGCGTTGCGCACCGGCAGCAAGATCGTATGCAGTCCCGATGTACTCGGCGAGTCGGGCGTCCAGGTGGCCGACGAAGATGAGGCCGAGGTCGAGAAGTTTCGGGAGTTCCTCGATCAGATCAACCCCGAGGACTTCGAGCACGAGCGCTGATCTCGACGCGACCCTCAACCTGGAGTCGAGGTTCCTCCGACCCGCCCGGTCGGGTCGTTGACCCCGATGGGGGGCGGACGTACGGTGATCGAAGAATGTCGCCGCTGTAACTCGCCCGGCGACCACTCAGCCAGCACCCCCTGGGAGGGCACCCGTGACGGGCACTCGTGACACCGGCGCCGACGTACCAACCCCCAACGCGGATGAGGCGGAGAAGGCCGCCGCGACCGCCGCTGAGCAGGGGCTTCTGTTCGCCGACGACCTCGCGCCGATGCCCGAAGACGTCGGGTTCCGCGGCCCGACCGCCTGCGCGGCGGCGGGTGTGACGTACCGGCAGCTCGACTACTGGGCGCGGACCGACCTGGTTCGGCCGAGCGTTCGAGGGGCCAGCGGCTCCGGTACTCAGCGGCTCTACTCCTTCCGCGACGTGCTTTTGCTCAAGATCATCAAGCGGCTGCTCGATGCGGGCGTGTCGCTGCAACAGATTCGGACCGCGATCTCGCACCTGCGGGAGCGCGGCACAGACGATCTCACCCAGGTCACGCTGATGAGCGACGGAGCGAGCGTCTACGAGTGCCGCTCCGCCGGCGAGGTCATCGACTTGCTGCAAGGTGGGCAGGGAGTCTTCGGGATCGCCATTGGCGGTGTCTGGCGAGAGATCGAGGGATCGCTGGCCGAGCTGCCGAGCGAGCGCGCCGACGCTCCCGACTCCGATCACCCCGACGACGAGCTCGCCGCGCGCCGCCGGGCCCGCCTCACCGGCTGACGCTCCGACCGCCGACCGGCTGGCGCCACCCCAGCCGACGATCGGTCACTCGTCGTTCGGCACGTGACGACAAGTTACCCATGGTGGGTCGACAAGTGACCGATCGATGTTGAGTACGGGGTGCCGTACCGGGGGCCACTCCCACATGGTGGTAAGTTGAAAATCGCTGCGCACGGCACGTGGGAGAGTTCGTTTCGTACCAAGGTTGGTTCGCGAGACGGCGCCGAAGGGGCAAATCTCCCCAGAACCTCTCAGGCAACGGGACCACGTGACCGAGGCACTCTGAAGCGCACCGGACACCCCGGCGCGTGACAGAGGGGGAGCGGTAACCGTATCCGCTGACTCTGGAGCCTCGGGATGAGCGACACCCCTAGCTTGCACGATCTCGACGCGGCCGCACCGTTCGCCCGCCGCCACATCGGCCCGGGCCGACACGAG